>NZ_JBEYEI010000021.1:0-165178 GCF_040633895.1 Streptomyces sp. NPDC007863
GCCTGTCCGGCACCGGCTCACCGGCACCACCACTCGCCGCCGCGCTCGCGTCCGGACCCGGACGCGCACTCTCGACAACCGACATGACCAACCAGTCCTTTCACACAGGGGGGACGGCCCTCCGAGCGGGGAGGACGGCCCTTCGAACACGAAGAAGCAGGGGGATGGGGGGTGGGGGTGGGAGATCAGGGGGAACTCGGGTTGGTGCGCGGCGCGTTCAGGCGGAGGACTCCGTGGAGCCCCGGCGGCGGAGCTCCTCCGACAGTTCCAGCCAGACCCGCGCGCACTGGGCGGCTGCGGCGGCCGCCGTCTCGGCGCGGTACGGGGGGACCGCGGCGACGATCCGTTCCCGCTGGCGCAGGGCGCTGACCTGGAGGTCCAGCATCCGCAGCAGGAGGCGGCCCGCCTCGCTGAGGCGAAGCAGCGGGTCCTTGCACAGTGCGGGCACCAGGGCGGCGAGCCGCTGACCGGCCGCGCCGGGCGGCCCGGGTTCGTCGCCCGGCCCGGATCCACCGGTCGGACCGGACCCACCGGGCAGGCCGGATCCACCGGATACGCCGGTGCCTCCGGGTACGCCGGACAGGGCGCCGCCGTCGTGGAGCGGGGGGCGGGCGCGCCGCTGGCCGGCGGGCACCGGGTCGGCGCCTTCGCCGATCCGGCGCCGGACGTCCCGTACGGTCGACGGGGCGATGCCGGCCGCCCGGGCGATCTCCCGGAGCGACGCCTGGGGGTGGTCGGCGAGCAGCCGGGCCGCGGCCTCCCGGCCGCGCACCGGGTCCAGGGGCCGGATGCGGCCGTCGCGGCCGATCCTGCCGTCCACCGCCGTCGGCCCGGTCGCCCGGGCGCGCAGTGCGGCGACGGTCCGGGCGGACAGCCCGGTGCGGTCGGCCAGGAAGCGGTCGGACCAGTCCGGGTGGGTCCGGAGGATCCGCAGGGCGGCGGTGGTGCGCTCCCTGCGGGTGAGGGGGCGTCCGTGGCGGATGTTGGCCTCCACGGAGAGGACGAAGGCGTCCTCGGCGCTGCCGTCGAAGAAGACGACGTCGACGGTGTGCCGGCCGCGGAGCCGTGCGGCGCGCAGCCGGTGGGTGCCGTCGATGACCCGCATGGTGGCGCGGTGGACGAGGAGCGGCCGGTACGGACCCTCGGCGGTGGCCAGGGTGCGTGCGTACTCCTCGTCGAGTCCGACGGTCCGCGGCGAGTCGGCGGTCCGCAGGCTGGTGGTCGGCACTCTGACCACCGCGCCGGCGGCGTCGGCGATCGGGGTGGTGTGCGCGAGGGGGGTGGGGAGTTTTCTGAGGTTCAGGTTCAGGTTCATGGGTTCACCTCCTTCCGGGAGTGGCCCGGGCGCCGGGTTCCTTCGGCGTACCCAGAAGGACAGTAAGTAACTACCGTTCGGTAACTGGCATCGGACGTGGGCGTCCGGCGCGACTCTGGCAACTCACCGCCCCGGGGCGGCCGGTGGCGGGCGACTGCGGGTCTTGCGCACTCGCCCACCCCCTCGCCCGCCGCCGGGCGAAGCGGCCGGTCAGACACCCACGAGCTCCTGCGCGCCGACGAAGTCCCGCAGCCAGGTACGGAATCCGGGCCCGAGGTCCTCGCGCTCGCAGGCGAGACGGACGGTGGCCTGGAGGTACTCGGCGCGGTCGCCGGTGTCGTAACGGCGGCCGCCGAAGACGACGCCGTGCACGGGCCGGCCGCGCTCGACGAGCCCGCGCAGCGCGTCGGTCAGCTGGATCTCGCCGCCCCGCCCCGGACGGGTGCGGCGCAGCTCGTCGAAGATCTCCGGGTCGAGCAGATAGCGCCCGATCACGGCGAGGTTGCTGGGCGCGGTGCCGGGGGCGGGCTTCTCCACCAGGTCGGTGACGCGGACGCCGTCGCTGCCGGCCAGGTGCCGTACGGCGGCGCATCCGTACTGGTGGATGCGGTCGGGGCCGACCTCCATGAGGGCCACGACGCTGCCGCCGTGGCGCTCGCGGACCTCGGTCATCCGGGCGAGGAGGGGGTCGCGGGGGTCGATGAGGTCGTCGGCCAGGAGCACGGCGAAGGGCTCGTCGCCGACGTGCGGGGCGGCGCAGAGGACGGCGTGCCCGAGGCCGAGCGGGTCGCGCTGGCGCACGTAGTGGATGTCGGCCAGTTCGGTGGAGGCGCAGACGCTGTCCAGCTTGTCCTGGTCGCCCCGGCGGGCCAGGGCCTCCTCCAGCTCGTGGTTGCGGTCGAAGTGGTCCTCCAGGGCCCGCTTGTTGCGGCCGGTGACCATGAGGATGTCCGCCATGCCGGCGGCGACCGCCTCCTCGACGACGTACTGGATGGCGGGCTTGTCGACGACCGGCAGCATCTCCTTCGGCGTGGCCTTGGTGACCGGCAGGAACCGGGTGCCGAGACCGGCCGCGGGAATGACCGCCTTGGTGATGGGGGAAGGTGTTTTCGACATGCTGGTGAGGCTAGGGAATCCGACCCGGGAAAAGCACTTCCCGGCGTTCCCCCGGACCCCACTTCGGCATTTCGTCAAAGTCGCGTGGACCACCGCGAGCCGAATGCCGTAAATGCGGTACGAGGGATTCCGGTGACGTTTTCCGCGCCCATACGAAAAGCCCCGACCGCGAAAGAGCGACGGTCGGGGCGGTCGGAGCGGTAAGGGGCAAGGGGTCAGGGAGGTCAGGGGTCAGGGAGGTCAGGGGCCGCCCTGCGGCGGGATGGACGACGGACGACCGCCGTACGGGAGAGCGGCCTGGAGCCCGCCGTACGCGCCGGCGCCGGGAGGTACCGCGATCGGACCGGCGGCGGGAGGTCCCGCGTGCGGCTCCGCGACCACGCCCCGGCACACGAGCCGCCACAGCTCGCGCAGCTCCTCCAGCGCGCGGCCGGGCAGGGCGGTGGGCCGCCGCCGGACGCGCCAGGCGGTGCCGGACAGCAGATGGCAGGCGAGCCCGGCGATCCGGCGGGGCTCGGCGCCCGGCGCCAGCTCCCCCTTCGCGGCGGCCTGTTCGAGCAGCGCCTGGAAGGACGGGAGCCAGGCGCCGCACCACGACGGGCCGGACCGCCCGCCCTCCTGGGTGAGGCGGATCGCGGCCCGGACGGCCGCCTCGCGCTCGACCAGCGCGCCGAGGGCGAGCAGCTGGACGGAGGCGGTGTCGACGGCCCGGCCACCGCGCCGCTCGGCGTCGCCGGCGACGCCGCGGGTCAGGGCCGTTCCGCGCTGCACCACGGCGGCGGCGAGATCGGCTTTCGCGTCGAAATGGAAGGTCACCGCACCCACGGAAATGCCCGCGCGCCGGCTCAACCGGGAGAACGAGGTCCCCTCGTAACCGTGCAGGTCGAATTCGACCGCGGCCGCGGAGAGAAGCTGCTGACGGGTGCGCACGGCGCGCGTTTGTTTCACCACGTGTTCATCACTGCCATTCGGATCGTCACTGCCCCGCCGATACGCGTCGACACGCACGCGTCGGTGCGCGTGCACCGGTGCGCGGGCGTCGACACACACGTCGGCACGCGCACGTCGGTACACACGCGCCGGTACGCGCATCGCTCCACGCGTCGACCGCGTCGGCGCGCGCCGTCGCGCGCCGTCCCCGGAGGGGTCAGCGGCCCGCAGCCTGCCCGTCCGCGCACCCCGACGCGAGGGCTACTTGGCGAAGACGTCACCCGCCCCTGGGTACTCCGCCGGGCGCCCTCCCCCAACCTGCCGAAGTCGTCCCTCGAAGACCAGAGGAACACTCGAAAAAAAACGATCGTTCTGTATTCTGCAGGTACGGATCGATCGACGGATCCGATGGATCGCCCGGCCGACGCACCCGCCGGCCGTTACCGAGGAGGCGGAGAGATGACGGCACTGACCCTCCCCCTGGCTCCCAGAGCCACGGAGACGCCGCACGAGCGGTTACCCCAGCCCACACCGCGGTCCGGCCCCGGACCCACACCGCTGCCCACCCCCGACCCGGCCCTGACCGGCTACACCGAGCGGCTCTTCGGCCATCTGTCCCGCGCCGACCAGCGGCGCTGGGCGGGGGTCTACCTCCAGGGGCTGCTGACCGCGCCGGGCAAGAAGTCCGTACGGGAGCTGGCCGCCTCGGTCACGGACTCCCCCACCGCGTACCAGTCGCTCCAGCAGTTCATCAACGCGAGCCCCTGGGAGTGGGAGCCCGCCCGCCGCGAACTCCTGCGCTGGGTCGGCGAGCGCCACGCCCCCGCCGCCTGGACCATCGGGCAGGCGGTCCTGCCCAAGCGCGGATCCCACTCCGTCGGCGTGCACCGCCGGTTCGACCCGGCCGCCGGACGGACCCTCAACTGCCAGCTCGGCATCGGGATCTTCGCCGGCCTCGACGAGGTCACCGGCATCCCGGTCGACTGGAGGCTGATGATCCCGGAGCCCTGGCTCGCCGACACCGACCGGCGCCGCCGCGCCCGGATAGACCCCGCGACCTCCTACCGCTCCCCCGCCGCGCTGATCCTTGACCTCGCGGACGCCGTCCGGGACGCGCCCCGCGCGCCCCTGGTCGCGGACCTGAGCCGGACGGCACGGGCGGGAGAGCTGGTCGCCGCGCTCGCGGCCCGCGGCTGGGACCTGCTCGTCGCCGTCCCGCCGACGCTCACGCTCACCCCCGCCGGTCTCCCCACCGGCACCGAACTCACGGCCGCCGGCGTCGCCACCCTCGGCCGGCTGCGCCACCCCCAGGCGATGCGGGTCCACTCGACCCTCGTACGCCTCCCCGACCTTCCGCAGCCCTGCCGCCTGTTCAGCCAGCGTCGCAACGGCCCCTTCTGGCTCACGACCCTGACCCGTCACCGGATGGACGACCTCCTCCACCTGACCCTCCACCAGGGCGCACCCGCGGCGACGGCCCGCCGACTGGCCGACGCGTACGGCCTCCTCGACTTCGAGGGGCGCTCGTACCCCGGCTGGCACCACCACATGACGCTGGTCTCGGCCGCGTACGCCTACGACGTCGCCCCCGCGCCCGTGCGCCGCCACCGCCTCCCCGGCGCGGCATGAGGGCCGGGGAGACGTGCCGGACGGTCACCCGTCGGCGCGGAGCAGGGCAAGGACCTGGTCGCGGACCTCGGCCATGGTGGCCGTGTCCCGCGCCTCGACGTTGAGGCGGAGGAGGGGTTCGGTGTTGGAGGCGCGGAGGTTGAACCACCAGTCCGCGGAGGTGACGGTGAGGCCGTCGAGCTCGTCGAGGGTGATGCCGTCCTCGTTCGCGTACGCGGCCCTCACGGCGGCGGTACGCGCGCCCTGGTCGGCGACGGTGGAGTTGATCTCGCCGGAGCCGGCGTACCGGTCGTACGAGGCGACCAGCTCCGACAGCGGCCCCTCCTGGCCCCCGAGGGCGGCGAGCACGTGCAGGGCGGCGAGCATCCCCGTATCGGCGTTCCAGAAGTCCTTGAAGTAGTAGTGCGCCGAGTGCTCGCCGCCGAAGATGGCGCCGGTCCTCGCCATCTCCTCCTTGATGAAGGAGTGCCCGACGCGGGTGCGCACGGGGGTGCCGCCGTGCTCGCGGACGACCTCGGGAACGGACCAGGAAGTGATCAGATTGTGGATGACCGTCCCGCCCGGGTGCCTGGCGAGTTCGCGCGCGGCGACCAGGGCCGTGATCGCGGACGGAGAGACCGGCTCGCCCCGCTCGTCGACGACGAAGCACCGGTCCGCGTCCCCGTCGAAGGCGAGACCGAGGTCCGCGCCCTCCGCGAGGACGCGGGCCTGGAGGTCGACGATGTTCTTCGGGTCGAGGGGATTGGCCTCGTGGTTCGGGAAGGTCCCGTCGAGCTCGAAGTACATGGGGACGGTGTCGAGCGGGAGGCCGTCGAAGACGGTGGGGACGGTGTGCCCGCCCATGCCGTTGCCCGCGTCCACGACGACCTTGAGCGGCCGGACCGCCGTGAGGTCGACCAGCGCCTTGAGGTGGGCGGCGTAGTCGGCGAGCGTGTCCCGCTCGGTAACCGTGCCAGGCACGGTGGCGGCCTCGGGGGCGCCCTCCGCCAGCCAGCGCTCGGCGAGCGCACGGATGTCGGAGAGGCCGGTGTCCTGCCCGACCGGAGCGGCGCCGGCACGGCACATCTTGATGCCGTTGTACCGGGCCGGATTGTGCGAAGCCGTGAACATCGCACCGGGCAGACCCAGGCTGCCGGAGGCGAAGTACAGCTGATCGGTGGAGCACAGCCCGATGAGCGTGACATCGGCACCGACCCGCGCGGCACCGCGGGCGAACGCGCCGGAGAGGCCGGGCGAGGAGGGGCGCATGTCATGCCCGACGACGATGGCGTCGGCCTCGGTGACACGGACGAAGGCGGCACCGAAGAGTTCGGCGACCTCCTCGTCCCACTGGTCCGGGACGACCCCGCGGACGTCGTACGCCTTCACGATCGCGGCCAGCGAGACGACGGGGGACGACAGGACCGGGGACGGCAGGACCTTCGACACGGCGGGCTCCTTCAGGCGGAGGGGAGGGACGCCGCCGGACGCTACCCGCGCTTCCATCCCACCCGCCCGCAGACCGCCGATTCACACGACGGCTATGGCACCTCGGCACTCACCCCCCGACACCGACCCCGTCCGGCGCGGACTCCGCCTCCGCCCCGGGCTCCGACTCGGACTCCGACTCGGGAAGGTCGAACCGCAGCGCGTCCCGGACCTCGGGCACGGCCACTCCGGGCAGCAGGTAGCGCCACAGGGAGACGACCCGCTGGGGCAGGTCACGCCGCTCGGACGACACCTGGGAGAACAGCTGCGCACCGGTGAAGGAGCTCACGAGCACCCAGGCGAAGTCCTCGTCGTCGAGTCCGGGCAGGAGCTCGCCCCTGGCGCGGGCGAACCGCAGCTGCTGCCGGAACTCCAGCACCCAGGCCTGGTACGCCACGTCGTCGCGCAGCCCGAACTCGCCCTGCTCTACGGCGAGTCGGACCCCGGCGCGGAGCAGCGGATTGCGCCGCAGCTCGACGGCCAGGTACAGGGTGATGTCGATGAGCCGCTGGAGCCCGTCCTCCCCCTTGGGGAAGACCAGGCCCTCTCCCTGACTGACCATCACGGAGTAGGCGAGCTCCTCCTTGGAGCCGAAGTGGAAGTACATGCCTCCCTGGGTGACGCCGGCCCGTTTCATGATCTTGCTGATGCTGGCGCCGCTGAACCCGAACTCGTCGAACACCTCGGCCGCGGCGCGCAGGATCACCGCCCTCGTCTGCACCGCCCTCGGCTGCGGCGTCCTCTGCCGGTTCCGATCTGCCACGGTCCCGCTCCCCTCTCGACAAAAAAAACGAACATCCTCTATTTTAGGGCGTGCGCCCGGTCAGGGCCATCCACACTGCGCACGACACCTGGGGGAATCCGATGACTCCATACGTCGATCACACCGCGACCGCGAACCACGCGGGTCTGAGCAGCGCGTTACCGAGGGAGTACGTGCACAAGAGCGCGCACTCCGAAGTCCTCCTCACCGGCTGGAAGACGGAAGGTCCCGACACCTTCACCGTCACCGCCCAGTGGCCCCGCACCCACGCGTTCTACGCGCCCACCGACGGCCGTCACGACCCGCTGCTGCTCGCCGAGACCGTCCGCCAGGCCGTCCCGCTGCTGAGCCACGTCGCCTACGACGTGCCCTTCGGCCACCGCCAGATCTGGAACACCTTCTCCTTCGCGCTCGACCCCGACGCCCTCGCCGTCGGCGCCACCCCGGCCGAGGTCGACATGCACGTCAGGTGCACCGACGTCACCCGCCGCGCCGGCCGCCTGCACGGCCTCACGATGCGGGTCGAGCTCACCCGCGACGGCGCTCCCCTCGGCACCGCGCAGGCCGCCTTCACCAACCAGCCGCCCCACCTCTACCGGCGGCTCCGCGGCCCCTACGCCGACACGGCCCGCGCCCTCTCCACGGCCCTCCCCGCGCCGTCCCCACTGCCTCCCCACCACGTGGACCGCGACCGCCGGAGCGACGTCGTCCTGGCCCCCACCCCGGCCCCCCACCGGACCCAGCTGCGCATCGACACCACGCACCCGGTGCTCTTCGACCACCCCGTCGACCACGCCCCCGGCATGCTCCTCATCGAAGCCGCCCGCCAGGCCGCCCACCACACCACCCCGGACGGCCACCCCGCCGCCGTCCTCACCGGCCTCCACACCACGTTCCACCGCTACATCGAACTGGACGCCCCCTGCTACATCACCACGGTCCCGACCCCCGCCCACACGGTCGAGATCCAGGCCACCCAGAACGACCGGCTCTCCTTCTCCGCGGCCGCCACCCTCACCCCCCGCACCAAGTAGCCACCCCGCCTCCCCCCACCCCCCACAAACCGAGGCGCCCCCACCACCCCCCATCCGCTAGGCTGTGACCGGCCATCCCCGCCTCCGTAGCTCAGGGGATAGAGCACCGCTCTCCTAAAGCGGGTGTCGCAGGTTCGAATCCTGCCGGGGGCACCAGCGCGAAGACCCCCTACCGATCTTGGTAGGGGGTCTTCGACATCCACGGCCGACATCAACGGCGGCGGTCGGCCGAGGACCGCCGCGAGCGCGCGGAACGAAATACAGGTGCCGGCTCCCGGGCCTGGCGGGCAGGATCGCGCCATGTCGACGGATGTCAGCGGAATGATCGAGTGCCGACCAGGGGCCCGCCTGTGGGGCCTGGACGATGAGGACACGGTCTGGAAAGCGGGCATCGACCTCTTCCTGCTGAACATGGGCAACGCCTACGACGGCCTCGCGTGCCTCTTCGGAATCCGCAACTCCTTCGGCTTCCGTCCGCTTGCCGAGGACCGAGGCTTCCCGGACGACGCGTCCGAAGGGCTGCGCCGCGAGTTCGCCGGCCCCGACTTCGCGTACGGGACGACATGGGTGACCTGGGCCGAGCTGGCCGCCGCAGACTGGCAGGAGACGAACGCCTCCGGCACACGAAGCCGTGCATCGGCCGCAGGGAACGACACCGACTGGGGCCGCGTCTGGAGCGTCATGCGCATCCTCAGCGAGGTCCACGGCGCGGAGAACGTCCGTCTCGTCGTCTGGTTCTACTGACCCGACCCCGCGCTGAACACGGGGTTGGGTCAGACAGGCATCAGCGCACGCAGCCACAGTCTGGGCGGTCCCAGACCCGCTTCTACTTGAGGGGCTACCCAGCGGTCACCCCACCGTCGGTTGACTCCGCGATCCGGGAGGAGAGCGCCGCCCCGTCGGGTCTCCCCCGCCAGACGCGCAACGTCCTGACCAGTGGAGAGACGCCGGGGGTGACGCGAGGACCCCCAACCGAGGGTGGTTGAGGGTCTTGCCATGAAGCGCCACGTCAACGGTGGCGATCAGGCCGCTTCCGCTTGAGGAGCCGGTCCATGTGGCTGATCGCCTCTCGCTGGGTGTCCTGGACGACGTGCGTGTACACGTCCATCGTGATGCTGATCTGGCTGTGGCCGAGGATCTCCATCACGACGCGGGGCGCGACGCCGGCGGCGGTGAGCAGGGTCGCCGTACCGTGCCGGGCGTCGTGCAGCCGGATCACACGGAGGCCGGCGGAGGCGGCGACGCGGGTGAAGGACCGGTACACGTTCCGCGGCTCGACGGGCCGACCGCTGGCGGTGGTGAAGACGTAGCCGCCCTCCTCCCACTTCTCCCCCGCCTTGGCCCGCTGATCGTTCTGCCTCATCCGGTGCCACCGCAGGGGCGCGATGCACATGGCGGGCAGAGACACGGTCCGCCGGCGACGTCCCTTGGGATCGTCGTCGTACAGGACTCCTCGGCGCCGCTGGGTCTGCTGGCGGACATAGAGGACGCGCTTGTCGAGGTCGACGTCCGCCCAGCGCAGCCCGACCAGCTCGCCCCGCCGCAGCCCCATGGCGATGGCGAGGACGAAGGCCGCGTACAGCGGGTCCCGGCGGGAGGCGGCGAGGAAGTCGAGCGTCTCGTCCAGGGACCACGGGCTCAGCTCTCGCGCCTTCGGCCGCGGCGGCTCGACGAGGGAGGCCACGTTGCGCGAGATCAGCTCCTCACGACAGGCGGCGGTGAGTGCGGTCCGCAATACGCGGTGGGACTCCTTTGCGGTGGCGGCAGTGGTCTTCTTCTCCAGCTGGACGAGGAAGCGCCGGACATCGGCCACGCTCAGGGACTCCAGCCGCTTCGAGCCGATCCCCGGGACGAGGTAGAGCCGGACGTGCGCCTCGTACTTGTCGTACGTGCTGAGCTTGCGGCGCGGCTTCACGACGTTGTCGAGCCAGTACGGAAGCCACTCGGAGAGCTTCGCCGAGCGGGTAGGCACAGGAACGCCGTTGTCGACCGCGTCGAGGAGTGCGCGACGCTTCACGTCACACTCGGCCCAGGTCTTGCCGTAGGCGAACTTCCGGGCACGGGTGCCGTCCGGCTGGAGGACGTAGACGGCGGCCTGGAAGCGTCCGTCCTTCCGCTGGGTGATGGTGCCGGCGCCGTTGGGGTTGCGCTTGCGCTGGGTGGCCATCAGGCGGCCTCCTCGATCTGGTTGTCGATGAAGTCCCGGACGGCGTCGATGGGGACGCGACGCGACCGGCCGACGGTGATCGAGACCAGACGGCGGGAGCGGATGAGGTCGTAGACGGTGGAACGTCCGAGCTTGAGCCGTGCCATGACCTCGGGAACAGTCAGCAGTTCAGCGGTGGAGGTCGTCACGCCAACTCCCCTTCCAATGCGGCTATTTCGGTTCGGATCTCTCTGGCGTGTTCGCGGTTGTGCTGGATGTCGCGGCGGATGTTGGCGGCGAGCCAGGACTCGCCGGGGGTGTGGCCGTGGCCGGCGTAGGCCCAGTGGGCGACGACGAGGAGGGTGGACTCCGGGTGTTCGTCGGGGTCGGGCAGGCCGAGGGCGGTGCGTTGCTGCTGCGCGCGGTAGTCGGCACGGACCTGGCGTAAGGCGCCGAGGGTGGTGGAGTAGGCGCGGGACTTGGTGGAGAAGTGGCCGCGGAAACCGAGCATGTGGGCCCAGGCCCTCAGACGCCGGTCGGGGTAGGCGGCGTCGAGGTCCATGCAGGCTTCCATCAGCCTCCGGGGGTGGTCGGGGACGCCGAGGAGGACGAGGGCCTCCTTGTTTCCGACGGGGTGGTTGACGGTGCCGGTCGTCTCGGCGGCCTTGGTGGCGTACTTGGCGACATAGGCGGCCACGGCCTGTTCGGTCAGTTCCTCGCCCTGGCCGAAGGCGCCGATGGGCTGGACGTCGAGCTGGGTGCCCCAGGTGAGGACGCGGTCCTGGTCGATGCCGTGGGCGGGGGCGGCGTCGACGGTGACGCGGACGCGGGCGGCGGCCGCGTGGATGGCGTCGGTGAGGAGTTCGAGGGTGGCCCAGGGCGGGGGCGGGGTGTGTGGCCCGTCGGGGCCGTCGAAGCGGATGACGGTGTGGAAGTGGACGGCTCCGCGTTTCTGGTACTCGGCGACCTTGCCGAAGGAGACGCGGGACTGTTCGCGGGCGGCTTTCTGGGTGAGGCCGGCGCGGGCGGCGATCTCGCGGCGGAGGTAGATCGTGAAGTACCGCCACAACTCGGAGGCGTGGTTGTTCCACAGCACCGCGCCCACGTAGTCGTACGAGGACGGGTCAAGCGGGGTACCAAGTTCGGGCGCGTCCTCGGCATGCGGAGTCCCGCAGCGGCAGGGGCGGGTGCCGGGGCGGTTGTGGACCGGGCCGAAGGACGGGGCAGTGAGGGTGGCGAAGACCCGCGGGTGGTCGCGGATCGTCTCGGGGGTGCCCTTGTCAGGGTCTCCGGTGAGGCCGGCGCGGATGAGGTGGTAGGTGTCGCCGGCGTAGGTCCAGGCGCAGGCCGGGCAGCGCGAGGCGCGGCGGTTGCCGCAGGCGACGCGCAGGACGCCGCCGGGTTCGGCGTCGGTGGTGTAGGCGTGGATCACAGTGCGGGTGGCGGGGTCGAGGAGCTTGGTGCCGCCGGTCAGCCGGATGGGGGCGGTGCAGCCGCCGGTGCGGCGGATCTGTTCGTTGAGGCGGTCGAAGCCGGGGGACCCGGCCACCCGGAGCAGATCGCTCAGGGTGGCCGGGTCCAGGCCCGCCGCAGTGGCGGAGTCGGTCACCAGCGGCGCCCCTTCTTCGGGGTGTTGACCGAGGCGTCGACGGGGCCGGTGATGTTCTTGGAAGGGCGGCCCCACGAGCCCTTGCGCGGCTGCTTCTCTTCCGGGCGGTGGGCGTCGTGCGTGTTGTGCGCGTCGACCAGCTGGTCGACCCGGTTCCAGTCGTCGAGAGTCGTACGGCGGAAGGGGATCCTCATGCCGACACCTCCGCGCGGCGCATGATGCGGGCGGTGTTGCTGCCGGTGCCCTTGCAGGCGGGGCAGGTGGCGGCGAGGGTGCGGCGCCGACCATCCGTGGTGGTGCCGGCGGTGATGTGGACGATGGGGAAGCCGTCGCAGTGGGAGCAGACGCGGGCGGGCGGGGTCTGGGGCATCATGAGGTTTCCCTTTCGGGTCTGGTGGATCTGGAATGGGGTGAAGGCGCCCGGGGCGGCGGAAGTTTGGCGACCGAGGCCGCCCCGGGGGCCGCTAGCGGGTGTTGCGCCTGCCGTGGCCCTTGACCGCGTACATCGACGCGTCGGCGGCCGAGAGGGCGTCAGTCAAGACCGGGACCGGCAGGTCGTTGCGGTGGCAGTGCCCGACCGAGGCGGAGACCGGCAGGACGTGCCCGCGATGAGTGACCGGTGCGTCCAGCGCGGCCCTCAGTTCGGCAAGGCCGGGGGTGCGAGTGGGGCCGGTGACGATGGCGGCGAACTCGTCTCCGCCGAGTCGGGCGGCGATGCCGTGTCGGCCGCACCAGGCGGTGAGACGTTCGGCGGTGGCGGTGAGGACCGTGTCTCCGGCGGCGTGGCCGTGGGTGTCGTTGATGGCCTTGAAGTCGTCCAGGTCGACCAGGACCACGAGCGCGTTCGGGTGCTTGCTCATGAGGTGGTCGGCGCGGGTGGTCCATCCGGCGCGGGTGTGCAGGCCGGTGAGGGGGTCGCGGCGGGCGGTGGCCAGGCGGCGCCAGAGCAGTCCGCCGTGCAGGGCCCAGCCCAGGGCCGGTAACCCGGCGGCGGCGAGCGTCTGCGTGTCCACGGGAGTCACTGGCCCTTCTGCATGTCGCGGACCAGGAGGCGGAGGACGACCGCGACGACGGCGATGGACGCGGCGCTGATGGCGACGGCGAGGAGCATGGAGACGAGGACGGCGCCGACGACCAGGACGACGGCACCGCCGCCGGCGGCGAGGGCGACCGCGCTGCCCGGGGTGAGCTGGACCGAGCCCCGGGGCGTGGTGGACGGGGCGGGGGCCGTTACCGGGGCCGGGGCCGGGGTGGTGGCGGGTTCGGTTCGGGTCGGGGGGCTGGGGTGGCTGGGCGGGAGCGGGTTGACCGGGATGCGGGGCTGGAGCATGACGCAGGTCTCCCTACTTGGCGATGGGGTCGATGAGCGGGGTGAGGAGGCTGTCGGCGAGGAGGTAGCCGCCGAGGAGGAGGGCGGCGACGAGCCACCAGGGCGGGCGGATGAGCTTGATTCCGAGGCCGCCGATGACGATCAGGGCGAGCCAGAGCGGGACGTCCATGACGCGATCTCCTGATTTGCTAGCGGGGCTGGCAGCGGTGGGTGCGGGCGGCGAGTTCGGCGGCGGCGCGGGTGTTGTAGTCGGCGGAGAAGTCGCAGCCGGGGGCCGTGCACACGGCGGTGTGCTTGGTCCGGCCGCGGCCGTCGCGGTGGGTGCCGACCTGCACCGGGCCGATCTTGATGACGTTGTGGAAGCGGTTGGGTCGCACGGGACGTACCTCCTTCCTGGGTCAGGCGAGCTGGAGGGCGATGGAGTCGGCGAGTGCCGGGGGCATGCCGTGGCGGGTGCGGAGGGTTTCCGCGTCGATCGGCCGGCCGGTCTGGGCCCGGTGCGCGTCCGCGATCTTCTGGGCGTGAGCCATCAGCGCGGGCGGCACCGTCACAGCAGGCACCGCAGGAACGGGCTCGGGTTCGGGCTGCTCTTCATCCGGGTCAGGTTCCGGCTGGGGCCCCGCCGGTTCGGGTTCGGCCGGCGGAAGTTCGGGAGCGGGTTCCGGGGCCCGTTCCACGGTGACTTCGGCGACCGGTTCCGGGATCGGTACGGATTCCGGGGCCGGGGCGGGTTCGGGGGTGGGGTGGGCGTGAGCGAGGAGGGTGCCGCCGAGGAAGGCGATGGCGGGCCATCCGGCGACGAGGATGCGCAGCCAGGCCGGGACGTGGTTCATGTCGAGGAGGCCGGCGGTGGCGACGTTGGCGCCGAGGGAGGCGATCAGGGCGATGGCGAACCAGAGCCAGGCGTCCCGGTTGCCGCTGTCGGTGCGCATTCGGCGCCAGGCGGCGACCAGGAGGAGGTCGACGGAGACCGGGTAGGCCCACGCCTTCCATCCGTCCTGCCCGGCCGCTGCGGCCAGGTCGTGGAGGTGGGCGAAGGACAGGGCCCCGGCGATGACGGCCTGGATCAGGACGGCGTCGAGACGGAAGGGGCGGAACACGCGGCCGCCTCCTTTCGGGCATGGGTCGGTAGGGACCTGGCGTGAGACGGTCACGCCGACCGAGGGAGCGGGGGGGTGTTACGAGGTGGCCGGGGCGGGCTTGACCAGCGGGTCGGACTCCACGACGTCGAGGTCGATGTCGTCGGTCTGGGCCGGCCGGTAGGCGGCGAGGGCGGGAAGGTCCGGGGTGAGGTCGGCGTGCTGGGTGCAGATGTCGGCGACTTCGGCGGCGGACAGTTCGGGGGTTCGGATGCGGGTCCAGCCGCCGGAGGTGTCACCGGCCACCGCGACGCCGGGCCGGTCCGGAGGGATGGCGGTCACGGCCACCACCGCGTCCGGGGCGATGTCACCCAGGCCCATGTCGGCGGTCTGCTTGTCATTGACCCGGTGCACGACCCGGCCGGTGAGCTGGGCCCGCAGGGTGGTGGCGCCGCGGCCGAGGTCGGAGCCGAAGCGCTGCCCGCACACCTCCAGGTAGATGCCGGCCGCGCGGGCCATCTGCCCGAGCCGGATCATCTGCATGACCATCCGGTCCCGGCGTTCCTCGTCCTTCTTCCCCGCGACGAGGAACAGCTCCGCGACCTCGTCCACCAGGACCACGACCGGAACCGGACGTGCGGCCTCGGGCAGGGCCCAGATGTCGGCGACCCCGGCGAAGCTCAGCAGATCGAAGCGGTCTTCCATCTCCCCGACCAGCGCGTCCAGCAGGCCGGAGGCTTCCTCGGGGGTGGTGGCGAACCCCGACAGGCGAGGCGCGTACCCGCGCTGTTCCACACCCCGCTTGCAGTCGATCCCGACCAGAGCCACGTCGAGGCGGGCGAGCTGGGAGATGAGGTTGCGCTGATACATCGACTTGCCGGACTGGTTCGCGCCCAGGGTCAGCGCATGCGGGACCTTCAGGTAATCCCGTACGAACGCCGAACCGTCCTCCCGCAGCGCCACCGGAACCGCCATCGGCCCCGACAGGCGACGTCGGGAGCGCGGCATCCGGACCCGGCGCAGAACGTCGTAGCCGGTCATCCGCAGTTCCACGAACCCGGGCTTGGTCTCCACAACGTTCACGGAGTGGACGCCCCAGGCGTGCCGCAGCCGCTCCGAGGCCGCCATCACATCCGCGGGCTCCAGACCGGCCGGGAGCCGAAGGGTGACCCGCATCCCCGTCGAAGTGCCCCGCACGCGGCGGACCTTCGGCGGAACGGGCTGCACCTCGGAACGGCGGGCGACGTTGCGGACCACGAACGCCCGCAAGCGGGACGGCTGCACCGTCAGCCCGCACACGTCCATCGTCGCGTGGTAGTTCACCGCGAACCGCACCCGCGTGACCGGCAGACCCACCAGCGACCAGAACACCCGCGGCGCTCGAACCTTGGCATATCCGAGGCCGCCGGCGGTTGTGGCGAGCGGGAGGCCGACCTCCCATAAGGTCGAAACGTCAGCCATGATCAGGAGCCCATCGGGGTGACCGCGACGGCGCGGAAGGAGATGCCGTGGCGGGTCTGGCCGTTGAACGTGTTCTCCCAGTCCCGGGCCTTGAGCCCGATGACCGACACCGGCATGCCCGGCATCAGCCCGTCGGGGAGACCGGTCTCCGGGACCGTCACCTGGTAGAGGTTGCCCTCCCCCTCGTCCGAGATCAGCAGGCCCACCGTCGAGAGCCCGGCACCGGTCTCCCGGTCCACCGCCCTCTCACCGGTCTGCTTGCTCACGAGCTTCGGCGTGGGAGCGGTCGCGACGAACACCACGGCGCTAGAAAGGTCGATCTTGAAGGACGGCATCAGCACTCCTACGTTGTGGGGCAGCCCAAATGAGACTGCCGACGCCCGCTGTCCTAGGACTGCGAGCGCTTGAGTAGATAGTGCCCAGCAGTCCTAGGACTGTCAACAGTCCTAGGACTGTGTTTGACTGGTTCCTGTTGAGAGGGGTTCGAGATGGCGCCCAAGTGGCGGGAGCTGGCAGACAAGCTGGCTGAGCAGATCCGGAGGGGTGAGTACGAGCCCGGTCAACGGTTGCCGCAGATCAGAGACTTGGTCGAGGCGGGAGAGGGCTCCAAAGCCACGGTTCACGCCGCCTACAAGGCACTGGAGTCCGAAGGGCTGGTCACCTCTTCCCGGGGCCACGGGACCGTCGTCCGCGAACACGTACCGCTCAAGCGGCTCGGCATCGCCCGGTACGACAAGGCCAAGTGGCGTGACGGTGACGAGGTCGCCTTCATCGCGGATCGTGTCGCCTCAGGTCGGGCGTACCGCCGGAACGAGCAGACTCAGACCGTCAGCCTTGTCGAGGCACCGCCAGTTGTGGCGTCCGCCCACGGCCTGGAGCCGGGCGCACCGGTCTACGCGCGGGCCCGACTCGTGAAGGAAGGCGACCAGCCGACGCACTCGCTGACCAGCTACTACCGCCCCGAGCACGTCGAGGGCACCCGCTTGGTCGATCCGACTCCGGGGCCCGCGGGCAGGGGTGGTGGGTTCCGAGTTCTCTACGACGCCGGATACGAGATCGACCACATGAAGGAATCCCTGTTCGCCCGCATTCCGACGGCGGAGGAAGCGCGGATGCTTCAGCTTCCCCCTGGCGAACCCGTGGTCGAACTCCACCGCACGACGTACACGGCCGCCGGCACGGTGGTCGAGTTCGCGATCGGGGTACACGCAGCTTCGCGCTTCGCGTGGGAGTACGACTTCAAGGTGCCCGACTCGGCACAGCCCCAGGAGGACCAGCAGTGATCTCGACGCAGGACTGGGCTGACACACGACTCCTCTGGGAGTACCACCAGATGGGGCACGTCCCCCGGCCCTGCTCGGTGGCGATCGGCCTCGGTAGCCACGACCTCGGCGTAGCCGACACCGCAGTCGACCTGTACCGGCGTGGCCTGGCTCCCCTTCTCGTCTTCACCGGAGCCACCAGCCCCACGACCCGGGAGCGCATGCCCCGCGGCGAAGCCGTCCACTACCGCGAGCGGGCCCTCGAACTCGGCGTCCCGGCATCGGCCGTGCTCGTGGAACTACGCGCTCGGAACACCGGGGAGAACATTCGGTTCTCCCGGGACCTGCTCTCCGAGGCCGGCGTCGAGGTGTCCTCCGTCCTGTTGGTCAGCAAGCCGTACGAGGAGCGCCGCGCTTACGCCACAGCCAAGAAGGTGTGGCCCGAGGTCGAGATCGTGAGCGCCTCAAGCCCGATGACGCTCCAGGGCTACGTCGACTCGATCGGTGACCCCCGCTTGGTGATCGACATGCTGGTAGGCGCCCTACAGCGGCTCCTCGTCTATCCGGAGCAAGGGTTCATGATCAGCCAGCCGGTGCCAGCGGAGGTGACCGTGGCGTATGAGCGGCTGCGCGACGCCGGATTCACCAGCCGCCTTCTCCGCAACGAGCAGGGTCAGCCCCTCAGCCAGACCCGGCGGTGACGGGCCACCGCGTAGACGGCCTCGACCTGTTCGGCGGTGAGACGCCCGGTGAGCGGCCCCAGTGCGGCTATCTCCCGCTCTCGGCAGACGCGGACCGGGCTCTGAGGATTCGACTGGTGCAGGGACTCCACACCCACGAAGACCAGCATGGGCTCGACCGGCACGTCGAAGTCGCAGTACCGCTGAAGGGATCGCCGAACGAAGTCCGCCTCACTCTTGCTCGCGGCAGCGTACGGGCGAGGCTGGCCTCCGTTGACCTTGACCATGGCGTCCCCCACCCAGACCGCAGCGCCGCGGTGGGTCTTGGTGTTGATCGCGAGGACTCCGCCCGGCCCGATCAGTAGATGATCGATGTCGCCGCCGTTGCCCTTCTGGATCCCGTGAAGCACGTGCCAGCCGAAACGGGATAACCGAGCGAGTTCCCGACCGACCTTCTGCTCCCCTTCCAGCCCGGTGTAGAAGCTGTCCCACTCCGACAACTGGCGTAGCAGTTTCCAGCGGAGCCGATGCACAGTGGACAGCCCCCGCTCAGCCATCAGCCCGATGAGCCGCGCACCCGGAGGATTGCTGGCGAGATCTTCACTGGGGGTGAGAGGCGGGAGGGATGCCGGCCGCGCCACACGGCTTGGAGGGGGTGGTGCCTGGTGTGGACGGGTGGCAGACGAAGCCGAGGGAGCCGAACCAGACGCATCGACAGTGAGCCCGTCGCCAAGATGCGCCCGAAGCAAGGCCAGCGCTTCCTCCTGATACTGCCGCACCTTGATCGTCACGGCTCCGGTCGCTCGATCCGCCCAGGCCACCGCGGTCCCGTCCGGGAGATTCACGTACAGCCGATCCCTGCCGTGCCGCTTCCACGACTTCACCGTGAGACCACTACTCACCCGCCGCCCCCCTGCAGACAGATCCCCACACCTATGGCAGCACCTGCCGACTACGCCCACAAGAGCGCCCGTTCCGGGGACCTGTTACAGGTTTCTCTACCTCATCAAGCACCCGGCTGCGCTCCGCTCCGCCGGGCGGGCTTCCCGGCTCCGCTCGGGGCGCCGCTCCTGCCTTCGGCCCGCTCCGCCCCCGCTGCGCCGACGCCCGCCCCTGCAAGACGGGATAGGCCCAAGAGCATGAGTCCGAGCCCCGACGGCCGCCGGTTCCTCAGGTCACCGACATGCCTCCGGCGGGGGCGCTCAGGCTCCGGGATGGGAGGGGCCCGCAGGCGGGTGCCGGCCGGTGGGGTGTAGCGGTGGGGAACTCCCATCCCGCCTGCCGTCGACCCAGGCAGAGCCGAGCAGACACGGCACCGGGCGTCCAGGTCGTTCGTACAGTGGCGCGCTCCACCTGGACGCCCGGCACCGCGCCTGCTCCACGGTGTGTGGGTCGACGGCAGACGGGATGGGAGTTGGGGCGAGCGGAGGCATGAGCTCGCCCGCAGCTTCTGTCTACAGCCCGAGATTCTCACCTGAGCGAAGCTGGGCTCCCCCCATCAGCCCCAGGACTTCCACTTGTCGAAAGTCGCCTGATTCTCTTCGAGGATCTCCTCGTAATTCAGATTCCGCGGGGTAACGCCCCACTGGGTAATCATATTGAAGACAACACCCTCAAACGTCATCCGCCCCGTTCGAAGGTGATGTTTCTTTTTGAGCAGGCCATTAGGATTAAGCGCCGCGCTTCCGATATGAGAGTGCGGGTACTCTACATCACTAGATCCGGTCGGATGCCAATGCCAGGCAATCTGCTCCTCGTCGTCACTGGACGTGACGCTATACATGTAGCCCCGCGTAGACACCTTGTACCGGTCCGCAGCCCCTACGGGCTGACCAAATACATCACGCTCTCGCTGGGTGATGGTGAACTTAATTGAAGCTTCAAGGAATATCTTGTCGTCCGGTATTTTGAAACCGACTGGATCCCCTCGGTTCAATGAAACCGTGTGAATTTCCCCGACCGGATTCCCCCGAAGCGGACTTACGACCCACTGGGACATGGTGACACAGGAGGAGGCAGCCCTCAGGGGCTCCATGAACGCCTCGACAGCGGCGTGAGGCGTTCTACCGGGCATTGTCCCGCGCGGGCCGGACGAACGGAAGGAGGTCAGCCACCTCCTGCGCCTTCACGTTTTCTTGGTCGCCGGAATAGTCCCCTGAATCCCAACGCCGGATAAACTCTTCTCCGGAAATTCCCAACTTCCTTCGCGCCGCCCGATCCAAGATTTCCACTCCCTCCGAGTAGCCAACCTCGACGACTTCGGGGAGAACTGCGACCAAATGAGATCGGGAGTTCAGGGAAGGCTGATTCCCTGAAACCTCCAGGGACTCGCTAGATGCACTGGTCGTCGGTTCAAGAGATACCGCGTACGTCGAAGTCACTTTTCTCCCCCCTGAGCATCGAACTTTTCCGCCGTCTTCTTGAGGACGTCAATTAGCTCGTCGAGGTGCCTCCGAGAAACCGCAAGACGGGTGATCCCGCGCACGGGAACATAGCTGATCTTCTTCGCTTGATCGCGCACCTGCTCCTGATCCCCCATCAAGACAGGGGGGGTGGCCGTGCCGAAGCTCAGGAAGACATGATCTTGATCAACCTGAGTGAGCACCTGGTTGGAGCTGAGCAGGGGCAGGTCATCAAGGCCTACCCACAGTAGCGGGACCTTGACCGCCCTCTCCGTATCGTTGTCTCCCATGCCGCCATCGTGGCACGGGCTGCTGACATGCGATACGGGGATGTCGACACTGTCAGCCATCCGGCTGGCTAACCCGATCGCATGTACTGCAACCCTGGGCTCCTGCCTTGAGGTGGTGGCAGGCGGCCCCTGTCAGGGTCTCTTTCTCTAGAAGAGAGACAGGCCTCACCCTTGTGAGCTGCGGGAGGTGTCGCCGCCTGCGCTCCTGAAGCCATTGCCGCGTAAGGGCAAGCTTGGAAGTGCGCGCGGCCGGCGCTGGCAGGGCACTCTTGGCCATCGGCGGAGCCTGGCCGTCGGTTGGGTCCCGGGTTTGCACCGGGCCGCCCCCGGACAGAGCCAGGGATGCAGCTGCACTACAGAGCTGGACACCTCGGAAGCCGACCGCGCGCAGCTGGACGCTATCCCGAGGCACTGACAGGCGCCGGCCAGGACCGTGCCACATCTGTGCCAGATCGTGAGGGGAACCGCGGGGAACGAGGGGCGTGTTCGGGTTCTGGGGTGTCGATCAGCTCTCGCAGTGTCTGTACAGGTCAGGCCGGGGTTCGCCCTCCCGCTCTCCTAAAGAGGTGGTGGCCCTCTGGGACCAGTGACGTTCGGCGGCGGAGACCGCCGGACCTGCTGCATGGTGCGAGACTCTCTACAAGATCTCTATCAATCGTCGAGGATGCTCGCCATGGATGCACAGCCGGTGGAAGCTTTGATCACGGTGCTGCTCGATCGCGGTGCCGACATCGGTGCCCGCGACGATGCCGCCATGGATCTGTACGCCACGGATGACGAGCAGGCCCGCCAGGCGCTCCTCACGGTGGCCATCGACCCGGAGACGCCGGAGATGGTCCAGGCGAGCGCGGGTGAATCGCTTGGACAGATAGTCGCCAGGACCGGGCGAGCCCTCTCGGAGGAGGAACGAACTAGCCTGGCACCTGCTGCCGGCAGTGAGTATGAGGTCGTCCAGCCGGGCTGAGTAGAGCGGTCTTCGACATCCGCGGCTGACATCAACAACGGCGGATGACGGCGGTCCAGCGCGGCTGTCGATGGCGACCGCGAGCAGGGGACTGCCCTCTCTTGGGGC
This sequence comes from Streptomyces sp. NPDC007863, assembly GCF_040633895.1. Classification (NCBI taxonomy): domain Bacteria; kingdom Bacillati; phylum Actinomycetota; class Actinomycetes; order Kitasatosporales; family Streptomycetaceae; genus Streptomyces; species Streptomyces sp. NPDC007863. The sequence goes on from NZ_JBEYEI010000021.1 coordinate 21,586, forward strand.
AGCCCGATCGAACTCCTAAAGCGGGTGTCGCAGGTTCGAATCCTGCCGGGGGCACACGGCAAAGGGGCAGTTACTTCTTCAGTAACTGCCCCTTTGGGCATCAACGGCTGACATCAAAGGCCGTGGCTGCGGGCGGCCGGGCCGCCTCTTGAGCAGCCGGTCCATGCAAGGTGTCAATCACCATAAAGTGCAGGCCCAAACCACATCGGCCCCTGACCAAACTCACTGGTCAGAGGCCGGTTGCTGCAGCTAGAAGCGTCCGCGGATCTGCTTACCCGTGTCACTCTCCGGGTGGTTCAGCGCGTCGTAGACCTTGTGTCCGGAATCACGGGCACCGCCGGCCCAGGAGACACCCCGGTCGGTCACCTTGGCTGCGATGCCACTCCAGTACTTCGCCTCGCGCTCCCACTCGATACCTTCCAACATGCGCTCCAGAGTCACGCCCTCAGGCATGGGATCGGTGCTCCAGGACATGGTGCGGTTCATGGTCGCGCCGAGGCCGGCCACGACGGCGGGGGCGGTGACGGCAGTCTTGGCGTGGAAGAGGGCGGCGTTCTCCTGGAGGAACGTGCCCACCGTCTCCATGACCTCGCGCTGGACGACCGCCTTGTCCGGTCGGTCGCCGCTCTCGTTGACGGGGATGTCCTCATGCTCGATGCCGGTCGACGCAGCGTGAATACCGGCCTTACCGAGCATGGCCGTGGCGACGAGGGTCCGCAGGACCGACATCGTCATCCACTCCGGGGCCTTGTCCGACACCTGGCGCTTGCCGGTGAGGATCAGGCTAGACAGCGGAACCGTGGTCTCGCCATTCGGCACCTGCAGCGACTCCATCAGCTTGCGCGTCACGGTGGTGCCGAAGTCGCGGCCATCCATGGACATGGCCAAGGACTTGTCGACCGGAACGCCCTTCAGGTTACGGTCATGGAAGATCTGGCGGGCTGCCATGACGCTGATGCCGTGGAAGATCTCGAACGACAGCGGGATCGCTCCGAAGTCGCAGTCCTCCAGGCCGTACGCAGCCGGGTTCTTCTTGATCCGGTGCCAGGCGGTGACCTGAGTCTCGCTGTCGAGAGCGAAGAGACCGTCCTTGATCGGTAGGGCCGACGAGCCATCCTCAGCAATGATCAGCGGGCGCGGCGACCACAGGGTGATCTGCGGCAGCGACCAAGCGTCGTCGTAGTCCCCTCGCAGGCCAGCCGCAATGTAGTCGGCGTACTCGCCGACGTTCTTAGCCTTCTTACTGCCCGCGGTGCCCAAGAGTCGCTGGATCTCAGCGCGCGTGCGGGCGTACTCGCCGATCGGCTGCCCGGCCTTCTGCGCGCGCTTGGTGGCGTCCTCGACCTCCTGGGGGTCGTTGACGATGGCCAACAGGTTCTCGCAATCGATGACGCCGTTCGCCATGACCCCCTTGCGGATCTCCCGGAGGTCGGCGGGCAGGCCAGTGGTCACCGGCTTCAAGGGCGTGGGCATGCTCGGGTTCCTCCCCCTTCACGGACGTCACTTTGACGCACCGTCACAGCCGTGGACGCTAACGAACGCTTCATTAGGGAGTCAATTGAGGTGGCTCAGAACGACCTTAATCTATGCCGCAGTTGGCAACTTTCGCGTGTTGCTTAGCTAAGCTCCCTGCAGATGCAACCATGATTGTTCTTCTTTGATCGGTTCAGCTGTCCGCGGAAATGAAGAGGCCTCGAAGAAGCGCGCCTTGATCAGCTCAGGTCATGACGGTCACTCTGGCGTGTCTGGCTGCATGGACTGCTCGTGGACCATCTCGGCGCTGGGCGGCGACCGCGGGGCCCCGACCTGGCGGGTGTCGCAGGTTCGAATCCTGCCGGGGGCACACGGCGTGAGGACCCCTACCGGGAACGGTAGGGGTCCTCGTCGTTTTCCCCGGGGGGGGATCCGGGCGGTCAGACGGCCTGGGTTCGGTGGGGGGTGGTCCTCAGGGTGAATTCGAGGTGCTCGGCGGCGGCTCGTGCCGCGTTCACCGCTTCCTCGGGGGTGGCCGCCACCGCTCGGGCGAAGGCGACGCGGGAGGCGGAGGAGGTCAGGCCGGCGATCCTGGTGCCCGGCTTGGCGAGGAGGGTGACCTCCGTGACGCCGGGGAGGGAGCGGGCCTCGTCGAGGCGGGAGACGTGGTCGAGGACGCCGGTGGTCTCCAGGGCGGCGAACCAGACGGCCGAGCAGCGGGGCGGACGGGGCTCGGCCAGGGTGGTGCGGACGGACGGCAGGACGCTCCGGCCGAGGGTCTGGCGGGTCGCGCAGTCGTCGATGTCGACGCCGGTGGCGTCGCGGACGAGGGCGGGGATCTCGTCGCCGCCCATGCGGACGTGCGTCTCGATCAGCCGGGGGCCCTTCTCCGTGAGGCAGATCTCCGAGTGGGTCGGGCCGAACTCCACGCCGAGGGCGTCGAGTACGGCGCCCACGTAGGCGTGGATCCGGTCGCGGACCTCGTCGGCGAGCGGCGCCGGGGTGACGTGGCCGAGTTCGACGAAGGTGGCCGGGTCGGAGAACTTCGCGGTGATCGCGACGACCTGGTGCTCGCCCGCCTCCGTGACGGCCTCGACGCTGAACTGCGGCCCGTCGAGGAACTCCTCGACGAGGACGCCCGCGTTCGGCAGGTCCCCGTAGCTGCCGTCGGCGCGGGCGAAGGCCTCGGCCAGTCCACCCTCGTCGGTCACCTTCGTGATGCCGGCGCTGCCCGAGTTCGAGACCGGCTTCACCACGCACGGCAGGCCGTGGTGGAGGACGAAGGCGCGCAGTTCGTCGACGTCCGCCACGCGGGCGCCTGCCGTGCTGTCGACGCCCGCCTCGGTCAGGCGGGCCCTCATCGCGTGCTTGTCGTGCACCAGGTGGACCGTCTCCGGGCGGTGCGCCGTGAGTCCCAGCGCCTCGGCGATGAGGGCGTAGTGGTTCTGGTTGCGCTCGCCGAAGGTGCCGATCCGGGTGAAGGGGTCCCGGGCGTGGACGGCCACCGCCAGGTCGACCCACTCCTGCTCCGGGGCGTCGTCCCGGAGGCCCAGGACGCGGGCGTTGTCGCCGGGGGCGCGGACCCGGCCGACGGAGTCGAGGCGGCAGAACACCGTGGTGCGGGCGCCCGGGTGGGCGGCGCGGATGCGGGCGGGGAAGTCGCGGCCGGTGCCGACGATCAGGACGTGCTCGGACAAGGCTGCTTGTCCCTTCCTTGTGGGAGGAGAGCGGGAGGCGGAGGGGGAACCGGGAGGGGGACGGGGGGAGGGGTTGCCCCGTCGGTTACTCCCAGACGGTGTGGGTGTTCCACCACTCCGTGGCTTCGGCCAGGCGGGACTCCACGGCCTCCGTGGTGTCGGCCTCGACGAAGACGTTGGCCACCGCGTCGGCGGCCGACTCCACGCCCCGGCACAGCGTCCCGGCCTCGCGCATGAGGGTCAGCTCCACGCCGGGGACCGGGCACGGCACGGCCGGCGGGACGAAGGCGCCGTGGCCGGGCGAGAACAGGACGTGGCCGACGGCCCGGGCCGGGGCGGCCGGCTGGGCGGTGAGGGTGAGCGGGAGCCCGCACTGCGCCCGGAGCCCTTCGCGCGCCAGGTGGACGCCGAAGGCCCTGGTGTACTGCTCCGCGATGAGCCCGCCGCCGGCGCGGCTGGCGATCTCGCAGAGCACGGGGACGCCGTCCGGGCCGACCCACGCCTCCAGGTGGAAGGCGAGGGGGTGCGGCGCCGGGGGCAGGGCGGCGGCGACGTCGGCGGCCAGCCGCTGGAGGGCGTGGGTGACGGCGTCGTCCGGGGCGAGCAGGACGCTGCCGGTGTGGAGGTCCTCGCTGACGCGCTCGGCGAGGCCGCCGGAGTAGCGGGAGGGCCAGGAGTGGACGATCCGGCCGTCGCGCATGATGCCGTCCACGTGGTGGAAGTCGCCGTGGGCGACGCTCTCCGCCATCCACTGGCCGGGCAGGTACGGCACCTCGGAGCCGCGTTCGCGGGCGAAGAAGGCCGTGACGTCCGCGGGCTCGCGCAGGAACGCCACCCCCTCGGCGCCGGCGCCGGAGCGCGGCTTGACGACGACGGGCAGGCCGTGGGCGTCGACGAAGTCGAGGAGGTCCCGCGGGCTGTCCACGGCGGCGAAGTCCGGGACCCGGACGCCCGCGGCCCGGGCGAGCTCCTTCATGACGACCTTGTCGCGGTAGGCGGTGGCCGAGGCGACGTCCTGTCCGGGCAGGCCGAGCCTGCCCCGGAGCCGGGCCGCCCGCAGCACGTCGCTCTCGCTGGTGCTGGCCACCAGGTCCGCCCCGTACGCGCGGGCGGCCTCCTCCGCGATCTCCTCGGTCGCCCAGCCGTGGTAGTCGTCGACCAGCCGGTGGCGGGGGAAGGAGGCGGCGAGGACGTCCTCGGCGCCGGCGACCGCCTTGGGCGTGGTGATCAGGACGGCGTCCTCGGGACGGTCGAGCCACTCCTGGAGCGGCCGGCCGGTGAGCGGCTGGCGCGAGAACAACAGAACGGTGGGCATGTGTCAGGTCCTTGCTGGAAGAGGAGTCGTGACCGGCTGCAGGTCCCCGTGGCGGTGGACGAGGCCGTCCCCCCGCTCGCCGTGCTCGGCCCGCTCGACGGCGCCCACCAGCAGGTGGTGGTCGCCCAGGCGCACGGTGCTGTGGCGCGAGCACAGCAGGCGGCCCAGGCAGCCCGCCAGGTACGGCACGCCGTGCGGGCCGGGGTGCCAGGCGGTCGGCGGGGCGAAGCGGTCGGTGCCCGGGGTGGCGAAGCGGACGGCCGTGTCCGCCTGGTCGGCGCCGAGCAGGTGGATCGCGAAGTGCTCGCTGTGCGCCATCTTCCGCCAGGTGGTGGAGGTGTCGGCGAGGGCGACGGCGACGAGGGCGGGTGCGGCGCTGATCGAGGTGAAGGAGGTGACGGTCACTCCCACCGGGACTCCGCCCGGCCCGGCGGCGGTCAGGACCGTGACCCCCGACGGGTGGGCGCGCAGGACGGAACGCAGCGCCGTCGCGTCGACGGTCATACCGCGCCCGCCGGGGCCGGGGAGGAACCCGCCGGGGCCGGGGAGGAATCCGCCGGTGCCGGGGCGGAGCCGGCCGCCACCGGCGGGAAGGCCGGCCTCGGCAGGCCCAGGTTCTCCCGGAGCGTGGTGCCCTCGTAGCGGGTACGGACCAGGCCGCGGCGCTGCAGTTCGGGGACGAGGAGGTCGACGATGGCGTCGAGGCCGCCCGGGTGGTAGTCCGGCATGATGTTGAAGCCGTCGGCGGCCTCGTTGACGAACCAGTCCTCCAGCTCGTCGGCGATGCTCTCCGGGGTGCCGAGCAGGAAGCGGTGGCCGCGTCCGGCGGCGACCGCCAGGTAGAGCTCGCGGATGGTCAGGCCCTGCCTGCGGGCCTGCTCGTAGATGACCTGCTGCTTGCTGGTGCTGCCCTCGATGGCGGGCAGTTCGGGCAGGGGGCCGTCCAGCGGGAGTCCGCCGAGGTCGACGTTGCCGAGCTGGTACGAGAGCATCCCGAGGCCGACGACCGGGTCGACGAGGGACTGGAGGGTCGCGTACTTGTCCTCGGCCTCCGTCAGGGTGCGGCCCACCACGATGAAGGCGCCCGGCAGGATCTTGACGTGGTCGGGGTCGCGGCTGTGGTCCGCTATCTGCTTCTTCAGGCCGCGGTAGTAGACCTGTGCCTGGTCCAGGGTCTGCTGGACGGTGAAGACGACCTCCGCCCACCGGGCGGCGAAGTCCTGGCCGTCCGGGGAGGAGCCGGCCTGGACGATGACGGGGTGGCCCTGCGGCGGGCGGGCGACGTTCAGCGGGCCCCGCACGGAGAAGTGCTCGCCCTTGTGCCCGAGGATGTGGAGCTTCTCCGGGTCGAAGAAGCGGCCGGACTCCTTGTCGTAGAGGAAGGCGTCGTCCTCCCAGCTGTCCCACAGGCCGGTGACGACCTCCATGAACTCCCGGGCGCGGTGGTAGCGGGCGGCGTGCTCGGGCTGCTTGTCCAGGTGGTAGTTGCGCGCCTCGGCGTCCGTCGCGGAGGTCACCACGTTCCAGCCCGAGCGGCCGGCGCTGAGGTGGTCGAGGGAGGCGAACTGCCGGGCCAGGGTGAAGGGTTCGTTGTAGGTGGTGGACGCGGTCGCGGTGAGGCCGATGTGCCGGGTGTGCACGGCGAGCGCGGACAGCAGGGTAAGCGGCTCGAAGTGGACCATGCGGCCCTGGCGGCTCAGCTCGTCGGCGTCCTTGTACCGGGTCCGCACCCCCGCCCCGTCGGACAGGAAGACCATGTCGAACATGCCGCGCTCGGCGGTCTGCACCAGGGAGCGGTAGTAGTCGAAGTCCAGGCCGCCGTCGGGGCGGGCCTCGGGGTGCCGCCAGGCGGCTATGTGGTGACCGGGCGCGGGAAGGAAGGCGCCGAGCTTCATCATGCGGCGGTGCGGACTCACCAGGGGTTCTCCACGGTCGGCAAAGCAGGGGCGGGTGGGGCGGACGGGACGGGAGGGAAGGGGTCTCAGCCGAGGAGGCGGACGGGCGCTCCCGCGAGGTACGCCTCGATGTCCTCGACGGCGTGCGTGTAGTAGGTGCGGTAGTTGTTCTGGGAGACGTAGCCCAGGTGGGGGGTGGCCAGGAGGCGGGGCGTGGTGCGCACCGGGTGGTCGGCGGGCAGCGGCTCGACGTCGTACACGTCCAGGCCGGCGCCGGCGATGCGGCCCTCGCGCAGGGCGTCCAGGAGGGCGTCCTGGTCGATCAGGCCGGCCCGGGAGGTGTTGACCAGGTACGCGGTCGGCTTCAGGAGCGCCAGTTCGGCGGGGCCGAGGAGGCCGCGGGTGCGGTCGCCGAGGACGAGGTGCAGGGAGACGAAGTCGCTGGTGGCGAGGAGTTCCTCCTTGGAGGCGGCCCGCCGGACGCCGACCTCGGCGGCCCGTTCGTCGGTGAGGTTCGGGCTCCAGGCCTGGACGTCCATGCCGAAGGCGAGGGCGACCTGGGCGACCCGGCTGCCGATCTTGCCGAGGCCGAGGAGGCCGAGGGTGCGGCCGTGGAGGTCGGCGCCGACGGTGGACTGCCAGGGGCCGCCGGTGCGCAGCGCGTCGTTCTCGGTGACGATGCCGCGGGCCAGGCCGAGGAGGAGGGCCCAGGTCAGTTCGACGGGCGGGGTGGAGGTGCTGGCGGTGCCGCAGACGGTGACGCCGTTGCGGGCGGCGGCCTCGTAGTCGATGACGCTGTTGCGCATGCCGGAGGCGATGAGGAGGCGCAGGCGGGGCAGCCGGTCGAGGAGGGAGGCGGGGAAGACGACGCGTTCGCGCAGGGTCACGACGATGTCGAAGTCGGCCAGGGCGGCGGCGAGTTCGTCCTCGGTGGCGAAGTGTTCGGGGAAGCTGACGACCTCCACCCGGTCCTTGAGGGGGCTCCAGTCGGCGGCGGTGGTGGCCACCTGCTGGAAGTCGTCGAGTACGGCGCAGCGAAGGCTCATGTCAGTCCTTGTCCCAGGTGATCGGGGTCGGATGGAGGGTAGCGGCGCCGATGCCCGGGCCGGTGGGAAGGGCGAGGGTGCCGTCGTCGACGCGTACCCCGGTGTAGGGGTCGTCGCGCAGGCCCACGGCGCCGTCCAGGTCGAGGTGGTCGGCGAGCGGCGCGAGCTGGGCCATGGCGGAGACACCGAGGGCGCTCTCGACCTTGCAGCCGAGCATGGTCCGCAGGCCGCAGGCGCGGGCCAGCAGGATCATGCGGTGGGCCTCGGCCAGGCCGCCGCAGGTGACGAGCTTGATGTTGACGCCGCTGACGTGTCCGCGCAGCCGCAGGACGTCGTCGGCCGTGGCGCAGTCCTCGTCGGCGAAGACGGGGACGGGCGAGCGCTCGTGGACGTGGCGCAGGTCGTCGGGGCGACCGGGGGCGACGGGCTGTTCGAGGAGTTCGACGTCGTGGCGGTGGAGTTCCTCGGCGACCCTGAGGGCCTGCTCGCGGTCCCAGGAGCCGTTGCCGTCGACGCGGATGCGGCCGGGGTAGACGGCGCGGAGGATCCCGGCGCGGCTGCCGTCGTCCTCCGGGGTGAGCTTCAGCTTGAGGACCGGCCAGTGGGCGAGCGCGCGGCCCCGGCGGACGAGTTCGTCGTCGGGGCAGGCGCCGATGGACAGGGCGGTGGGCGGTACGGGCAGGCCGTCGAGGCCGAGGAGGTGGCGCAGCGGGCGGCCGGTGGCCTTGCCGAGCAGGTCGTGCAGGGCCATGTCGACGGCCGACCGGGCCGCCGGGCCGATGCCGGGCAGCGCGTCGAGGGCGGCGCGCAGCCCGTACGGGGAGGCGCCGGCGAGCGCGGGCGCGCAGGCGTCGAGGTCGGCGGGGTCGGCGTCGCGGGCGGTGCCGAGGCCGCGCAGCCCTTCCCAGGCGAGTTCGACGACGCGCTGGCGCACCCGGGTGGTGACGCCGGTGTTGCTGACGAAGGGTTCGCGCAGGGCGATGACGATCTCGTGGTGGGTGAGCCTCATCCGAGGACCTCCTCGAACGCGGCGACCGCACCGCACGCCTGACGGAAGGTCAGCTGCCGGAAGCCGTCGGGTTCGACGGGGACGGCGGGCTCCCGCACGGTGCCGTCGGCCGGTACTCCGCTGCCGCCGGCGAACCGGCCGCGCAGGTACGGCGAGAGCTGCTCGGCGTGGCCGTCCAGCCAGCGCAGCGTCGTCTCGTGGGCGGCGGCCGGGCCGGCGGCCCGGAGCCGGGCGAAGAGGCCGGCCATCAGGTCGACGTCGCGGGGCGAGGTGCTGGGCGGGCAGAGCATGAAGGTCTGGGCGGGCAGCAGGACGAACGCCACCGGGCGGGCGGCCTCGAAGTGCTCGACCAGCGGGTCGGTGATGGCGCGCAGGGACCGCACGGTGGAGCGCCGGGTCAGGTAGCCGTGGCGCCGGGGCGGGCAGCCGGCCATGGCGCGCGCTCCCCAGTGCAGGTGGGTGATGAAGGGCCGCTCCGGGGGGCCGGGCGGGGCGTCGGGGTGGTGCGTGTCCAGGAGCGCGAAGAGGACGTTGGTGAGCTGGAGCGACATCACCGGCAGCAGCGGCGGCAGTCCGGGCAGCCGGGCGAAGAACGCGGCCGGGTCGACCAGCGCGTGGACGGTGACCATGACCGCCTCGGCCAGGGCGCGCGCCGACGGGTAGTACTGGTCCTCCAGGAGGTAGCCGGAGCCTTCCGGGCGCACCCGGCAGCGGGCCACCTCGCCGTCCGTGCGCACGGCCTGGCTGATCAGTTCGGCGAAGGCCTGGTTGCGGCCCTGGGCGGCGGCCTGCTCCAGGAGCAGGGTGAGCATGTCGGTGACGAGCTCGGCGCGGTCGGTCAGGGCGGTGGCCCAGTGCCGGAAGCGGTAGCCGGGCAGGGCCTCCATCCGCTGCCGGTGCAGGTCGACGAGGGGGACGAGCCGTCCGTCGACCTCGGCCTGCACCAGGGGGCAGAACAGCGGTGCGGAGCGGTCGCGGCGCACGAAGCGGGTGCCGTCCCAGGTGTGCAGCGGCAGGACGTGCCGCTTGCCCTGGTCGATGAGGGAGCCGGGCTGGTACGCCTCGTCGCCGCCCTCGGTGTCGGCCTCGGTGCGGGTGAAGCCGTAGATCAGCGGGTAGCCGTGGCCGCCGCCGCAGATGGCGGTGTTGAAGTCCATCGGCCCGGCGCGGCCGGCCGCGATGTCCTCCCAGTTGCCCAGGTGGCCGGTGCGCGGCGGCAGCAGCGACGGGTCCTCGGCGAGGGCGTCGAGGAGGGTGCCGACGGGCAGGTCGTGGGTGCCGGCGTGGACGGGGACGAAGGTCTTGGCGCCCGCGGTGAGGGCGTCGGCGTCGACCGCGGTGCGCAGGCCCAGGGTGTCGAGGATGTGCGTCACGCGGTGGCCTCCGGTCGGGCGCCCATGGTCCGCAGCAGGTAGGGCAGGGTGCCGCCGGCCAGCAGGACGTCCCATTCGCCGGCCGACCGCACGTCCGCCCGTACGGCGAAGGCGGTGCCGTCGGCGGTGACGTGGGCCTCGCCGCTCTCGCGCACCCGCGACAGGTCGATGCCGAACTCCTCGCGGCCGGTCAGGCCGAGGTCGCGCCAGCTCCGCCCGGCGGGCAGGAGCAGCGGCAGGATGCCCATGGCGCACAGGTTGGCCCGGTGGATGCGCTCGAAGTCCTCGGCGAGGACCGCGCGGACGCCGAGCAGCCAGGGTCCCTTGGCGGCCCAGTCGCGGGACGAGCCCATGCCGTAGCCGCGCCCCGCCAGGACGATCAGGGGGGTGCCGCTGTCGGCGTAGCGCCGGGCGGCGTCGTAGACGGGCAGCCGCTCGCCGCCGGGCAGGTGCAGGGTGGTGCCGCCGCTGTCGCCGTCGCCGACCAGCAGGTTGCGCAGGCGCGGGTTGCTGAACGTGCCGCGGGCCATCACCTCGTGGTTGCCGCGCCGGGAGCCGTACGAGTTGAAGTCGCGTACGCCCCGCTCCCGCAGGTACGCGCCGGCCGGGGAGGCGGCCGGGACGGCGCCGACGGGAGAGATGTGGTCGGTGCTGACGTGGTCGCCGAGGGCCACCAGGGCGCGGGCCCCGGCCAGGACGGGAAGCCCGCCCTCGGAGTCCGCGTAGGCGGGCGGGCGGATGTAGGTGGAGGCGTCGTCCCACGCGTACACCTCGCCGGCGGGGGCGGTGATCGCCTCCCACGCGGGCTGCGGCGCGGTGTCGGCGGCGAACACCTCGGGGGTGACGTACCGCTCCTCCAGCTCGCGCAGTTCGGCGGCGTGCGGCCACAGGTCCCGCAGGTGGACGGGGACGCCGTCGCGGTCGACGCCCAGCGGCCGGCTCTCCAGGTCCGTGCGGACGTCGCCGACCAGGGCGAGCGCCACGACCAGGGCGGGCGAGGCGAGGTAGCCGGCGCGGACCTGGCCGTGGACCCGGGAGGCGAAGTTGCGGTTGCCGCTGAGGACGGCGGCCACCGTCAGGTCCCCGCGGTCGACGGCCTCGCCGACGCCCTCGTTGAGGGGCCCGCTGCCGCCGTTGCAGGTCATGCAGCCGTATCCGGCGACGTGGAAGCCGAGGGTCTCCAGGCCGGTGAGGAGCCCGGCGTCGGCCAGGTAGCGGGTGACCGCCCGGGAGCCGGGCGACAGGCTGGTCTTGACGTGGGCGGGCACCCGCAGGCCCCGCTCGGCGGCGCGCTTCGCGAGCAGGCCCGCGGCGAGCATCGCCTTGGGGTTGGAGGTGCTGGTGCAGGAGGTGATGGCGGCGATGACGAGGTCGCCGTCCTGCACACCGCCCTCGCTCCGCGGCCCCTCCGGGAGGAGCGCGGCCAGCGAACCGGGCAGTTCGCCCAGGGAGATGCGCTGGTCGGGGCGGCTGGGGCCGGCGAGTCCCGGGCCCACCTCGCTCAGGTCGAAGACGACGGTCCGCCCGAAGGCGGGCTCGGCGGCGGCCCGGAGCAGGCGCTGCTCCCGGCAGTACTCCCGTACGCGGGACACCGCCGGCTCGTCGCGGCCGGTGCGCCGCAGATAGTCGAGGGTCTCCTCGTCGACCGGGAAGAACGCCGACATGGCGCCGTATTCGGGGGCCATGTTGGCCACGGTGCAGCGGTCGGGCGCGGAGAGTTCGTCGACGCCGGGGCCGGTGAACTCCACCATCAGGCCCTGGACGTTCTCCTCGCGCAGCCGCCGGGTCAGCGCCAGGACGACGTCGGTGGGCGAGGTCCCGGGGCTGAGGGCGCCGGTCAGCCGCACCCCCACGATCGCCGGGATGCGGATGGCCTGCGCCAGGCCCAGCATCTGCGCCTCGGCCTCCAGGCCGCCGACGCCCCAGCCGAGCACGCCCAGGCCGTTGACCATGGTGGTGTGGCTGTCGGTGCCCAGGACGGTGTCGGGCACGAGGGAGCCGTCGGGGCCCTCTGTGACGACGGTGGCCAGCTGCTCCAGGTTGACCTGGTGGACGATGCCGCGGCCCGGCGGGATCACCCGCACCCCGTCGAAGACGCCCTCGGCCCACTTCAGGAAGGCGTAGCGCTCGCGGTTGCGGTCCATCTCCAGGGCCTCGTTCAGGCCCAGGGCGTCCGGGCGGCCCGCCCAGTCGGTCTGCACCGAGTGGTCGACGACCACGTCGACGGGGAGGGCGGGGTTGACCCGGCCCGGCTCGGCGACCCGGTCGCGGAGCACGGCCAGGTCGACCAGGAGCGGGATGCCGGTGTAGTCCTGCACCAGGATGCGGGCGGGGCGGAACGGCATCTCCAGGGCCGGGTCCTCGCCGAGCGCCAGGCGCTTGCCCAGGAGCGCGGCCCGCGCGGGGTCCCCGGCGCGCAGCAGCGATTCCAGCAGGACGCGGCCCGTGTAGGGGACGGCGTCGAGGTCGAAGCCGTGCCCGGCGGCGAAGTCCGGCAGACGCACGGGCGCGGGGGACGGGTCGGAGACGGGGGACGGGTCGGACGCGGTGCTCATCGCGCGGCTCCCGAGGGGTAGGTGAGGCCGCGCGGGCCCGCGTAGGCGAGCAGCGGGCGGATGAGGACGTTGTTGGCGTGCTGTTCCAGCGCCTGGGCGACCCAGCCGGGCGTCCGTCCGACGACGAACAGGGCGACGGCCAGGTCGTCCGGCAGGCCGAGGAGGCGGTAGGAGAGGCCGGCGTAGAGGTCGACGTTGGGGGCGACGCCGTGCCGCTGCCGGGGCAGCATCGCGGCGGCGACCGCGTCGAGGACGTCGAGGCCGGTGCGGTCGCCGCGCTCCTCGCTCAGCTCGACGACGCTGGCGCGCAGATGGCGCATGCGCGGGTCCTCGGTGCGGTAGACGCGGTGGCCGAAGCCCATGACGGGCTCGCCGCGGCTCTGCAGGGCGGCGACGTGCGCCTCGGCGTTCTCGGGGGTGCCGACCTCGTCGACGAGGGTGATGGCCCGTTCGGCGGCGCCGCCGTGCACCGAGCCGGAGAAGGCGGCGATGGCGGCGGTGAGCGCGGCGGTCATGTCGGCGCGGCAGCCGATGGCGACGCGGGCGGTGAACGCGGAGGCGTTGGAGCCGTGGTCGGCGTGGACGACGAAGCCCTTGTCGATGACGCGGACGGCGGCCGGGGTGGGCTCCTCGCCGAGGAGCACGGTGAGGAACGCCTCGGCGTGGCCGGCGTCCTCGCGGGGCCAGACCGGTTCGCGGCCGCTGCGGAAGGCGTGGTGCGCGGCCACGATCATCGGTATGCGGGCGATGAGTTCGATGCCGGCCTCGCGGGCCTCCGCGAGGCTCTCGTCGGTGCCCGCCGCCCGGCGGGGGGCGAACGCGCCGAGCGCCGAGACGCAGGTGCGCAGCGCCTCCATCGGATGGGCGTGCGCGAGGGAGCGGGCGAGGTCCAGGACCGGCGCGGGCAGGGTTCGGGCGGCGCGCAGCTGCTTGGTGAAGACCTCCAGGCCGGCCGCGTCGGGGAGGTCGCCGTGGACCAGCAGGTGGGCGACCTCCTCGAAGGAGGCGTGCTCGGCGAGGTCGTGGATGCTGTAGCCCCGGTACTCCAGGATGCCCTCGGCGCCGTCGATGTGGGTGACGGCGGAGTGGTCGAAGGTGACGCCCTCCAGACCCCGGTGGACGGTGACGCCGGCCGCGGGGGCGCCCGCGGCACCGGAGTCCGTACGGGCCCCGGCGGCAGCGGGCTCGCCCAGGCCGTCGGCGAAGGCGCGCACCGCGTCGAGGGTGCGCAGCTCCAGCATGAGGTCGTCGTCGACCTCGACGCCGTACTCCTGCTCCAGGGCGACCATCAGCGCGACGTGGCCGAGCGAGTCCCACTCGCGGACGGACTGGTAGGCGAGATCGGCGGTGAGGCGGTCCTCGGTGATGCCCAGGGTGCGGGCGACGAGCTGGTCGACTGTGCTCACGATGGGCTCTCTTCGGTGGTCGCGGGTCGGAGGTCGCGGGGTAAGGGGGCGGTGCTCACAGGCCGGCCCGGAGGAGGTCGCGCAGCGCGCCCCGGTCGGTCTTGCCGTTGCCGTTGAGGGGCATCTCGGCCAGCACGTGGATCCGGGAGGGCGTCATGTAGGGGGGCAGCGCGGCCTCGCAGGCGGCGGTGAGGGCCGCGGGGTCGGCGTCGCCGCAGACGACGGCGGTCACGGTGTGGGCGTCGGGCCACTGCAGGGCGACCGCCTCCACGGCGCCGGCCCGCCGCAGGACGGCCTCGATCTCGCCCAGTTCGACGCGGTAGCCGCCGATCTTGACCTGCTGGTCGTTGCGGCCCAGGTGGACGTAGGCGTCGCCCTGCAGCCGCACCAGGTCGCCGGTGCGGTAGTAGGTGCGGCCCTCGTGCGGGAAGAACCGCTCGGCGGTGAGTTCGGGCGCCCGCCAGTAGCCGGGGGCGGTCTGCGCGCCCGCCACGCACAGCTCCCCGGTCTCGCCGTCCGCGACCGGGGTGCCGTCCTCGCCGATCACCAGCGGGTGCAGGCCCGGGTAGGGGCGGCCGATCGGCACGTTGCCGTGGACGCAGGACGCGGGGCCGGTCACCGGGTCCCAGCGGTGCGCCGTGCAGGCGATGGTGAGCTCGGTGGGCCCGTACAGGTTCTCCACCACCGACCGCGGGGCGGCGGCCTGCCAGGCCTCGGCGGTCTCGCGGGGCAGCGCCTCGCCGCAGAAGAGGCTCCAGCGCAGCGTGGGCATCGTCCCGGGGAGGAGCTTGCCGCGCCGCCGCAGGACGGCGGCGACGGACGGCACGGAGAACCAGACGGTGATCCCGTTGCGCTCCAGGTACTTGAACGGGGACAGCAGCTCGATGGGGTCCATCGAGCAGACCCGGGCGCCGTTCTCCCAGGCCATGAAGAGGTCGAAGACCGACAGGTCGAAGGTCTGGTCGAAGGTCTGCGTCAGCCGGTCGTCGGGGGTGAGCCGGTAGCGCTCCTGGTTGGCGTCGAGGAACGCGCGGACGTTGCCGTGGGTGACGGGCACGCCCTTGGGCGCGCCGGTGCTGCCCGAGGTGAACAGCAGATAGGCGAGGTCGTCGGGCGCGACCGGGGGCAGGTCCTCCAGCGGCGCGGCGGCGGCCAGGTCCCGGGCGTCCAGGACCCGGGCGCCGCCCAGGTCGCCGGCCTCGGCCCGCTCGGCGTCGGGGAGCATCACGACCGGCGTCCGCGGCAGCCCCCGCAGCAGCGCGGCGAGGCCGGGCAGGGAGCCGGCGTCCACGATGATCGCGTCGACGTCGGCGCGCTCCAGCATCGAGCGGGTCCGCTCGGCGGGGAACCTGCGGTTCAGCGGGACGAACGCGGCGCCCGCGCAGAGCGCGGCGGCGACTCCCAGGTAGGAGGCCTCGCTGCGGTGGGCGAAGACCGCGACCCGGGCGGGCCGGCCGCCGGTGGCCTCGACCAGCAGGGCGGCCCAGCGGCGCGCGGTGGTCGCGGCCTCGGCGTAGCCGATCTCCCGGCGCCCCAGGGTCAGCGCGGTGCGGTCCGGCTGGACGAGCGCGTGCCGGAGGAGGCCGGCGCCCAGGCGTACGTCCGTTGCTGTGGTCATGTCTGTCCGAACTCGTCGACGGCGGATTGGCTCGAAACTATCGACGGCTCGGGGGGCCGGTCCCGGTTGTGCGCGCTGCCGCGCTAAACACCCTTGACCGGGGAAAATCGCGTTCTGCTCGTTTCCCCCGCACGCGACGCGCGGACGGAAGGACCGCGCGGGCGGGCGCTCAGACGGTGGCGGCGTCCTTCGCCGGGGCCGCCGCGGCGGCCTTGCGGGCGCCGTGGGCGACGACGGCGGGGACGGCGGCGCCGAGGACGGCGTAGGCCACGGCCAGGACGACCCAGCCGACGGCGCCGTGCCCGATGATCAGCCAGGCGAGGACGGCGGGGGCGAACATCTTGCCGATGTCCTGGCCCATCTTGTACGTGCCCTGGTACTGGCCCTGCGCGTGGTCGGGCGCCAGGTCGAAGACGATGGTCCAGCTGCCCGCGGCCTGCCGGATCTCCCCGAGCGCGTGCAGCAGCGCGCCGACGGCGAGGAGCACCCCGGCCGCGACGGCCTCCGCGCCGTCGGTGAGGGCGAAGAGCAGGCAGGCGGCGGCCACGCAGCCGGCGCCCTGGAGGCTCGCGAAGGACGCCGACCTCGGGCCGTCGACGCCGCGCGCGGCGCGGGTCTGGAGGGCGACCACGAGGACGGTGTTCAGCAGGAGCAGGGCCGCGCTGGTCCAGCGCGGCGCGTCCGTGTGGTGGACGACCCACAGGGGCAGGACGAGGTCGAGCAGCAGGGCGTGGGTGGCGAGGGCGCCGTCGAGGACGGTGAACGCCAGGAACGGCGTGTCCCGCAGCACCTTGAAGGCCGCGCCCGGCGTGGCGGGCGCCGGCGGCACCGGCCGCTCCTTGAGCGTGAGCAGTCCCGTGATCAGGAAGCACACGGCGGTGAAGAGGACGGCGCCCTGGTAGCCGGCGCGTTCGTCCCACACGAGGACGAGGCCGGCGAGGCAGGCGCCGACCGCCAGGGTCGCGTTGACCGCGGCCCGGATGTACGCCATGACGTGGACCCGCTCCTCCCGGGGCACGTTGGCCGCGATCATCGCCTTGCGGGCGTTGTTGCCGGCCCGGTAGGCCAGCCCCTGCACGGAGGTGACGATCAGGTACGACCAGAAGCCCTGCGCCGCGACGAGGGCCGCGGTCAGCGGGGCCAGGGCGAGGAACGACCACAGCTGTACGGTGCGCGGTCCCGCGCGGTCGGCGAGGTGGCCCAGCGGGATGCTGGAGACCAGGACGAGGACGGCCGTGATGCCGAGGGCGATGCCCAGCTCGCCGGGTGACATGCCGACGACCGTCACCGCGTAGATGGCGCTCAGGGCCATCCACAGCCCCTGACCCAGGCTCATCACCATGGTGATGAACGTCAGCAGCCGGGTGGGGCCGGGCTCGGGGAGTATGCGGATCGGCACGGTCGGATTCCTGTCGCGTGGTCGGGTCGTGCGGAAGGGCGAGGCGTACGGAAGGGCGGGCGGACCGCCGCTTCACGCCCGGGAGTAGAGGTGCTCGGGCCGGCCGCTGGTGCCGTACTTGAGGGTGAGCCGCAGCCGCCCGCTGTCGGCGAGGTGCTTCAGGTACCGCTGGGCGGTGGAGCGGCTGATCCCCGTCAGCTCGGACACCTCCTGGGCGGCGAGTTCGCGCCCGGCGCCGTGCTCCTCGACCATGCGGGAGACGAGGTCCGCGGTGCGCTCGGAGAAGCCCTTGGGCAGGTCGCGGACGGCGTCCGGCGGGCAGGCGCCGCCGAGGGTCCGGTCGACGGCGTCCTGGTCCATCTCGGTGGCCTCGTCGAGCGCGGCGCGCGTCCGGGCGTACGACTCCAGGCGCTCGCGCAGGCTCTCCGGGGTGAAGGGTTTGACGAGGTAGTGCAGGACGCCGGCGCGGAGGGCCGCGCGGACCGACTCGGGTCTGCGGTCGGCGGTGACCATGAGGACGTCGACGTCCAGGTCGAGGCCGCGCAGGCGGCGGGTGACGGAGAGTCCGCTCTCGTTGGGGAGGTGCTGGTCGAGCAGGATGAGGTCGATGCCGCCGCGTTCGGCGGCCGCCAGGGCCGGGGCGGCGCTGTGGGCGATGCCCGCCACCCGGAAGCCGGGCGTCTCGGACACGTAGTGGGCGTTGATCCTCGCCACGTAGAAGTCGTCGTCGACGACGAGCACGTTGATCACCGGCCCTCCCCGGGCCGGCCGGACGGGCCCGCGTCGCCCTGGCCTGCCGTCCGCCGGCGGGCTCCCCTGCGCTGTTCGCCGACGCGCATGCGGACGGTGAAGACGGCGCCGCCGCCCCGCCGGGCCCGCACCTCGACGGAGCCGTCCCGCGCCTCGGCGACGGCGCGGACGAGCGCGAGGCCGATGCCCCGGGGGCGTTCGGGCGAGGCCGGTTTCGTCGAGGTGCCCCGCTCGAAGACCCAGCCGCGCAGACGGGGCGGCACGCCGGGCCCGTTGTCGTGCACGGAGAGGTCGACGGTGCCCCGGTCGTAGCGGAGCGCGAGCTCCACGCGGGGTTCCGGCCGGCCGCCGCCGGTGACGGCGTCCAGGGCGTTGTCGACGAGGTTGCCGAGGACGGCGCCGATCTCCCCCGCCCCCTCCAGGCCGTCGGGCAGTCCGGAGGCGGGACAGAGCCGGAGGTCCACGCCGCGTTCGGCGGCGGCTATGAGCCGGCCGACGACCTGGGCGCGGACCAGGGGGTCGCCGATCCGGCGGGTGATCGCCTCGACCGTGGCGAGCGGCACCCCGAGGGAGGCGGCGAAGTCGTCGGCCCGCTCCTCGGCGAACCGGGCGAGCACCTGGAGGCCCCTCAACGTGTGCAGCGCGTTGCGCCGTTCGTGCCGCCGCACCTCGGCGTCGACCAGATGACGGGCGCTCTGGAGACTGGCGAGCCAGGCGCGCTCCGCCGCCGTGGGAAGCGCGACGCGGGCCTGCAGAGCAGTCGCGTACAGCTGGCTGTGGTGGGTCATGACGGACTTTCCGTGGTCCTCGCACCGGTGAAGGTGAACCATTGGACCCGATCACGCCGAACACTTCAACGAATATGGCGTGAATAGATCACCTTGCTCAGTCCTTCGGTGTGAAGGCATCCGGGACCGGCAGGGTCGACCAGTGGGAGAGCGGCCAGGCCACCACGATGGCGCGGCCCACGACGTCGGTGAGGGGGACCATGCCGGCGTGCGGGTCGTCCTGGTGGTAGCGGGAGTCCTGGGAGGCCTGGCGGTGGTCGCCCATGACCCAGAGGTGGCCGGCGGGGACGGTCACCTTGAACCGGCCGCCCTCGTCGTCGCTGCACGGGGTGTTGCCCTCGTACACGTACGGCTCCGTGAGCGGGGTGCCGTTGAGTTCGAGCGGGCCGGTGCCGGTGCATTCGACGGTGTCGCCGGCCACGCCGATGACCCGCTTGATGAGGTGCTGTTCGCCGGCCGCGGGCATCAGACCGACGAAGCCGAGGGCCTTCTGGACGGTGCTCGGCGGCTTCATCTCGTGGCCGGCGAGCCAGTCGGCGGGGTCGCGGAAGACGACCACCTCGCCCCGGTCGGGCTCCGAGCCGAACCACGGGGTGAGCTTGTCGACGAGGACCCGGTCGTCCTCCTGGAGGGTGTTCTGCATGGAGCCCGAGGGGATCAGGAACGCCTGCACCAGGAAGGTCTTGATCAGGAAGGCGAGCCCCAGGGCGACCACGGCGAGGAGGGGGTACTCCAGCCACGGGGAGAGGGTGCGGCGCGGGCCCCTCCGGGGGGCCTCCTCGGGTTCCGGGGCCGGCCTCGGCTCCGTCGACACGTCCGTGCTGTCCGTCATGTCCGCCCGCCCCGATTCAGTTGGTTCCAGCCGCATGGGTCGACCCTAGGGCCCGTACCCCCCGCCGAGCAGTCCCCCGGCGGGTTCGCCCTCCTTACGGGTGACCCGCCCCGCGGCAGGGGGTCAGCGCAGTTCCTCCGGGCAGGCCGTGCCGCGCGGGAAGAGCTTGTACGGGGCCGCGAGGCGGTACGTGCCCGCCTTCGGGGCGACCAGTTCCGTCCACTCGTCGCCCTGCTCGTCCGGCTCGGCCTTCACCAGGCAGCCGTTCTCGTTGGCGAAGACCTTCGGGAGTTCCGTCTCGGACTCCTCCCGCGCCAGCTTGGACTCCTCCGTCTCCTGCGGGGGCTCCAGCTTGCCGCCGTTCTCGTCCATGAGCGCCAGCCACGGGGAGTAGGGGACGCGGATCTTCACCCGGGCCGGACGGTCCAGGTGGAGGACGACCTCGTTCTCGGCGGCGCGCTCGACCTGGGCCGGGGCGTCGGCGAGCGGGGTGGCGCCGGCCACCTCGTACAGCCGCCAGTTCGCGTCGGACCAGACCTGGTTCAGGTACGGCAGGCCCTCGCCGACCAGCTCGGCCTCCCGCTCGGCGCCCGAGTCGGGGGCGCCGGTCGGCAGGACGACGTACCGGACGGCCCAGCGGTGGAGCCACTCGCGGTAGTTCGAGGCGTTCAGCGTGTCGTCGTAGAAGAGCGGGTTGCGCTCCATGTCCGCCTGGCGGTTCCAGCCGCGCGCGAGGTTGATGTACGGGCTGAGCGCCGAGGACTCGCGGTGGCTCGACGCCGGGACGACCTCGACGCGCGCCTTGCGTGCCTCGCGCACCTGGAGCTGGTTGATCAGCGGCGCCACCTCGAAGGCCCAGGAGGCGTCCGGGCGGGTGCGGATCACGTCGTCGACGCCCTTGAAGCCGATCCAGAGGTTGAGGCCGAGGAAGGCGACGGCCAGCGCGTACCAGCGGCGCGACCGCGGGCGCGTGTACGGCAGCGCCGCGAGCAGCGCCACGCCCGCGAAGAGCATCGGGAGCCGCGAGATGTTCGACCCGATCTGGGAGTCGATCAGCCAGGTCAGGAAGGTGCCGACGGTGTAGCAGGCGGCGGCCGTGCGGACGGTGCGCCAGTCCCTCGGTACGAGGACGAGGACGAGGATCCCGAAGAGCAGCGGCAGCGACGTCGACCCGAAGGACATCGGCTGGGTGCCGGAGAAGGGGAAGAGCCAGGAGGAGACCGCGACGACCGCGACCGGGGCGAGGCCGATGGCGTACGCGCCCGGCCTCCGCTTGTTCAGGAAGAGCGCCGCCGCCACCACGCCGAGGAACAGGCCCGCGACCGGGCTGCACGCCGTCGCGAGCCCGGCGAGCGGCGCCGCGACCGCGGCCTTCGCCCACCGTTTGCGGCGCCAGCGGTGCGGCCAGCAGAAGACGGCGGCGACCGCGCCGAGCGCGAACATCATGCCGAGACCGAAGGTCACCCGGCCCGACAGCGCGTTGCAGAGGAAGGCGAAGACGCCCGCGAGCGAGCAGGCCATCGGGTTCCGGACGGCCGGCACCCGCACCAGGATCAGCGCGGTCAGGGCGGCCGAGAGCGTCCCCGCGATCATCATCGTGGTGCGGACGCCGAGCACCGACATCACGTACGGCGAGACCACGCTGTACGAGACCGGGTGCATGCCCCCGTACCAGGCGAGGTTGTACGCCGAGTCGGGGTGGCGGCCGACGAACTCGGCCCAGGCGTCCTGCGCCGCGAGGTCGCCGCCGCTGTTCGCGAACCAGAAGAACCAGAGGACGTGCAGCAGCGCGGCGACGCCCGTCGCCACCATCACGGGGTAGCGGCGCTTGCGGCGCCGTGGTGGCGTCGGAGCGGCGGGCACGGCCGGGGCCGGGGTCCGCTCGGGGGCGGAGCGCTGGTTCGGGAGCACTATTCGCGACGGTGAACCGTGGGTGGGGGGCGGGACGGTGCCGGAGGCCGGGGCGGCCTCCTGGGTGCCATCCTGCGCGACGGACGGCCCGGCGTCCTGCCCAGAGCGCGGCCGGGGGTCCGGACGCGTGGCGGTCCGGTCCGTGGCGGCCCCGTCCGGCGCGGCCTCGCCGCGGTCCGCGCGTGTCGGCTCGACGGTGGTCACTGCGGCCCTTTCCCGTGCTGCTTCCGTGCTGTCCCGTGCGGGTCGTCCCTCTCACGGGGGCGCGGCCGGCACCCCGAAGACGCTAACAGCAGGGCGCCCCGGCCGTCCGGGGCGCCCTGCCGTCCGCTCTCCCGGGGGCTCAGCCCACGCGGGTCAGCTTCTTGTCGAAGCCGGGCTCCACCAGGTCGGACGCGAGCGCCGCCGGGGCGCTGACCTTGCCGGCGCCCTCGCCGATCGAGACCGTGCCGACGACGTCCCCGGCCTTGCCCGCGTGGGGCACGGCCTTGCCGCCGTCGGTCAGCGCCAGGTCGACCTTCAGGCCCGGCCAGCCGATGGCCTTGATCTCCTTCGTCGCCACGACGGGGGTCTGCCCGCCGAGCCCGTCGTCGACGTACCCGACGACCTGGCCCTTCTTCACGACGGTGGCGGAGGTGACGTCGTCCTGCGCCTGCTTGATCAGCTCGTAGCTGTAGTCGAGCGACAGCTCCAGCTTCTTGTTGAGGGAGGCGGCGTCCTGCGCGCCCATCACGATGCCGAGGACGCGGTGGGTGCGGCCGTCGACGACCGTGTTCGCCGACCAGAGCAGGTTGCCTCCGGCGGGGGTCGAGGAGCCGGTCTTGATGCCGGTCACCCCGTCCTTGAGCAGCAGCCGGCTGTTGTTGTTCTCGATGTAGCCGACGCCCTCGATGGTGGCGTTCGGCATGTCCACGATCTCGCGGAAGACGTCGAACTTCATGACCGCCTTCGCCAGCTTCAGCTGGTCCTGAGGCGTGGACACGGTGGAGTCGAGCAGGCCGGACGGGTCCGTGTAGCGGGACTGGGTCATGCCCAGCTCCTTGGCGGCGGCGTTCATCTTGTCGACGAACGCCTGCTCCGAGCCGGCGTCCCAGCGCGCGAGCAGCCGGGCGACGTTGTTGGCCGACGGGATCATCAGGAGCTGGAGCAGCTCCTTCTCCGTGTAGGTCTGCCCCTCCTTCACCGCGGCCGTCGACTCGTGCGCCGCCTTCGCCTGCTCGGCGGCCTTCTTGTCGATGGTGATCTCCGGACCCTTCTGCTTCCCCTTGAGCGGGTGGTCGCGGAGGATCACGTACGCGGTCATGGTCTTCGTCACGGATGCGATCGGGGCCGGCTTCTGCGCCCCGTACGTGCCCATGGAACCGACGCCCTCGACCTCCACCGCGCCCTGGCCCTCGCCGGGCCACGGCATCTTCAGCGGGCCGCCCGCGAAGGTGTACGTCGGCGGCCCGGAGAGCTTCAGGGCGGGCGCCGGCAGCGGGCGGACCATCTGCACGATCGCGAAGACGATCAGGAGGAGCAGGACCAGCGGGGTCCAGATCCGGACCCGGCGCACGGTCGTGCGCCAGGCGTTCGGCGGCGGGGGCGGGGTGTTCGTCAGCTCGGCGAGCAGATCGAGCGGCGGCAGCGGAGGCAGCGGCTGCTGCCGCGTCCGCTCGGGCTCGGCGAGCGCGGGAGCGGGGGCGGGAGCGGGGGCGTCCGCCTTCGGCTGGGGCTTGGGGGCGGCCGCCTCCGCCTTCGCCGCCTTCCGCTCGGCCGGGACGTCCGGGCGCAGCGGCACGAAGGTGCTCGTCCGCTCGCTGTCGGAGTCGCGGCCCGCGACGTCGCGCGGCAGCTTGAGCGCGGTCGTCGGCTGGTCCACGACCGGCGGCCGCACGGCCCGGAACATGGTGGTGGGCTGGTCGACCGGTCCCTCGGACGCGGCGGCCACGGCGGCCTTCGCCCCGTCGGGCTCCGGCGCGGCGGGCTTGGGCACCTCGGCCTTGGGCACGTCGGCCTTGGGCACCTCGGTCTTGGGCACGTCGGCCTGGGGCGCCTCGGTCTTGGGCACGTCGGCCTGGGGCGCCTCGGTCTTGGGCACGTCGGCCTGGGGAGCATCGGCCTCGGGCGCGGAGGCCTCGGGCTTCGACGGCTCGGCCTCCCGCTCCTCGGCCTCCGGCTCCTCGGGCTTCTTGGCGGCGAACCACGACGGCTCCGCCGCCTTCGGCGCCTCGGCGGCCGCCGCAGGGGCCTCCGCGGGCTCGTCGGCGGCCCCGTCGGCCTCCGCGGGCTCCTCGGGCTCCTCCGGCGCGGACGCGGGCTCCTCGGCCTTCGGGGACGCCTCGTCGGTCCCGGGCTCCTCCTGGGCGCCCTCGGCGGCCTCCTCGGCCCCGTCGTCCTTCGCCGCCGTCGCGACCCACGCCGCGACGGCCTGCTTCAGACGGTCGCCCTCGGGCGCGGCCTCGTCGCGGGTCTCGCCGGACTCCGGAATCGATTCCTCGGCGGGGCCGGCCGGCGCCTTCGACGCCGACGGCTCCGCGTCGTCCTCCGGGACGCGCGGCGCCAGGGTCTTGAAGACCGCCGTCGGCTGGTCCACCGGCGCCGGCGCGGACACCGCGGACGCCGGGGACTCCGAGGAGGCAACCGTCGACGACACCGCCGGCGTCCTCCCCTCCGACGACCCCTGCTGCTCCGCCCTGTCGGGGGACTCGCCCGCCACCGTGCCTCCTCCATGCGTCATGCGTACGTCCGAACCGTCTACCAGTGTCCTGTGTGAACCCCTTGGCTCCCGTGCTAGACGAGAACGACATACCTACTGGTTCCCGGACGAACCGCACAGGCACTCTCGACAGATGAATGTGAGAGGGGTCACCCTGTCATTCATCCACGCGGGGAGGCATGGATGGGCAGGAGCCGCAGAACCATTCCGGAGGAGCTTCTGCTGCTCGCTCTGGACCCGACCACGGGTACCACAGCGCAGCCGCAGTCGCTCGATCTGGGCCTGGCCGGAGCACAGCTAGTAGAGCTGGCCCTGGCAGGACGGATAGCCCCTGACGGGGATCGTATCGCCGTGGTGATGCCACGGCCGACCGGAGATCCGACTCTGGACTCCGCACTGGAACTGCTGCGCAGGCGCGGCAGTCCGGTCCGGGCCGTCCACTGGATCGGCGGACCCCGACTGGGGCTCCGCCAGACGTATCTCTCGCATCTGGAGCGATGCGGCATGGTGCATGCCGTGGAGGGCCAGATGTGCGGGGTGCTGCCGACGACTCGCTACCAGGCGACGGACACGGCGATCAGCCGGGAGATCAGGGCCCGGCTGGACAGTGCGATCCGCACCGGGGTACCCCCGGACCCGCGGACCGCGGCGCTCGCCGCACTGGCCCACGCGGTCGGTCTCGGCAAGCACCTGTACCCCGGCAACGAAGGACGGTCGTCGCGGTCCCGGCTGCGCGACCTGATCCGGCACGACCCCATGGGCGGTCTCGTCGCGCACGCCGTGATGGACGTCCAGAACGGCGCGGCCGCACAGCCGCGCCGGAGCGGTCAGGGCGTACCCGCCCAGCCGCGCGGCAGCATGGCCCGCGCCGCCGCCCACTGAGGCGGGCGCACGGGCCGGGCACCACACCGCACCACCGCACCGCCGCACCACGACCCTTCCGGGAGCCGCACCCGGTGTGCGGGGCGCCTCCGGGCGTCCCGCACATCGGTGTCCCCGGCCCCGGGTTGTCGGGTTTTCCCAGCGCACCCGGCACCTTTGGTGGCAGTCTGCCAAGCAGTAGATACTCACAGCTACGCATCGCAGACAGCAGCCGGAGGTGCAGTTTCCGTGGCGTCCAGTGTCAACCCCACCGTCAGGCGACGCCGATTGGGGCAGGAGCTGCGCAAGCTCCGCGAGGGCAAGGGCATGACGGCCGAGCAGGTCGCCGAGCGCCTCCTCGTCTCCCAGTCCAAGATCAGCCGGCTCGAGAACGGCCGCCGCTCCATCAGCCAGCGCGACGTGCGCGACCTGTGCGGGGTGTACGAGGTCGACGACGAGGCGATGGTCAACTCCCTCATGCAGATGGCCAAGGACTCGCGGCAGCAGGGCTGGTGGCACGCCTTCGGCGACATCCCGTACAGCGTCTACATCGGCCTGGAGACGGACGCGCAGAGCCTGCGCGTCTACGAGCCGCAGATCATCCCCGGACTGCTGCAGACCCGCGCGTACGCGACCGCCGTCATCTCCGGCGCGCTGCCCGAGTCGACGCCGGCCGACATCGAGAAGCGGGCCACCGTCCGCACCCGCCGCCAGGACCGGGTCCGCGACGAGGAGCGTCCGCTGCGGCTGTGGGCGGTCATCGACGAGGCCGCGCTGCGCCGGGTGGTCGGCAACCGGCAGGTGATGGCCGAGCAGCTGGAGCACCTCGTCGAGCAGTCGCACCTGCCGCACGTGACCGTGCAGGTGCTGCCCTTCGACACGGGCGCGCACCCCGGCATCAGCGGCCAGTACTCGATCCTGGAGTTCCCGGACGCCTCCGACTCCAGCGTCGTCTACATCGAGGGCGTGACGAGCGACCTGTACCTGGAGAAGGGGCCGGACGTCGCGAAGTACAGCTACATGTACGAGCACCTGCGGGCGCAGGCGCTGGGCGTGGAGCAGACGCGGGACTTCGTCGCCGGCATCGCGAAGCGGTACGCGGACGGCTGAGCCGGCCGGAGGCCGCGGCTCGGGCAGGCCGGAAATGACCGTCAGGCACCGACAGATCTGACAGATCCGGTACGTCCCGCGGGCCTGACAGGTCCGGACCACAGGGGGGAAGGCACGGTACACCCCCGACTCGGCCCGACGGAAGCCCAGTTGGAATATGCCACCCGGTCGTGTGAACGCCGGTCCCGCCGCTCGGGACCGGCGAGTAGCGTCGATCAGGCCGGTGGAGATCACGCCGGCACCGACTCTCACGCCCCCTTTCGGGCAGAACCGGAGCTGAGCACATCATGGCCATCATCCAGGGTGCCACCGACAACTGGACCAAATCCTCCTACTCCGGCGGCAACGGCGCCTGCGTCGAGGTGAAGTCCCCGGCCGTGGCGGCGATCGCCGTCCGCGACTCCAAGGCCCCCGAGGGTCCGTCCCTCTCTTTCGGACCGGGCTCGTGGAACGCCTTCGTCGGCCAGGTGAGCGACGGGGCCCTCTGAGTCCCGCAGCACCGCCCGCAGTACCCCAAGAGCGCCCTCTCGTCCGGTCCGCCGTCCTGGCCGAGAGGGCACGCTCATGTCCGGGCCCGGAAGCGCGTCACCTCAGCAGGTCCACGTACCGGTCCGTCCCCGGCACGGTCGGGACGAAGGGGGCCACCAGCTCCACCCTCCCGGCGTCGCCGGCGAGGTCGGCCAGACCGGCGAAGTGCGCGTCCCAGCAGTCGCGCGGGTCCCGCTCCAGGAACCAGAGCAGGGTGAGGCGGGTGTCGACACCCTCCACCTGCTTCACGTACGTCATCCGGTCGCCGGGCAGCGGCGTCGGACGGAAGACCGTCACCATCGCCGCGGGCGAGCCAGCGAGCCGGCGCGGGAGGTCGCGGGCGACGAGCCGTTCGAGGAGGGCCGCGCGTTCCCGGGCCCCCGCGCAGTCCACGACCTGGAGGACAAGGCCCGCGTAGGGGTGGTCGAGGGCGTGGACGTCGCGCGGGCCGGCCGCCCCGTCCCGGTACACCGTCGCCGCGTGGTCCTGGAAGGACGTGAAGACGTGGGTGCGGTCGTGGTAGACGCGGGCGTCGCGGTTGAGCCGCTTGTTGATGGCGACGGTCCACTTCATGTGCTCGTCGTAGCGGCCGTCGGTGATCCAGTACGTGGAGAGGTAGCAGCCGGCCGTGACCGGCTGGGCGACGGCGGACTTCTCGGGCGTCCGCAGCGCCTGGAGGTCGCGGGTGGCGACCCAGCGGCGGCCCGCGAACATCCAGGGCATCGCCATCGCGCCGGCGTAGTAGTGGTCGTCCTCGTACCAGCGGTTGTACGCGTACTCGTGCCCCGGGTGCGGCTCCACCATGGTGATCAGCGCATGGCCGGGCCTGACCCCGTACGGGCCGCGCGCCGCCAGCTCCCCGTACGCCTC
This sequence comes from Streptomyces sp. NPDC007863, assembly GCF_040633895.1. Classification (NCBI taxonomy): domain Bacteria; kingdom Bacillati; phylum Actinomycetota; class Actinomycetes; order Kitasatosporales; family Streptomycetaceae; genus Streptomyces; species Streptomyces sp. NPDC007863. Next base: position 48,720 of record NZ_JBEYEI010000021.1, read on the forward strand.
GACGTCACTCGTCACTGCCGTCTCCCTTCCCAGTGCGACTCGGGGCACCTACTCTGACGGACCGTCAGATCAGTGGCCAGAGGCGGGAGGCACCCGGATGCTGCTCCAGGGGAAGACGGTCGTCGTGTCGGGCGTCGGGACCGGACTCGGTCACCGGGTCGCGGAGGCGGTGGTGCGCGACGGGGGCAACGCGGTCCTCGGCGCGCGGACCGGGGCGAACCTCGTCAGGACCGCGACCGCGATCGACCCGTCCGGCGGGCACACCGCGCACCGGGCGACGGACATCACCGACGAGGCCCAGTGCGAGGCGCTCGCCGCGCTCGCCGTCGAACGCTTCGGCGGCATCGACGCGGTCGTCCACGTCGCCGCCTGGGACTCGTACTTCGGCGGCCTCGCCGACGCGGACTTCACGGCCTGGCAGGGCGTCCTCGACGTCAACCTCCTCGGCACGCTGCGGATGACCCGGGCGTGCCTGCCCGCGCTGCGGGCGGGCGGCGGCGGCGCGGTCGTCTTCATCGGCACGCAGTCGGCCGTCGCCGCGCCGACCCAGGTGCAGCAGGCGGCGTACGCGGCGTCCAAGGGCGCCCTGACCTCGGCCATGTACTCGCTGGCGCGGGAGCTGGGCCCGGACCGGATCCGGGTCAACACGGTGCTGCCCGGGTGGATGTGGGGGCCGCCGGTCGAGGCGTTCGTCCGCTTCACGGCGGCGTCGGAGGCGGTCGAGGAGGCCGAGGTCCTGGCGCGCCTCACCTCCCGCGTGGCCCTGCCGGAGCTGGCCACGGACGCGGACGTCGCCGACGCGGTCACCTTCCTCGCCTCCCCCCGGGCCCGCGCCGTCACCGGCCAGTCCCTCCTGGTCAACGCCGGCGAACTCATGCGCTGACCACCGCCGTTCAGGGCGTCGGGTAGCGGGTGTGCCAGGTGGGGGTGTGGAGGGTGGGCGACTGGGTGAGTTCCATGGCGAAGTCGTCGGCGAGTTCGAGGATCGTCCCGCGGCCCTCCACCGCCGCCAGCCACGCCGGCGGCAGCGCCGTCTCCCCGTGCTGCGCGCCGAGCAGCGCGCCCGCCACCGCCGCGGTGACTGCGGACGGCCCGTCGTGGTTGACCGCCAGCCGCAGCCCGTGCCGGACGTCCTCGCCGACGAGCGCGCAGTAGACGGCCGCCGCCAGCTGCCCCTCCGCCCGGTCCTCGTCCGCCCCGAGCGCCGTGACGCGCTCCGCGTCCGGCACCCCCTCGCGGACCGCGGCCAGGGCGCGCGTCAGCGCCTCCGTCACCGGCTCGTGGCCGGGGCGCGCGGCCAGCAGGCCCAGGGCCGTGGCGGCGGCGGCCTCGACGGAGGCGCCGCGGGCCACGCCGTGGACGGTGACGGCGAGCGCGCCGGCCGCGAGCGTCGCGGCGGGCGCGCCGTGCGTCTGGGCGGCGCACTCGACGGCCAGCTGGCAGACGAGCTGCGGCTCCCAGCCGACGAGCAGGCCGATGGGCGCGGAGCGGGCGAGGGCGCCGGAGTCGCCCGCCTCGGGGTTCTTGGGCTGGTCCGGTGTGCCGAGGCGCTCGTCGCCGAGGCCGGTGAGGCAGGCGCGGGGCGCGTCGCGGCGGGCGTACAGCCACTCCTGGCGGCCGAGCCAGCCGTTGTCGCGGCGCCGTTCGTCGGGCCCCCAGTCGCGCTGGGTGGCCGCCCAGCGCAGATGGGCGCGGTGGATCTCGGTGGGCGGGTGCCAGACGCCGCCGTCGCGGCGGACGTGGGCGCGGATGAGGCCGTCGACGGTGAAGAGGCCCATCTGGGTGGCGGCGGTGACGGGCAGGGTGCCGTCGGGGGGTTCGGCGAGGCCCGCCTCGCCGTGCGCCGTACGGATCTCCTGGAGCGTCCGGTCGTGGACGCCCGCCCCGAGCGCGTCGCCGACGGCCGCGCCGAGCAGACAGCCGCGGACGCGCGCCCGGAAGTCCTGTTGTTCGGTGCGGCCCCACACGGCCGCGGCAGTGGTGGTCACGACGTGCCCTCCCCCGTCCGAGGTCCTGCTCTCTCGCCGTTCTGACACCGGTCTGCGCAGCACTCTAATCGACCGGGTGTGTCCGTTCGGGGGGCGGAACCTTATGTGATCGGACGCCCTTCAGGCCGCTTTTGACCAGAGTTCACCCGAGCTTCGCCCTTCGCCTGAACGATCCGCCGCATGACCCCCGTGACACGAGTCAAGTACTCCTCCGCGGCACTGGCCGCCGCCCTCCTCCTCGGCCTCGCCGCACCCGCCGCCTCCGCGCACGCCCCCGCGCGCGACGCGCACCGCGTCCCCTTCACCGCCGCGACCGTCACCGACAACGCCGACGGCACCTCCACCATCGCCTGGACCGCCCCCGGCGTCCGCACCGTCGCCATCCGCTCCGAGGGCCGCACCGTCGCGCGCGGCGGCGCGACCGGCTCGGTCACCGCCCCGGTCCGCCCCGGCGCGACCTGCTGGTCGGCTGACCGCCCTCAGCCCTCGACCACCGGCAGCAGCTCCGGCAGATGGCCGTCCGAAGCCCGGGCGGCCCTCTGGCGCTCCTCGGGCACCTCGCCGTAGAGCGTGGTGCGGGGGCGGGACGGCCGGCCCGCGGCCTCCGCGATCGCCTCCAGGTCGCGGATCGACCGGTACGAGCCGTAACTCGACCCGGCCATACGCGAGATGGTCTCCTCCATCAGCGTCCCGCCGAGGTCGTTCGCGCCGGAGCGGAGCATCTCCGCCGCGCCCTCCGCGCCCAGCTTCACCCAACTGGTCTGGATGTTCGGGATGTGCGGGTGGAGGAGGAGACGGGCCATCGCCGTCACCGCGCGGTTGTCGCGGACCGTCGGCCCGGGGCGGGCGATGCCCGCGAGGTAGACGGGCGCGTTGGTGTGGATGAAGGGCAGGGTCACGAACTCCGTGAAGCCGCCCGTCCGCTGCTGGATGGAGGCGAGCGTGCGGAGGTGCCCGAGCCAGTGGCGGGGCTGGTCCACGTGCCCGTACATCATCGTCGAGGACGAGCGCAGGCCCAGCTCGTGCGCGGTGCTGACGACCTCGATCCAGGTGGCGGCGGGCAGCTTGCCCTTCGTCAGCACCCAGCGGACCTCGTCGTCGAGGATCTCGGCCGCCGTGCCCGGGATCGAGTCGAGCCCCGCCTCCTTCGCCGCCGTCAGCCACTCGCGGATCGAAAGGCCGGTGCGGGTCGCGCCGTTGACGACCTCCATCGGGGAGAAGGCGTGCACGTGCATGCCGGGCACGCGCTCCTTCACCGCCCGGGCGATGTCGAAGTACGCGGTGCCGGGCAGGTCCGGGTGGATGCCGCCCTGCATGCACACCTCGACCGCGCCCACCTCCCACGCCTGCCGGGCGCGGTCGGCGACCTGGTCGAGGGAGAGCGTGTACGCGTCGGCGTCGGTGCGGCGCTGGGCGAAGGCGCAGAAGCGGCAGCCGGTGTAGCAGACGTTGGTGAAGTTGATGTTCCGGGTGACGATGTACGTCACCTCGTCGCCGGACACCGACTTCCGCACGTCGTCCGCGACCCGCGTCAGCGCGTCGAGCGCCGGGCCGTCGGCGTGGAAGAGGGCGAGGGCCTGCGCGTCGGTGAGCCTCGTCGGATCGTCGGCGGCGACGGCCAGTGCCTCCCGCACGTCGGCGTCGATCCGCTCGGGGACGGCGTCGGGCACCAGGCCCGGCGCGGCGGCCTCCCGCAGCGCCCCCCAGTCGCCGTACACCTCGTCGAAGTCGTCGCGCCGGTCGCCGGTACGGCCCTCGGTGTCGATCGTCGCGTGCAGGTCGGTGCGGCCCGAGGCGGTGAAGGCCTCGTCCGGCTCCTGCCACGGCAGGCCGCGGACGACCGCGTCCGGGTTCGCGAGACCGGTCTCCGGGTCGGCGAGGGCCCGCACGTGCGGCACGATCCGCGGGTCCAGCCACGGCTCGCCGCGGCGCACGAACTCCGGGTACACGCAGAGCCGTTCGCGCAGCTCGAAGCCGGCGGCGCGGGAGTGCGCGGCCAGCTCGTCGATGCGCGGCCAGGGCCGCTCGGGGTTGACGTGGTCGATGGTGAGCGGGGAGACCCCGCCCCAGTCGTCGACGCCGGCCGCGATCAGCCGCCCGTACTCGGCGTCCACGAGGTTCGGCGGCGCCTGGAGGCAGGCGGAGGGGCCCATGATGAGCCGGGCGACGGCCACGGCGGCGACCAGGTCGTCGAGTTCGGCGTCGGGCGTCGCGCGCATCGCCGTGTCCGGCTTGGCGCGGAAGTTCTGGATGATCAGTTCCTGGACGCCGTGGTACGCCCGCGCGACCCGGCGCAGCGCGAACAGCGACTCGGCCCGCTCCTCGTACGTCTCCCCGATCCCGAGGAGCAGCCCCGAGGTGAAGGGCACGGACGACCGTCCGGCGTCCTCCAGGACCCGCAGCCGCACGGCCGGTTCCTTGTCCGGCGAGCCGTAGTGGGGGCCGCCGGGCTCCGACCACAGCCGGGTGGCGGTCGTCTCCAGCATCATGCCCATCGAGGGCGCGACCGGCTTGAGCCGCTGGAAGTCCGTCCACGACAGGACGCCCGGGTTGAGATGCGGCAGGAGCCCGGTCTCCTCCAGGATCCGCACCGACATGGCCCGCACGTAGGCGAGGGTGTCGTCGTACCCGTGCGCGTCGAGCCACTCGCGCGCCTCGGGCCACCGGTCCTCCGGCTTGTCGCCGAGCGTGATCAGCGCTTCCTTGCAGCCGAGGGCGGCGCCGCGCCGGGCGATGTCCAGGACCTCGTCCGGCGACAGGAACATCCCGTGCCCGTCGCGCCGCAGCTTCCCCGGCACGGTGACGAAGGTGCAGTAGTGGCACTTGTCCCGGCACAGCCGGGTCAGGGGTATGAACACGCTCTTCGAGTACGTGATCACTCCCGGCCGCCCCGCCGCCGCGAGCCCGGCGTCCCGCACCCGCCCCGCGACCGCCACCAGCTCGTCCAGGTCCTCGCCCCGTGCCCGCAGCAGCACCGCCGCCTCGCCGACGTCGAGCGCGACCCCGTCCCGCGCCCTCCGCAGTGCCCGCCGCATCGCGTTCCGGGTCGGGGGCGCCGTCGAGCTCTCGGCCTGCTGGTCGGCCTCCCGGCCGGTCTGGTGGTCCGTCATGCACCGAGCATACGAGCGGCGGCGGTGCGGGGAGGACGGGTCCCCGCAGCTCGTCACCGCAGGTACTCCGCGTACGCGTCGAGGACCCGCAGCACCTCGGCCTCCCCCGCCGGGGGCAGCTGGAGGACGGTCTCCGCGCAGCCGAGCTCCGCGTAGTGGGCGAGCTTTCCGGGGTTCGGCAGGACGGCGTACGGGACGATCCGGAGGGCCTTCGGGTCGCGGCCCGCGTCCTCCCAGGCCCGTCGCAGCACCGGCAGGTTCTCGGTGAGACCGCGGCCGCCGATCGGCATCCAGCCGTCGGCCCGCTCGGCGACCGCCGCGAACAGCTTCGGTCCGGCCGCGCCGCCGAGGAGGACGCGGGGCGCCCCGCCGGCGGGCTTCGGCCAGGCCTCGGAGGCGCGCACGGAGTACCCGAACCCGCCCTCGTACGCCGTCGGTTCCGGCGCCCACAGGGCCCGCATCAGGGCGAGCCGGTCGTGCACGAGGTCCCGGCGGGTGCCCCAGGCGACGCCGTGGTCGGCGGCCTCCTCGCGGTTCCAGCCGTAGCCGACCCCGAGGGTGAAGCGGCCGCCGGAGAGGTGGTCGAGGGTCGCGATCTGCTTGGCGAGCGCGATCGGGTCGTGCTCCGCGAGCAGCGAGATGCCGGTGCCGAGCCCGAGCCGCCCGGTGACGGCGGCGGCCTGCGCGAGCGCCACGTAGGGGTCCAGGGTCCGCCCGTACTCCCGGGCGGCCTCGCCGCCCGCCGGGTGCTCGGTGTCCCGGGACACGGGGATGTGGGTGTGCTCCGGCAGGTACAGCCCGTCGAAGCCGCGCTCCTCCAGCTCGCGGGCGAGCCGCACGGGCGAGATGGTCTCGTCGGTCAGGAAGATCGTGGTCGAGATCCGCATGACCGCACGGTAGGGGGTGCGGCCCGGGATTCCGAGGGGTACGACGCCAGCGCGCGGCCCGTACGCCCGTACGCCCGGCCGGCCTGCTTGGATGGCCCGCGTGCTGACGCGAATCGAGACGTACTACGACGCCGTCCCCCGCTCCTCCGCCCGCGCGGAGGACTTCGGCCCGCTGACCTTCTTCGTGCGGGAGGGCGCCGACGGCTGGCCGTTCTACGCCCGCCCGGCGCTCGGGCACCCGGGCCCGGTGTCGGTGGCGGACGTGGAGAAGGTGCGCGCCCGCCAGCGCGAGCTGGGGCTGCCGGAGGCGTTCGAGTGGGTGGCGGAGACGACGCCGGGGCTGCGGGCGGCCGTGGAGGCGAGCGGCCTGGTGGTGCACGCGCACCCGCTGATGGTCCTGGAGGGCGCGCCGCTGCCCGTGCCGGAGCCGGCGGGCGCGGCCGTGCGGACGCTCGGCGCGGACGACCCGGACCTCGCGGCCGCCGTCGCCGCCCCGTACGCGGCCTTCGGCGCGGTCCCCGGCCCCGGCGACGCGCGGCGGGTCGCGGACCGGATCACGGCCGGCCTGACCGTCCTCGCCGCCGCCTTCGACACGGCGTCCGGGGAGGCGCTGGCCGGCGGCCAGGTCCAGCCGGTCGGGCGGGTGGCCGAGGTCGTCGGCGTGGGCACCCGCCCGGAGGCCCGCCGCCGCGGCCTCGGCCTCGCGGTGACCGCCGAGCTGGTGGCGCGGGCCCGCGCGGCGGGCGTCGAGGCGGTCTTCCTGACGGCCTCGGACGCGACCGTGGAACGCCTCTACGCCCGTCTGGGCTTCCGCACGGTCGCCACCGCCCTCATCGCGGAGGCGCCGGAGGCACCGGCGTCCTGACCATGAACACGTCCACGCCGTCCTCCGCCTCCCGCACGAACCCCGCCCGCTCGTAGAGCCGGCGGGCCGCGCTCCCCCGGAGGACGGCGAGCCGGACGGTCTCCCCCGCCGCGTCGGCCCGTTCGAGCAGCCGGCCCAGGACGGCGGTGCCCAGGCCCCGCCCCTGGAGGGCGGGGTCCAGGTAGAAGTGCTCCAGGTGGAGGCCGCCCGCGGGATCGGGGCGGAGCGTGACGCAGCCGGCCGGGCCGTCCCCGGTCTCGATGACCGAGGTGTACGCGGGCGAGAACCCGTCCCTCAGCCGCTGCCGCACCCGGTGCGCGTCGTAGCGGCCGAGCCGCTCCAGGTCCGCGCGCATGACGACCGCCCGCAGCTCGGCGACGGCCTCGACGTCCTCGGGCCGCCCCGGCCGCAGCCGCCAGCCCTCACCCCCGTACCCCTCGTCCATGGCGTGATCGTAGGAACCGGGTCCGTAACCGCCCGCACCCGCCCCCCGTTGGAGCGGGCATGAAGAAGCTCCTCACCGCGGCCGCCCTGACCGCCTTCGCCGCCACCGGCGGCCTCGCCTCCGCGGGCTCCGCCGCCGCCGACACCGGCGGCATGAACCTGCCCTCGGTCGTCCCCCTCAGCGGCGTCCTGAACCCGAAGCCCGCGCCGCCCGCCGCCGCCGACATGCCCGACGCCAACAAGGCGGTGGAGAAGCTGCTGCCCGGCCGGAAGTAGCCCCGGAGAAGCCGGCAAAGACGAAGGTGGCGGCACCCCCCACGGGGCCGCCACCTTCGCGTTCTCGGTGACTCAGGTGTGTGCGTGGTGCCGGATCAGTCGGGGACCACCAGGGACGGGGTCTCCTTCGTCAGGACCTCGCCGCGGAAGAAGGCGGGGCTGCGGCGCTGCATCCACAGCATGAGGACGGCGCCGAGGACGAGGAGGCCGACCGCGATGACGAAGACGGAGCCGACGCCGAAGACGGCGGAGCCGGAGCCGTAGGCCGGGTCCCACATGTCGTAGAGGGTCTTGCCGAAGACCGCGGTGAGCATGAGGCCGCCGAGGGCCGGCATGAGGCCCTTGAAGGTGAGGTCGCGGGCCGAGCGGAAGAGGTCGGCGCGGAAGTACCAGACGCAGGCGAAGGCCGTGATGCCGTAGTAGAAGCAGATCATGAGGCCGAGCGCGTAGATGGTGTCGACCAGGACGTGCTCGCTGACCAGGGTCATGACCGTGTAGAAGACGCCGGTGGCGACGCCGGCGACGACGGTGGCCTTGCCGGGGGTCTTGAAGACCGGGTGGACCTTGGTGAAGGACTTCGGCAGCGCCTCGTACGTGGACATGGCGAGGACCGTGCGGGCGACCGGGATGAAGGTGGTCTGGAGGCTCGCGGCGGCGGAGGCCAGGACGGCGACGAAGAGCAGGACGCCGAGGACGGGGCCCATGACCGGCCCGGCGAGGGCGGCGAAGACGTTGTCGGAGGTCTCCGGGTTGGCGAGGCCGAGGCCCTGGTCGCCGGAGCCGACGGCCATCTGCGCGGCGATGCCGGTGGCGAGGTAGGAGCCGACCAGGACGACCATCGCGATGAGCGCGGCGCGGCCGGGGGTCTTGTCGCTGCCGACGGTCTCCTCGTTGGAGGCCATGCAGGTGTCCCAGCCCCAGTACATGAAGATCGAGAGGGAGAGACCGGCGGTGAAGGCGGCGAAGGACTGCACCGCGAAGGGGTTCATCCAGGACCAGGAGAAGTCGACCGAGGTCTCGAAGGAGCCCGCCTTGGAGAGGGCGAGGGCGACGAAGACGGCGAGGACGACGAGCTGGAGGACGACGAGGGTGTACTGGACGCCCTTGGTGGCCGTCATGCCGCGGTAGCTGATCGCGGTGGCGGCGGCGATGAGGGCGAGGCAGGTGAGGATGTGGACGGCCTTGTTGTCGTCCAGGGCGGCGATCGACTCGCTGCCGGTGATCTCGCCCGCGAGGAGCCAGAAGTACGAGGTGGCGACACCGGCCAGGTTGGAGAGCACGATGATCGTGGCGATCACCAGGCCCCAGCCGCACATCCAGCCGATCTTCGGGCCGAAGGCCTTCACGGTCCAGGTGAACGAGGTGCCGCAGTCGGGCATGGCCCGGTTGAGCTCCCGGTACGCGAAGGCGACGAGGAGCATCGGGAGGAAGCCCGCGAGGAACACGGCGGGCATCTGGAGGCCGACCTCGCCGGCGGTGGAGCCGAGCGTGGAGGTCAGGCAGTAGACCGGGGCGACGGTGGAGATGCCGATGACGGCGTTGCCGAAGAGGCCGACGGAATTGCCGCCGAGGCCCTTCTTGCGGACGCCGCCGGCGTCGCCCGGGGCGGTCGCGCCCCTTACCGTGTCTCCGGCCTGGGGCCGTGCTTCCACCTGAGTCATGAACAGGACGTTAAGTGCTGCGGTTTCCTTATCCGGAGGGTCCAACTCCGCTCAGTTGATCGATCATCGCCTTGCATTGCGAGGGCAGATCGGGGCACTCGCCAATGATTGAAAGATCGACCAACCCGAGGGACCGACCAACTGGTAGGTCGGCCGCCGGGCGTCCGATATGCGGGAACCGCAGCAAAGGGCGAAATGTCCGTTTCCAAATTTTCCCGAGGAATTTTCCCGGGCGCCCGCCGGGCGGCCGGAACCCTTGGGAGGACTGGGTTCCGGCCTTTGTACCGACCGGTCAGCCCGGCCAGACGAGCGCCTGCGTCTCGCTGTAGGCGTGCAGGGCGTAGGACCCCACGTCCCGCCCCACCCCGCTCTTCCTGAAGCCGCCGAAGGGCGCCTCCATGTTCCGGCCGATGGTGTTGATCCCGACCCCGCCGGACCGCAGCCGCGCCGCGATGCGGAAGGCGCGGGCGACGTCGCCGGACCACACGTAGTCGATCAGGCCGTAGTCGCTGTCGCCGGCGAGCGCGATCCCCTCCTCCTCGTCGTCGAAGGGGACGACCACGACGACGGGACCGAAGATCTCCTCCCGCACGACCCGCATCTCGGCCGTGCAGTCGGCGAGCAGCGTCGGGGCGACGTAGAAGCCCTTGGCGAGGTCCGGGCGCTCGCCGCCCGTGACGATCCGGGCGCCCTCCTTCCGCCCCAGCTCCACGTACGCCTCCACCCGGTCGCGGTGGGCCGCCGAGATCACCGGCCCGACCACCGTGCCCCGCTCCGCCGGGTCCCCGACCTTCAGGTGTCCGGCGTACGCGGCCAGCCTGCCGACGAGCCGCTCGTAGATCCCGCGCTGGGCGAGGACCCGCGTCGGGGCGGTGCAGATCTGGCCGCTGTAGAAGGAGAAGGTCGTCCCGATCCCCAGCACCGCCGCGTCGAGGTCGGCGTCGTCGAGGACGAGGGCGGCGCCCTTGCCGCCCAGCTCCATCAGCTGCCGCTTCATGGAGCGGCCGCAGACCTCGCCGATGGCCTGGCCGACGGCGGTGGAACCGGTGAAGGAGACCATGTCGACGTCCGGGGAGTCGACGGCCGCCTCGCCCACGGCGGGCGCGGAGCCGGTGACGAGGTTGACGACCCCGGCCGGGACACCCGCCTCCTCCAGGGCGCGGACCATGGCGAAGACCGACAGCGGGTCCTGCGGGGCCGGCTTCACCACCACGGTGTTGCCCATGGCGAGCGCGGGGGCGATCTTGCCGGCCGGGTTGGCCCAGGGGTTGTTGTACGAGGTGACGCAGGTGACGACGCCGACCGGGCGGCGCACCGCGACGGCCCCGAAGACCCCCGCCCGCCCCATCGGCCCGGCCTCGTTGATCTGCGGCGGCAGGGCCTCCTCGACGGGCTCCAGGGCGCCCCGCGCGTACCGCCGGAAGCGCGCGGAGCCGACGGCGACCTGCATGGCGCGGGCGGTGGCGGTGGTGGCGCCGCTCTCGGCGCGGGCGAGGGCGGTGTGCGCGTCGGCGTCCCTGGCGATGATCGCGGCGGCCCGGTCGAGGATCTCGGCCCGCTCCCCGGGCTTCGTCCGCGACCAGGACCGGAAGGCCTCGCGGGCGGCGGCGGCCGCCTCGTACACCTGGGCCCGGGAGGCCTCGGGCGCGAGGCCGACGAGCTCCTCGGTGGCGGGGTCGGTCACCTCGTAGTGCCCGCCGTCGGGCTCGGTCCACTCCCCGCCGATGTAGAGCCTCTCGCGGATGGTCATCGCGTGCTCACCGTCCTCGTGTCGCGGCCCGAGCGCAGGACGCGCCCGGGGATCGCCCCGGTCACCTCGTCGTCGCGGACCGTCTCCACGCCGTTGACGCGTACGGAGACGATGCCGACGGCGCGCGAGTCCAGGCGCGGGCTGTCGCCGGGCAGGTCGTGGACGAGGGTCGCCGGGCCCGCGTCGATCCGCTCGGGGTCGAAGAGCACCAGGTCGGCGTGGTAGCCCTCGGCGATCCGACCGCGCTCGCGCAGGCCGAAGAGCCGGGCCGGGTCGTCGCTGAGCATCTTCACGGCCCGCTCCAGCGGCACCAGCCTCCGGCCGCGCAGGCAGTCGCCGAGGAAGCGGGTGGTGTACGGGGCTCCGCACATGCGGTCCAGGTGGGCGCCGGCGTCGGAGCCGCCGAGGAGCACGTCCTCGTGGTCCCAGGTCTCGCGGCGCAGCGCCCAGGAGGCGGGGTCGTTGTCGGTGGGCATGGGCCACAGCACGGTCTTCAGGTCGTCGTTGGCGCAGATCTCGACGAGGCACTGGAAGGCGTCCTGGCCGCGTTCGGCGGCGATGTCCTTCACGACCCGGCCGGTCAGGCCCTCGTTCTCGCGGCTGTACGTGTCGCCGATGACGTACCGGCCGAAGTTCGCGAGCCGCCGGAAGACGCCGGCCTCCTTGGAGTCGGCGCGGCGCAGCAGCTCGGCGCGGACCTCGGGGTCGCGGAGCCTGGCGACGCGCTCGTGGAGGGGGAGGGAGAGGACCTCCCCCCATCCGGGGATGAGGTTGAGCGCGCAGAAGGTGCCGAGGGACATGTTCATGGGCGTGAGGATCGGCATGGTGAGGGCGACGATCCGGCCGCCGGACTTGCGGGCCCGTTCGGAGGCGGTGAGCTGGCGGGGGACGCGTTCGGGGACGGCGGCGTCGATGGTGAGGACGTTCCAGTTCAGGGGGCGTCCGGCGGCGGCGGTCATCTCGACGAAGAGGTCGATCTCGGCGTCCGAGAACTGGTCGAGGCAGCCGGCGAGGATCGCCTCGATCTGGGTGCCCTCGTGCTCGCCGACGGCCTTGGAGAGGGCGATCAGCTCGGCGGGGGCGGCGTGCCGGGAGGCGACGGGGGCGCCGTCGCCGTCGGAGTGGGTGGAGGACTGGGTGGTGGACAGGCCCCAGGCGCCGGCCTCCATGGCCTCCTTGAGGAGGGCGGTCATCCGCGCGAGCTGCTCGTCGGTGGGCTGCCCGCCGACGGCGTCCTCGCCCATGACGTACCGGCGCAGGGCGCAGTGCCCGACCATGAAGCCGGCGTTGACGGCGATCCGGCCCTCCAGGGCGTCGAGGTACTCGCCGAAGGAGGACCAGCTCCAGTCCACGCCCTCTTCGAGCGCGGCCAGGGCCATCCCCTCCACCTTGGACATCATGCGGCGGGTGTAGTCGGCGTCCTCGGGCCGGCCGGGGTGGAGCGGCGCCAGGGTGAACCCGCAGTTGCCGCCGGCGACGGTGGTGACGCCGTGGTTCATGGAGGGGGTGGCGTACGGGTCCCAGAAGAGCTGGGCGTCGTAGTGGGTGTGCGGGTCGACGAAGCCGGGCGCGAGGACGAGGCCGGCGGCGTCCTCGGTGGTGCGGGCGGCGGCGCCGGGCGGCGGGAAGGTGATCCGCCCCTCCTGGATCCCGACGTCCGCGACGTACGCGGGGCCGCCGGTGCCGTCCACGACGGTGGCGCCCTTGATGAGGTGGTCGAGCATGGCGATCCCTTTCTGTACGTGGCGTCCGCACGCGGGTGTGCCCCGGCCGGAGCCGCCGCGGAACGGCCGCCGGCCGGGGCGGGTACGGGGCGACGGTCCGGGAAGACACCGCCCCGCGCTCTTCGGTGTGCGTGGGGGCGGGCGCCGTCCCGCGGGAACGGGCCGGGCCCGGAACGCGGAGGCGCCGCCCCGGAGGGGCTACGCGCCCGACGCCTGGCGGAAGCGGGTCGTGCGGTGGACCGGGTCCGTGTCGATCTCGGGGATCACGTGCTCGCCGATCAGCTTGATCGAGTTCATCGTGTCCTCGTACGAGATCCCGATCGGGAGCCCGAAGGAGAGCTGGTCGGCGCCGGCCTGCTCCCAGCGCCGGCACTGGGCGAGCACCTCGCCCGGGTCGCCGCAGATCATCAGCTCCTCGGCGATGAGGAGTTCGATGATCTCGGCGGAGTACTCGGGGAGGAGTTCGGGCCACTCGGGGATGCCCTCGGGCCGCGGGAAGGTGTCGTGGTAGCGGAAGAGCAGCGACTGGAGGTAGTTGAGCCCGCCGCCGACCGCGATCTCGACCGCCTTCTCGTGGGTCTCGGCGCAGATCGCCGTGGACGTCACCATGACGTTGTCGTTGACGAAGTCCCCGACCGCCTTGGCCTCCTTGATGGCGTTCTTGTAGGACTCGACGACCCATTCCATGTCGGAGACCTTCTGGACGCTGAAGCCGAGCACGCCGAGCCCCATCTTCCCGGCCATGGCGTACGAGGACGGGGAGCCGGCCGCGTACCACATGGCGGGGTGGGACTTGCCGTACGGCTTGGGGAGGACCTTGCGGGGCGGCAGGGACCAGTGCTTGCCCTGGAAGCCCGCGTACTCGTCCTGGAGCCACATCTTGGGGAACTCCGCGATGGTCTCCTCCCAGATCTCCTTGGTGTGGTTCATGTCCGTGATGCCCGGGAAGAAGCCGAGGATCTCGTGGGAACCGGCACCGCGCCCGGAGCCGAACTCGAAGCGGCCGCCGGAGAGGTGGTCGAGCATGGCGACCTTCTCGGCGACCTTCACCGGGTGGTTGACCTGGGCGAGCGGGTTGAAGATGCCGGAGCCGAGGTGGATGCGCTCGGTGGCGTGGGCGAGGTAGCCCAGGTAGACGTCGTTGGCCGAGAGGTGCGAGTACTCCTCCAGGAAGTGGTGTTCGGAGGCCCAGGCGTACTTGAAGTTGTGCTTGTCCGCCTGGATGACGTACTCGGTCTCCTCCATGAGGGCCTTGTGCTCGGCTTCGGGATCGGTCTCGGCGCGCTTGCCGACGTATCCCTGTACGAAGATCCCGAATTCCACGGAAGTCACCGTCCTCGTGAGTTTCTGACGTGTCGTCAGATTCTTGGATGCACTGCGCCGTGTCAATACCTGACGATCCGTCAGACATGCTCAGAACAGGGAGACGCCCGCCAGCCAGCCGCCGTCGATCACGAACGGCTGCCCCGTCACGTACGAGGAGTCGTCCGAGGTCAGGAAGAGGGCGAGGGCCGCCACCTCCTCCGGGCGGCCGATCCGGCCGAGCGGCACGAGCCTGCGGTACAGCTCGCCGGTGGCCGCCGGGTCCACCCCCTCCGGGTTGCTCATGGCGGTGTCGATCGCGCCCGGACAGACCGCGTTCACCCGGATCCCCTTCGAGGCCAGCTCCAGGGCCGCCACCCGGGTCAGCCCGAGCACCGCGTGCTTGGAGGCCGCGTAGGCGCCGACCCCGGCCATGCCCGTCACACCCGTGTACGAGGCGGTGTTGACGATCGTGCCGCCGCCGGCCGCCGCGATCTCCGGCGCGACCGCCCGGATCCCGAGGAAGCAGCCGGTCTGGTTGACGGACACGATCGCCTGGAACTCCTCCAGGGGCGTGGCGAGCAGCTCGTTGAAGCGGAGGATGCCGGCGTTGTTCACCAGGCCGTCGATCCTCCCGAACCGCTCCTTCGCGGCGGCCACCGCGCCCGCCCACTCATCCTCGCGGGTCACGTCCAGGCGGACGTACGCGGCCCGCTCCTCCCCCAGCTCCTTGGCGAGGGCCTCCCCCGGCCCGTCGAGCACGTCGGCGAGGACGACCTTCGCCCCCTCGGCGGCGAAGAGCCGCGCCTCCTGCTCGCCCTGCCCGCGCGCGGCCCCCGTGACGATCACGACCCGCCCGTCCAGCTTGCCCATGCGCACACTCCCTACAGAAGGGGGGCGACCTCCGACCCGAAGGCCGCCATCTGGTCGATGAGTTCGGTACGGCTCCGGCTGCGGAACCGCACCTGGATCTGGCCGACGCCCATCGCCCCGTACTCCCGGAGCGAGGCCGCCAGCTCCTCCGGCGCGCCGGAGAGCGTGCGCCGCCCGGTCTCCCAGCCGGGGGCGCCGACGTACAGCGGCTCGGCGATCGCGCCGAAGACGAAGGGCTCCGCGATCCCGGCCTCCTCGCGCAGCCGCCGGATCCGCCCGATCCCGCGGGCGAGCACGTCCCGGGGGTCGCCCTGCGGCAGCCAGCCGTCGCCCTTGAGCGCGGCGCGGCGCACCGCCGCCGGGGAGGAGCCGCCGACCCAGACCGGGACGCGTTCCTGCGCGGGCCGGGGCCGCTGCCCGAGGTCCTTGAAGGCGAACCGCTCGCCGAGGTGCTCCGGGTACTCCTCCGGTCCGAGCGCGGCGCGCAGCGCGTCGAGCGTCTCGTCGAGGACGCCGCCGCGCCCCGCGAAGTCCGCCCCGACCGCCTCGAACTCCTCCTGCACGTGCCCGGCGCCCACCCCGAGGACCAGGCGGCCGCCGGAGAGGTGGTCGACGGTCGCGTACGCCTTGGCGGTGACCAGCGGATGCCGCAGCCCGACGACGGCGACGTGCGAGAGCAGCCGGACCCGCTCGGTGGCGGCGGCCAGGAAGGAGAGGGTGGCGACGGGGTCGTACCAGACGGTGCTCATCCCGGCGGCGAGCCGGCGCGGGATGGCCACGTGGTCGCAGCAGGCGACGTAGTCGAAGCCGTGCGCGTCGGCGGCGCGGGCGACGGCGAGCAGATCGGCCGGCCCGGCGGCGGCCTCCCAGGTCTCGGCGTAGATCACGGACTGGGACTGGACGGGCAGCTGCATCCCGTAGACCACCATGGTGCCCCCTCATCCTCATCTGACGCTTCGTCAGTTACGGCGACGGGGCCATGCTGGCGGCTGACGGGTCATCAGGCAAGGGGGTGGAGGGAGGGAGGGATTAACAATCGAATTATTAATTTACTGCTATCATTCGCTCCATGAGCGAGCAGCCCGGCCCTGGCGAGGGCCCGACCCGCCCCGTCTCCGTCTCCCTGCACGAGGGGACGATCGCCGCGCTCAAAGAGCGCACCGGCAGGCGCGGCATGTCCGCCTACATCGAATCCCTCATCCAGCGCCAGCTGGAGCGGGAGCGGCTGCGCGAGCTGATCGAGGACGCCGAGGCGGAGCTCGGTCCCGCCGACGCAGCCGCTGTCGAGGTGAAGCGCGCGTTGCTCCGCGGCGAGGCCGCGAAGTCGGCGGACGCCGCGTGAGCGGGACCCTCGTCCTGGACTGCGAGGGACTGTCGCTGCTCGTACGGCGCTCCGCCGATCTCCTCGAATGGCTCGTGGCCGCCGAGGCTGAGGACATCAGGGTCGTGACCAGCTCCGTCACCCTCGTCGAGGCCCGGGACGCCCGAGTCCCACAAGCCCGCTTCGACTACGCCGTATCCCGCGTGAACGTGATCCCGCCCAGCGAGGCGATCGCCCGCCTGGCGTGCAGGCTCCTGGCGGACGCCGGCCTGCACGGCCACGAGTACGCCCTGGACGCCCTCGTGGCCGCGACCGCACTGTCCTCGCCGGCGCCGGCGACGGTCCTGACCTCGGATCCGGAGGACCTGACCGCCCTGTGCGGGCCCGGCATCCGCGTGATCAAGGTCTGAGGGACCCCGACCCTCACCTCACGGCCGCCACAGCCCCTCCGGGCTCAGCCCCAGCAGGTCGACGGCGTTGCCGCGGACGATCCGCTCGACGACGTCCGGCGCCAGGTGGCCCATCTGCGCCTCCCCCACCTCCTTGGACTTCGGCCAGGTGGAGTCGGAGTGCGGGTAGTCCGTCTCGTAGAGGACGTTCGCCGCGCCGATCGCGTCGAGGTTCCGCAGCCCGAAGGCGTCGTCGAAGAAGCAGCCGAAGACGTGCCCGGCGAAGAGCTCCGACGGCGGCCGGGTGACCTTGTCGGCGACCCCGCCCCAGGCCCGGTTCTCCTCCCAGACGACGTCCGCCCGCTCCAGGATGTACGGGATCCAGCCGATCTGGCCCTCCGCGTACATGATCCGCAGGTTCGGGAAGCGTTCGAACTTGCCGCTCATCAGCCAGTCGACCATCGAGAAGCAGCAGTTGGCGAAGGTGATGGTGGAGCCGACGGCCGGCGGGGCGTCCGCCGAGGTGGACGGCATCCGGCTGGAGGAGCCGATGTGCATCGCGACGACCGTGCCGGTCTCGTCGCAGGCCCGGAGGAAGGGGTCCCAGTGGTCGGTGTGGACCGAGGGCAGCCCAAGGTGCGGCGGGATCTCGGAGAAGGCGACGGCCCGGACGCCCCGGGCGGCGTTCCGCCGCACCTCGGCGGCGGCCAGCTCCGGGTCCCAGAGCGGGATGAGGGTGAGCGGGATCAGCCGCCCCCGCGCCTCGGGCCCGCACCACTCCTCGACCATCCAGTCGTTGTAGGCGCGCACGCAGAGCAGCCCGAGCTCCCGGTCGGACGCCTCGGTGAAGGTCTGGCCGCAGAAGCGCGGGAAGGTCGGGAAGCAGAGCGCGGACTGGACGTGGTTGACGTCCATGTCGGCGAGCCGGTCCGGCACGGAGAACGAACCCGGACGCATCTGCTCGTACGTGATCACTTCGAGCCGTATCTCGTCCCGGTCGTAGCCGACGGCCGTGTCGAGCCGGGTGAGGGGCCGGTGAAGGTCCTCGTAGACCCACCAGTCGCCGATGGGCCCGTCGTCGCCCCGCGCGCCCATGACGGGCGCGAACTTGCCGCCGAGGAAGGTCATCTCCTTCAGGGGGGCGCGGACGATCCGCGGGCCGGTGTCGCGGTACCGCGACGGGAGCCGGTCCTGCCAGACGTGCGGGGGCTCCACGGTGTGGTCGTCCACCGAGATGATCCTGGGGAAGGTCTCCTGGGTCTCCATACCTCCCACGGTAGCGCCGATCTGACGAACCGTCAGCTATCGTGACGCCCGGCCCCGGTCACAGCTCCTCCACAAGCGCGCCCCGATGCTGACGCGCTCCCTCCGGACAAGGCAGACTGTCTGGGGCGATACCACCGGCAGGGCAGGGGGAGCCATGGGTCAGGACAGAGGGCCGCGCGTCCCGGCGCAGGCCCCCGGCACACGGGAGGCCGGGGCCGCCCTCGGCGTGCCCCGACAGCGGCCGGGAGCGGGCGGAACCGGCCGGTCCGACGGGGACACGACGGCCGAGGACTCCCCCGCGGCCGCTCTGCGCTTCGGCGTGCTCGGCCCCGTGCGGGCCTGGCGGGGCGAGGAGGCGCTGGCCACCGGTTCGCCACAGCAGCGGGCGGTCCTGGCCGCGCTGCTGCTGCGCGGCGGGCGGACGGCGACCGCCGCCGAACTGATCGACGCGCTCTGGGGCGAGGAGCCCCCCTCGCAGGCGCTCGCCGCGCTGCGCACGTACGCCTCCCGGCTCCGCAAGGCACTCGGCGCCGAGGTGCTGGTCAGCGTGGACGGCGGCTACGCGCTGCGGACCACCGCGCTTGACCTCACCCGGGCGCGGGAGCTCGCCGCCGAGGCCGAGCGGCTGCGGACGGGCGGCGACCGGGCCGGCGCGCGGGACCGGCTCGCGGAGGCGCTCGACCTGTGGGACGGCGAGGTGCTGGCCGCCGTCCCGGGGCCGTACGCCGAGAACCAGCGGACCCGCCTGGAGGAATGGCGGCTCACCCTCCTGGAGACCCGGCTCGACATCGACCTGGAGGTCGGCGCGCACGCCGAGGCCGTCTCCGAACTGACCGCGCTCACCGCCGCGCACCCGCTGCGCGAGCGGCTGCGCGAACTCCTCATGCTCGCGCTCTACCGCGGCGGCCGGCAGGCCGAGGCGCTCGCCGTGTACGCCGACACCCGCCGCCTCCTCGCCGACGAGCTCGGCGTCGACCCGACCCCGGAGCTCTCCCGCCTCCAGCAGCGCATCCTGCAGGGCGACGCGGAACTGGCCCGCCCGGTCGAGGAGCAGACCCCGGCGGCGGCACCAGTCGCCCGCCCGGCCCAGCTCCCCGCGACCGTCCCCGACTTCACCGGCCGCGCGGCCTTCGTACGGGAGCTGGGCGACCGGCTCGCGACCGCCGAGGGCTCCGTCATGGCGGTCTCGGCGCTCGCCGGCATCGGCGGGGTCGGCAAGACCACGCTCGCCGTGCACGTCGCCCACGAGGCGCGCCCGCACTTCCCGGACGGACAGCTGTACGTCGACCTCCAGGGCGCGGGCGCGCAGTCCGCGGCGCCGGAGACGGTCCTCGGCTCCTTCCTCCGCGCGCTCGGCACCCCGGACTCGGCCATCCCGGACTCCCTCGACGACCGTGCCGCCCTCTACCGCTCGACGCTGGACGGCCGGCGCGTCCTGGTCCTCCTGGACAACGCCCGGGACGCCGCCCAAATCCGCCCGCTGCTGCCCGGCACGGCGGGCTGCGCGGCCCTCGTCACCAGCCGGATCCGGATGCTCGACCTGGCGGGCGCGCACCTGGTGGACCTGGACGTGATGTCCCCGGAGGAGGCGCTGCAGCTCTTCACCCGGATCGTCGGGACGGAACGCGTCCAGGCGGAACGCGAAGCGGCCCTCGACGTCGTCGCGGCCTGCGGCTTCCTGCCGCTGGCGATCCGCATCGCCGCCTCGCGCCTGGCGGCCCGCCGCACGTGGACGGTGTCGGTCCTGGCCGCGAAGCTCGCCGACGAGCGTCGCCGCCTCGACGAGCTCCAGGCCGGCGACCTCGCCGTCAAGGCCACCTTCGAGCTGGGCTACGGCCAGCTGGAACCGGCCCAGGCGAGGGCCTTCCGCCTCCTGGGCCTGGCGGACGGCCCCGACATCTCCCTGGCGGCGGCGGCAGCCGTCCTCGACCTCCCCCTGTGGGACACGGAGGACCTCCTGGAAGCCCTGGTGGACACCTCCCTCCTGGAGTCCGCCGCCCCCGGCCGCTACCGCTACCACGACCTGGTCCGCCTCTACGCCCGCGCCTGCGCCGACCGCGACGAGCACCCCCCGACGGAGAAGGCCGCGGCCCTCTCCCGGCTCCTCGACTTCTACCTCTCGACGGCGGCACGGGTGTACGCCATCGAACGCCCCGGCGACCGCCTGGTCGACCACCTGGAGCCGACCGAGTACGAAGGCCTCACCTTCACCGACCGCCACCAGGCCCAGGACTGGCTCTACGCCGAATCCCACTGCCTCCTCGCCTGCGTCCGCCACTCCGCCACCACCCCGACGACCCTCCGCCGCGCGGTCGACCTCCTGTGGGCGTCCCTGGACCTCGGCGAATCCGGAGCCGACTCGCGGGAGTTCGAGGCGACGGGCGCCGTCGTCAGGGACGCCGCCCGTGCCCTCGGGGACGACAAGGCCGAGGGCCGCGCCCTCACCGTCCTGGCGGGAGTCCACCACACGGCGGGGCGGTTCCAGGAGGCGGACCGCGACGCCGAGCTCGCGCTTCCCTGCGCGGAGAAGGCCGGCGACCCGGTGCCGGCGTGCTGGTCCGCCAACGCCCGGGGCATCATCGCGCTCTACCAGAACCGCTTCGCCGAGGGCGAGCAGCACCTCACCGAGGCCATCGAAAGGTTCCGGGAGATCGGCGACGACCCCGGCGAGGCGAGCGCCCTCTGCAACCTGTCCCGGATGCACCTGGCCATGGGGCGGACGTCGAGCGCGATCGGGCTGGCCCTCCGCGGCACGGAGATATACGACTCCATGGGGCACGCCCTCCGCGGCGCGAACGGGAGGTACGCGCTGGGGCTGGCGCTCACCCAGGACAACCAGCTCGCCGCGGCGGGCGAGCGCCTGCAGGAGGCCCTGGCCGTCTTCGCCGACAGCAGGCAGCGGCTGTGGGAGGGCATGACGCTGTTCCGCCTCTCCGAGGTGGACCTCGCCGCCCGCCGGTACGCCCAAGCCGCGTCCAACGCCGAAATGGCCCTCACGGTGCTCCGGGGCATCGGCGGCGAGTGGCGGCGGGCCAACGTGCTCACCGTCCTCGGGCGCGCCCTCTACCAGCTCGGCCAGAGCGGCCGGGCTCAGGCGTGCTGGCACGAGGCACTGGGCGTCTTCGACGCCCTCGACTCCCCGGAGGCGGCGCAGGTGCGCGCGCTGCTGGCGCCGGCCGCGGCCGCCTAGACGGCCTCCGCCAGCGCGTTCATCGTTCGTTTATCGCCACCCGGCATGCTGGTTCTCACAACAGGCCGCCGCGTCGGGGGACGGGCGGCCCGGTGCGAAGGCCGACAACCCGGGGGTTAGGGTGGTCGGCCCGGGAGATCCGGCCGGTTTTCCACGGGGGAAAGGGTCGGCCGGATCTCCTCCTCTTCTTCTTACTTCACACGCAGGAGTTGACGAGCATGACCGACCCGCTGAAGCAGGACCCGATCATCAAGCCCCTCGACATGCACGCCACTTCGACGCCCGCCGTCGATGCCATCACCGAGAAGATCACGGGTTCGGCCGAGGCGGACATCACCACCAAGGACATGCACGCCACCTCCGAGCCGGCCGTCGACGCCATCACGGAGAAGGTCGTCGGCGAGGGCAACACCGCCCCGGCCAAGTAGGCCACTCCCCACGGGGATGACGGCACCGGCGGCGACTTCGGGGGAGTTGCCGGTGCCTCCACAGGGGGCCGGTCGACGGGGGAGCGCGCGGTACGGGGGAAGTCCGGCGGAACCAGGGGGGATCCGTCCGGGCGGTGACCGCGCGCGACGCGACCAGGCAACCGCACAGGAGGGGCCGGGCTGATGCCCGGCCCCTTCGGCGTGCGCCGCGCTCACGTCCCCCGCCGCCCCGAAGCTCAAGCTCCGACCTTCGAGCCGTCCTTCTATGGAATGGATACGGGCCTGGACTGAACCCGCCCTACCACCCAGCGAGTTGACCCGCAAGCACGAAGAGTCGCCGAGTTGCCACAGAGCGTCATATGCCTCTACCGTGCCCCTGAACCTGCGAAAACAGGCGACCCCCGCAAGGTGCTACCAACACCCGCGGGGGTCTCGCCACAAGACCGAACTCTCCAGAGGAGTCGACCCATGGCTGCCGCCGATTCTAGTGACGCCGTTCATCCCCTGGCCAATCCCGGCTACGGCAAACGCACCGCGCCGTACCAGGAGCCGCGCGGCCCTCAGGACTTCGCCCATCTCCCGGCCCGTGAAGCCGCCGTCGCCGCCTACGTCGACCGCCTGCCCGACGGCAGCGACATCTCCGTGAAGACGCTGGCCAAGCACCTCCCCTATGGCCAGTGCGCCCTGCGTACCTCCCTCAACCGCATCCAGCGCGCCGGTCACCTGCGCCGGGGGCGCGAGCACCTCGACGGCAAGTGGATCACCCGCACCTGGTTCTCCCGCGCACCTCGCGACAGCGCCTGGTGGGCCGCCTTCCAGCAGGGCGACGTGCCCCGGGAGGCCAAGAAGCAGACCCGCTCCCGCGCCTACGTCCTCCTCGCCGCTCTCGGACGCGAGAACTCCGCCCTGTCCCTCTCCCACATCGAGTGCCGCTCCCTCGTCACCCTCGTCGAGGAGTGGTTCGCCCGGGACGCCGACGAGACGTACATCCTGCGCGCCCTGACCAGCGGCCTCCCCCAGCCCGTCCACCACCCCGCCGGCCTCGTGCGCCGCCGCCTCACCGACAAACTCCCACCCCTGCCCATCCGCCGCGAACCCGCGCCCCCACGCATCCTCGAATGCGGAAAGTGCGGCGCCCCGGGCTACACCGATACCCTCCACGACGGCGACTGCGCCCCCTGCCGAGGCGAACTCCCCCCACTCCCGCGCCCCCGCCCGGCTTCCCTCCCCGCCCCTCAGGTCCGCGCCCACGCAACCGAGATCCGAGAGCAGCTGGAAGCCCGACGCGGCTGAGCCCCGCGCCCGCCCTACCGCCGGTGGCACGGACACTCGCACTTGCGCACGAGCAGAATCTCTCCGCCGGAGTGCGGCAGGGGTACGTCCCGGGTCTGTCGGCACCATGCGTGAACGTCTCCGTAGCCAGACCGCCGGCCGAGTCGGCACTCGGCGGACAGGGCACGCTTCACGCCTTGGGGCATCGGATGTGCTCGTACTCGACATCGGGCATTCCTTCACGGGCGCCGATGATCCTGAGGCGACGGGCCATCTCGTCGGACGCGATGATCCTCCGACACCTCGGACACGACTGCCCGTCCGGCGCGGCGGTTCCGTACTCGGGCACTCTCGTGGGGCGGGCGTCGGAGGCTGCTGCGGACGTCTTGGCCATGCGTGCTCCCCACATCGGTCACGGTTGACGAAATCGACGGTAGGGAAAGGAAGTTGGGGAAGAGGGAGAATATTCTCGACTATTCTCACGTGGCCGTCGGGAATTCCTCGACATTCGCAAGAGGTCCCGGGCACTCTGTGTCTCGTCGTTCGACTCGGAAGAGGTGATCGAGCATGACGCGAAGGCTGCGCTTCAACGGCACGGGGTCCGGCGAAGGAGGATGCCCGGCGGTCCACGAGGACGTGGAGTCGGGCGAGGTGATCGTTCACGGGCCGCCCCTGACAGACCCGGGGGACTTAAACCAGCTCAGGCACCTGGGCGAGGGCGAGGTCGCCGTCGTCGTGCCACGAGAGCTCCTGACCGACTGGGCACCGAAGGACAGGACACGGCAGGCGCGGATCATCGATCTCGACGCGTTCGGCATGCTCTTCGAGAACTTCGAGCACACGGCATGGCGACTGGAGACCCGCCGTAGGTACGCGTCCGACGAACTCACCGACACGTACGGGCAGTTCCTACGGGGCGAGGCCCCTGCATGGGACCTGGAAACGCCGTGGGCCCGGACCATCAAGGAGAAGACCACAGGCGGGGCGATGGTCTGCCGGGTGCGGATCATCGATACCCCACCCACCGACGGGCAGCGTTACCTCACGGCCCACGCCGAGAAGAACGAGGCGCTCGGGGAATCCATCCGGAACCTTCCTCGCGCACAGGCCGATACTCTCCGGCTCCCCGCCGAGGACTTCTGGTTGTTCGACAGCCGACTCGTGGCACTGCTCCGGTTCGACGGCGAGGACAACCTCGTCGACGTGGAGTTGATCACCGAGCCGGCCGAAGTCGTCCGGTACGCCATGATCCGAGATGCGGCGTGGCATCAGGCCGTGCCCTACCGGGAGTTCACGGCATAGCCAGGCAATCAGAAGAAGAAACGAGTACCGGTGAGCGGCACGGACTATCAGAGGGCACGCGCGGAACTGGGGCGGAGGCTGCGAGAGCTGCGCTCCGAGAGTCCTCACGGCTGTCTCACCGGTATCGCCCTGGCGCGGTTGCTCGACTGGCCCCAGTCGAAGATCAGCAAACTGGAGAACGGGCGCCAGACCCCCACTGCGGAAGACCTCCGGGCCTGGGCGGACGTCACCGGGCACCCGGAGGTGTACGAGGAACTGCACGCCCGCTTGAGGGGCTTCGAGTCGCACATCCGGTCATGGCGACGGCAACTCGCCGCAGGGCAACGCCCCGTGCAGGAAGCACACAACGCGGCACAAGCGAACGCGACGGTTCTTCGAGCCTGGGAATCGTCCTGGGTCGTCGGCGTCCTCCAGACCCCCGACTATGCACGTGCGATCCTCAGCAGCTTCGCGGAACTTCACCAGACACCGCGGGATGTCGAAGAAGCAGTGCGCTCCCGCATGAGGCGACAAGAGGGTCTGTACGACGCGAGTAAGCGGTACCACATTCTTCTGTGGGAAGGGGCGCTTCACGCCCGGGTGTGCCCTCCCGAGATTCTGGCGGCCCAGCTGGACCGCCTCATGGGCACTGTGGGCATGGACACCGTCCGACTCGGGATCGTGCCTCTGGACGCCGCCCTGCGAATACCTCCCGGCAATGGCTTCTGGATCTACGACGATCGCGTGGTCACGGAGACCTGGCACGCCGAACTGTGGCTCGAGGATGCGGAATCCCTGGCTACGCACCTTCGCGTGTGGGAGACGCTGCACCAGTCGGCCGTGTTCGGCCCCGATGCCCAGCGTCTGATCGGCAGGGCCCGACGCTCCATGGACCACGGTGAGGACTACGGCGCGGCGCCGGATCCTCGGGCCACCGCATGACCGCGGGGCGCGGCAACCGCGCCACACCATCGGCCACGCACGGCACTCACGCCCCCTCGGCGCAGCCCTCCGGGGGCGGGGCGATCGCGCCGCCGGAGACGTGGGCCGTCCAGCGGGTGAGGGCCGAGTCGGGTTCCTGTTTGGCGTAGCGGGCGTAGCCGTCGCCGTAGGCGGGGTCCTGGGTGTAGCCGACGACGTAGGTGCGGCCGGGGAGGAGGACGGGGTACTGGGGGTCGTGGCTCGTGTAGCGGCCCTGAGGGTCGCGGCCGACGCCCTGGCCGAGGGTGAGGGCGGCGGGGACCTCTCCCTTGAGCGGCCGCAGGACGCGGAGGCGGACGCGCTGGATGCCGCCGGGGCCGCCGTCGGTGTCCGGGTCGTAGCCGACGACCGATTCGACGGCGGCGTAGGCGAGGTGGGTCATGGCGGCCGGTACGTACTCGTCGTGGGAGAGATCGGGGAGGCAGAGGGCGTGCACGGGGGCCGTACGGGCGGTGAGGGCTTCCGTCGCGGCCCAGGCGGTGGCGCCGAGGACGAGCGTCCCGGCGAGGGCGAGGCCGGCGATCCGGGATCGGTTCATGGTCACTTCCAGAGCTTGCGGTAGTTCGCCTCGTCGCGGTCCGTGGGCGCCGTCGGCGGGTTGTCGGGAACCTTCGTCCACATCACCGAGGCCCAGGTGTCCGGCTTGTGGCACAGGCCGAGGGCGTGGCCGAGCTCATGGACGGCGATGTGCCGGCGAGAGCCGCGATCCTTGTAACGGCCGTCCAGGTAGTACGCGTTCAGGTGGATGTAGTCGACGCCGGGCTTGCCCTGCCAGTAGCCCCCATGGCCGTCGGCCTTGGAGTAGTCACGCCACTCCAGGTCGTTGACGCTTCCGGCGTCGTCGGGTGCGATCTTCACCAGACCGAGCGACCAGGCCCGGTGGGCCCAGGTCAGAGCGTCGTTGTACTTGCTGTCGTCCTCCCAGCGGAGCTCCTTGCCGTCCACGCTGGAGTCCCCGCGGGTCTCGGACTCGCCCGCGACGCACGGCGCGGGACCGGCCTCGGCACGGGCGGCGTGCGGGCTGAGGAGCTGGGCCGCCGCCAGGACGGCGGCGACCGTGACGGGACCGGCTGCCGGCATGGGGGCTCCTCGCGCGATCCAGGAACGGGTCTCGGAGCGTATCCGCAGGTCCGGAGCCGGGAAGGGCGGATGCGCCGGGGTGTCATCCGGACGGGCGAGCGCCCGCCGGGAAGCGGGCTACCAGACGCGCCCCGCGCGCCGAGTCCGCGATCGTCAACGTGCCCCCGTGGTGCGTGGCGATGCCCCGGGCGATGGGGAGGCCGAGGCCCGCCCCGCCCGAGGAGCGGGTGCGGGCCGCGTCGAGGCGGGTGAAGCGGTCGAAGACGCGGGTGCGGTCGGCGGGCGGGATGCCGGGGCCGTCGTCGTGGACCGTGAGGAGCAGGTCCGGGCCGGTGCGGGCGACCGTCACCGTGACTTCCGTGCGCGCGTGCCGGCAGGCGTTCGTCAGGAGGTTGCGGATCAGGCGGTCCAGGTGGATCGGGTTGCCGGGGAGGACAGCCGGGGCCGGGGCCTCGCAGCGGAGGCGGAGCGCGGCCGACTCCGGGAGGTGCTGGTGTTCGCGGACCAGGTCCTCCGCGAGCGCCGAGAGGTCCACGGGTTCGCGGTCCCGTGGCGCCGCGCCCTGGCCGGCCAGGAGCAGCAGGTCGTCGGCGAGGCGCTGGAGGCGGATGACGTCCGTCGCCGCTTCCCGGACCACCTCGGGCCAGTCCTCGACCGACTCCGGGTGCCGGAGGGACGATTCGAGCTGCGCGCGCAGCGCCGCGAGCGGGCTGCGGAGTTCGTGCGCCGCGTCTGCGGTGAACTCACGCTGGCGGGTGGCCGCGGCCTCCACCCGGTCGAGGGTGGCGTTCGTCGTGCGGGCCAGGTCCGCGATGACGTCCTCCGTCGCCGGGACGGGGACGCGGCGGTCGAGCGACTGCCCGGTGATGTCGGCGAGTTCGCGCCGGATCGCCTCGACGGGGCGCAGCGAGCGGGCGACCATGGCGTGGACCAGGGAGCCGGTCAGGAGGGCGACCAGCGGGACGCCGGTGGTGAGCGCGATCCAGTAGACCTTGTCGAGGGAGTCGTACGCGTCGTTCAGGGACTGGAACACCTGGACGGCCGCGAGGAACAGCGCCCCGGTGGCCGTCCCCGCCGTCAGGGCCACCCGGCCCCTGAAGGAGAGCCGGGCACCGCCCCGGCCGACCGCGACCGCGACGGCCGCGCCGGTGATGAGGCCTGCGGAGGGGGCGATGCAGGCGACGGCCCAGCGGAGGGCCTTCTCGGCGACGTCGATCTTGTGGAGTTCGTTCTCACGGAGGAGCCAGCTGCCGTAGGTGGCGTACAGGCAGGCGGTGACGGCGGCGGCGACGGCCGCGCCGCGGATCCGGACCCACCACGGGCCGCCCCGGCCCGCGAGGAGGCAGACGGAGGCCACGTACAGGGCTCCGGCCCAGGTGCCCCACGTGGTGATCTGCTCGATCTGCGGTCCGACCCGGTCGTGGTTGAGGTGGACGGCGGGCCAGGCGGAGCGGAGGCCTGCGGCCCGGTCCGCGTACTGGAGCCAGGCCACCGCGGTGCCGACGACGAACGCGGCGGCGAGGCCGGACGCCCAGACCGGGCGCGTCGCCCACGCCGGGCGTGGGGCCTTCCCGCTAGCCACGGCCCCGCACCCGGTACCCCGCGCCCCGTACCGTCTCGATCGTGTCGCGGCCGAAGGGGGTGTCGATCTTCTTGCGCACGGCGCTGATGTAGACGTGCACGATGTTCGGGTCACCGGTGAAGTCCGCCGACCACACCTCGTCGAGGACGTCGAGCACCGGCACCACCTCGTCGAGGCGGCCGAGCAGGCAGTGCAGGACGGCGAACTCCTTGGGGGTGAGGGCGATCGGTTCGGGCCCCCGGCCGCAGGTGCGGCGGGTCGGGTCGAGCCAGAGGTCACCGGCCTCCAGGAGTGCGGGGACACGGGCGCCGCCGCGGCGGACGAGGGCGCGGAGGCGGGCTTCCAGGACGACGTACGAGAAGGGCTTCGCGAGGTAGTCGTCGGCGCCGGTGTCGAGCCCCTCGGCCTCGTCGTACTCGCCGTTCTTCGCGGTCAGCATCAGCACCGGCACCGTGTTCCCCTCGGCGCGCAGCCGGGCGCACACCTGGTAGCCGCTGAGGCCGGGCAGCATGAGGTCCAACAGGACTGCGGCGTAGCGGTGTTCGCGGGCCATGTGGAGGCCGGTGACGCCGTCGTGGGCCACGTCGACGGTGTAGCCGACGGCGGTGAGGCCGCGCCGCAGCGACGCCGCTATCCGCTCCTCGTCCTCGATCACCAAGATGCGCATGGGCCCGAGTATCGCCCGTCCGCCGGCGGGCCCTCCTGAGGAAATCCTCAGGAGGCTTCAGCGGCGCTTCAGGGGTTCCTGCCCAGGCTGCCCCCATGCTCATGATCACCGCTGTCGGGAAACCGCCCGTCGTCGTCCCGTACCGGCGGACCGGGCCCGTGCTCGTCTCCGCCGCGCTGTTCGTCCTGCACTGCGCCTTCGCGCTGCGCCACCACGCGCGGTTCCGGACGACCGGGTACGACCTGGGGATCTTCGGGCAGGCGGTGCGCTCGTACGCGGAGGGGCGGCTGCCCGCGTCGGAGATCCGGACGGCGACCGCGCCGGCCGGGTTCGAGGGGGAGGCTCTGCCGCTGCTCGGGGACCACTTCCATCCGGTGCTCGCGCTCCTCGGGCCGGTGTACCGGCTGGTGCCGCACGTGGAGGTGCTGCTGGTGGCGCAGGCGGCGCTGGTCTCGGCGGCGGTGTACGTGACCGGGCGGACGGCCCAGCGGCACCTGCCCGGGCGGCCGTACGCCGGGGTGGTGCTCGGTGCCGCGTGCGGGCTGGCGTGGGGTGTCCAGGCACTGGTCGGCTTCGACTTCCACGAGGTGGCGTTCGCGCTGCCGCCGCTCGCGCTGGCCTGCCGGGCGTATCTCGACGGGCGGTTGCGGGCCGCGGTCTGGTGGGCGGCGGGGCTGCTGCTCGTGAAGGAGGACCTGGGGGCGACGGCGGCCGTTCTCGGTCTCCTCGTCGCCCACCGGGCGCGGGACCGGCGGGAACGGCGGGCGGGGTTCCTGCTCGCCGGCGGGTCGGTGCTCGCCGCTCTGCTGGTGCTGAAGGCGGTGATCCCGGCGTTCGCGCCGGACGGACGGTATCTGTACGCGGAGCGGGTCGGGGGCGCGTACGGGATTCTCGACGGCTGGTCCGTGAAGGTGCTGACGGTGCTCGCGCTGCTGGCCGTCACGGGCGGGCTCGTGGTGCGCAGTCCGCTGGCGTGGCTGCTGGTGCCCACGCTGGCGTGGCGGTTCGCGTCGTCGGTGCCCTCGCACTGGGAGCCGGGGCTGCACTACTCGGCGGTGCTCGTACCGGTGGCGTTCGCGGCGCTGGTGGACGCCCTGCGGCGCGGGGCGAGGCTGCCGCTCGCCGTGCCGCTCGGGGTCGTCCTCCTGCTGCTGCCCCTCCAGCCGACCGCCCAGGTGGCCACCCCAGGCTTCTGGCGGGAGGGGCAGCGGGAGGCGGCGGCCCGGGCGGCGGTGGGACGCGTGTCGGACGGGGTGCGGGTGGCGGCGAGCAACACGCTGGCCCCGCACCTGACGGACCGGACGGTGGTACGCCTCGCGGCGCCGGGGCTGCTCGACCGGGCGCCGGCCGTGGAGTGGCTGGTCCTGGACCGGACGGACGGGTTTCCGGCGGGCGCGACGGAAGGCGTGCTGCGCGAGGTGGCCGGGCACCCGTCGTGGCGGGTGGTGCGGGAGGAGGCCGGGATCGTCCTCCTCCGCCGCGAGCGGTGACGGGTGCTAGTTGCGGGCGTACGACCCCAGCCCCACCAGGCAGTAGACGTATTCGCTGATGGTGGTGCCGTTCATGGTGTAGCGGTGGGAGAAGGCGTACTCCGTCTTGGGGTTGGCGTTGCACCGGTCCATGTCGGAGGTCATGGGGAAGGTCTGGATGACCTTGTAGTGGGCGTCCGAGGCCGAGCAGGAGACCTCTTCGACGCCGCTGACGGACTGGGCGGTCTCCGAGTTCGGGAGGGTGCCGTTGAGGCAGGTGCCCTTGTCGTACGGATCGGGTTCCTCCTCGGTGGGGGTGGCGGTCGCGGTGGGGGCGAGGTCGCCGAGGTCGAGGCTGGGGAAGGGCGAGACGGAGAAGGTGGGGATCGTGGGCCGGGCGTCGGGCGTGTCCGTCTCGTCGTTCGCGTTGAGGAGGTACGAGCCTCCGATGATCGCGCCGATGACGAGGAGCGGGACGAGGCAGCCCGCGACGCCGGACCGGCGCTGCCGCGGGGCCTGGCCGCCGGCGACGGTGATGCGGAGGAGGACGGTGCCGCCGGCGAGCTGGACCGGGACGAGGTCGCCGTGGCGGCAGGGCGGGACGTGGAGCTGGGTGGGGCCGGTCGGCAGGGTGACCGGGATGACGACTCCGGTGGCGGCCTGCTGCGGGGTGAGCGTGAGCGGGATCTCCTGGGTGGACACCTGCTGCTCCTCGGATCGGAGGGGGACGGGGAGTGCGCGCCTCTATGACGTGTGCACGCGGCGGACCGGTTGCGCCCGCGGAGGGGTTTCTATAAACGGATTCCAATCCTCCGGAAGTCGCTCCCGCCCGCCTCAACTCCGTTTCCGCAGCTCGCCCTTGACCACCTTCCCGCTCGCGTTCCTCGGCAGTTCCGTCACGAACTCGACCTGCCTCGGCACCTTGTAGTTGGCCATCTCGCGCCGCGACCAGGCGATCAGGTCGTCGGCGGTGACCCGCGCGCCCGGGCGCCGTACCGCGAAGGCCTTGCCGACCTCGCCCAGGCGGGCGTCCGGGACGCCGATGACGGCGACATCGGCGATGTCCGGGTGCAGGCCCAGGAGTTGCTCGATCTCGGCGGGGTAGGCGTTGAAGCCGCCGACGATGAACATGTCCTTGAGCCGGTCGGTGATCCGCAGGTTGCCCGCCTCGTCGAGGACGCCGATGTCGCCGGTGCGCAGCCAGCCGTCGGGATCGATCGCGGCGGCCGTGGCCGCCTCGTCCTCGAAGTAGCCGCGCATCACGTTGTGGCCCCTGACCAGGACCTCGCCCGCGTCGGAGAGGCGGACCTCGACGCCGTGGACGGGTCGGCCGGAGGTGGTGGCGACGGTCTCGTCGGGGTCGTCGCGGTGGCACATGGTGACGAGGCCGCTCGCCTCGGAGAGGCCGTACGCGGTGAGGACGGTGCCGACGCCCAGTTCGGCGCGGAGGCGTTCGACGAGCAGCAGCGGGACGACGGCGGCGCCGGTGACGACCAGGCGGAGGCTGCTCAGGTCGTGGGCGGCGCGGGCCGGGTGGTCGAGGAGCGACTGGTGGAGGGTGGGCGGACCGGGCAGCACGCTGATCCGTTCGGCGGCGATGTTGGCGAGGACGGTGTCGACGGTGAAGACGGACTGCGGCACGATCACCGCCCCGCGCATCAGGCAGGCGAGGACGCCCGCCTTGTAGCCGAAGGTGTGGAAGAAGGGGTTCACGACCAGGTACCGGTCGCCCTCCGCCAAGCCCGCGAGGCCGGCCCACTCCGCGTAGCAGCGCAGGGTCTGGGCGTGGCTGATGACGGCGCCCTTGGGGCGGCCGGTGGTGCCGGAGGTGTAGACGATGTCGGAGGGGCTGTCCGGGGCGATGGCGTCGGCACGGGCCCGTACGCGCTCCGCCGGGACCCGGTCGCCCTCGGCGAGGAAGGCCTTCCAGGTGGTCCACTCGGCCTCGTCGGGCGCGGTGTCGCCGAGGACGACGACCCGCTCCAGGTGCGGCAGCGGCACTCCGGCGCGGCGCAGCGAGGCGACGTACGAGGTGCCGAGGAAGGTGCCGGTGACGAAGAGGAGGCGGGCGCGGGAGCGGGCGAGGACGTCGGCGGCCTCGGTGCCCTTGAAGCGGGTGTTGAGGGGGACGAGGACGGCGCCGGCGGTGACCGCGCCGAGCGCGGCGACGATCCAGTCGAGGCTGTTGGGCGCCCAGACCGCGACCTGGTCCCCGGCGCGTATCCCGGTGGCCAGGCAGGCGGCGGCGGACCGCTCGACGCGGGCGGCGAGTCCGGCGTACGTGATCCGGGTGCGGCCGTCGACGACGGCCTCCCGCTCGCCGTACCGCTCCCCCGCCGACCGGACGAGTCCCGGGATCGTGCCCCACTCCAGGTCGCCGCGCACGTCCATACCCAACCTCCCGGTGGCTCACCCGTAGCTGACTATCCGTCAGATTAGTTGTAGCCTGACGCGCTGTCAGCAGTGCTGCCCCAGAAGGAGGTCCGGTGCTCAAGGACGCCACAGCCATCGTCGGGATCGGTCAGACGGCCTTCGCGAAACACCTCCCCGAGACCGAGAAGGCCCTCGCCTGCCGGGCGATCCTCGCCGCCCTCGACGACGCCGGCATCGCCCCGTCCGAGGTCGACGCCTTCGCCTCCTACACCATGGAGGAGACCGACGAGGTCGAGGTCGCCAAGGCCATCGGCGCCGGCGACGTCACCTTCTTCTCCAAGGTCGGCTACGGCGGCGGCGGCTCCTGCGCCACCGTCGGCCACCTCGCCGCCGCCGTCGCCACCGGCCAGGCGAGCGTCGGCGTCGCCTGGCGGTCCAGGAAGCGCGGCTCCGGCCCCCGCCCCTGGAAGAACACCGCCGTCCAGCTCCCCACGCCCGGACAGTGGACCCGCCCCCACGGGCTGCTCCGCCCCGCCGACGAGATCGGCATGCTCGCCCGCCGCTACATGCACGAGTACGGCGCCACCCGCGACCACCTCTTCAACGTCGCCCTCGCCTGCCGCAACCGCGCCAACCAGAACCCCGACGCGATCATGTACGAACGCCCGCTGACCCGCGAGATGTACATGACCTCCCGCTGGATCAGCGAACCCCTCTGCCTCTTCGACAACTGCCTGGAGACCGACGGCGCGCTCGCCTGCGTCGTCGTCTCCGCCGAACGCGCCCGCGACTGCCGCCGGAGGCCCGTCTACGTCCACGCCGCCGCCCAGGGCCTGCCCGCCCAGCACCACGGCATGGTCAACTACTGGAACGACGACCCGCTCACCGGCCCCGCCTGGACCGCCGCCCGCCACCTGTGGAAGCACGCCGACTTCGGCCCGGACGACGTGGACGTCGCCCAGATCTACGACGCCTTCACCCCGCTCGTCCCGCTCTCCCTGGAGGGCTACGGCTTCTGCGGCCGCGGCGAGGGCGCCGCCTTCACCGAGGGCGGCGCCCTCGAACTCGGCGGCCGGCTCCCCCTCAACACCGGCGGCGGCGGCCTCTCCGAGGCCTACGTCCACGGCTTCAACCTCATCACCGAGGGCGTGAAGCAGCTCCGCGGCACCTCCACCGCCCAGGTCCCGTCCGCCGCCACCTGCCTCGTCACCGCCGGCGAGGGCGTCCCCACGTCCGCCCTACTCCTCAGGAGCTGAACCGATGCTGACCCCTGTCGTCGACGAGGACGGCGCGCCCTTCTGGGAGTACGCCGCCCGCGGCGAACTCCGCGTCCAGGCCTGCGCCGGGAAGGACTGCGGCGAACTCCGCTTCCCGCCCCGCCCCTGCTGCCCGCACTGCCAGTCCTTCGCCGCCGAGTGGCGGCTGATGTCCGGCCGCGGCCGGATCTGGTCGTACGTGCTCCCGCACCCGCCGCTCCTCCCCGACTACGCCGAGCAGGCCCCCTACAACGCGGTCCTCGTCGAACTCGCCGACGCGCCCCGCATCCGCCTCGCCGGCAACGTCGTCGCCGCCCCCGACGCGCCCCTGAACTCGGTCGACCCGGCCCGGCTCCGCATCGGCGCCCCCGTCCGCGTCGCCTTCACCGAGATCGACGGACTCGCCGTCCCCCGCTGGCTCCTGGAGCGCGGATGACGATCTCGGTGGAGCGCGACAAGGAGACCGGCGTCGCCGTCGTCACCCTCGACCGGCCCGAGCGGCTCAACGCGCTCACCCTCGCCATGGCGGACGGCCTCGCCGCCGTCTGGCGGGGGTTCCGGTACGAGGACGAGGTCCGGGCGATCGTCGTCACCGGCGCCGGCGGACGGGCCTTCTGCACCGGCATCGACCGCGACGACGCCGGCCGGGTGCCGCAGCCCTCGTCCCCGTACACCATCGACGACCCGCTCGTCGCGATCGGCCCCAAGGCCAACGACCTGTGGAAACCGGTGATCGCCGCGGTGGAGGGCATGGCCTGCGGCGGCGCCTTCTACCTGCTCGGCGAGGCCGAGTTCCTCGTCGCCGGCGAGACCGCCGCCTTCTTCGACCCGCACACCACCTACGGCATGGTCAGCGCCTTCGAGACCGTCCACATGGCGCAGCGGATGCCCTTCGGGGAGGTCGCCCGGATGGCCCTCATGGGCTCCGCCGAACGGGTCTCCGCCCGCCGCGCGTACGAGACCGGCCTGGTCAGCGAGGTGACGGAACCCGGCGGGGCGCTCGCCGCGGCCCGTGAGGCGGCGGCCGTCATCGCCTCCTACCCGACCGGGGCCGTCCAGGGCACGGTCCGCGCCCTCTGGTCCGCCAAGGAGGCCGTCCGGTCCCAGGCCCTCGCCCAGGCGCCGCACCTCGTCACCCTCGGCAACCTGCCGGCGGAGCGGCAGGCGGAGCTGTTCAGGAGGAGGGGGACGGGGTACCGGACGCGGTAGCCGCGGTCGGCGCGACGACCTCGACCGCTTCGGCGACCACGCACTTCCTGACCTTGTCGACGAGCTTGGGCTTCGTCATCCTCACGTCGAAGTCCAGCCGCTCCCCGGCCCCCACGGTCACCGTCGTCACCGTCCTGTCGACCGCGGAACCGGCGGCGTCGCGGAACTCCAGCGTCACCCGGTAGCTGTCGGTGGTGCTGTACAGCCCCTCGTTGACGATCCGGAGCGTCGCCGTGGTGTCCGCCTTGCGGGCGGGCTTGCCCTTGCGCTTCTTCTGCGCGGGCTTCACGCAGTCGACGACGAGCACGTCGACCCCCGGACCGTACGTGGCCGTGGCCGTGGCCGTCGGCTCGGCGGTGTACTCGCCCCCGCTGCCGCTGCCGCCGGAACCCGAGCCGGAACCCTCGTAGTCGTCGTTGTCCTTCTTGTCGCTGGAGCAGCCGCCCCCGCCGCTGCTCTTGGACTTGCTCTTGCCGCCGCCGCCCTTGCCGCCGCCGCTGCCGCCGCTGCTGCTCGTCTGGAAGCCGGTCAGCGCCAGCACCACCACCGTCAGCGTGGCCGCCATCTTCAGCCGGGTCCGTACCACGGTCACCGTCTCCCCGTCCGTCCGTCGTGTGCGCGCCACACCCTAGCGGGGCGCCGGATCCCGCATGGCGGGCCCCCGGGACCGGGCGTAGCGTCGAGAGCGAGAGAGCCGGACCGCGCAGCCCCCGAGGAGGCCGATCGATGATCCGCAACGTCGTCGGCTCGGTCCTGGCCCTCGCCGGAGCGACGGCCGCCGTCTGGAGCCCCTTCCGTGCCTGGTACGACGGCCGTCACGGCAGCGACTATCCGATCGGGGACCTCTTCACCGGCATCGGCGACTCCGGGACCGGCGCCGTCGGCTCGATCCTGCTGCCGTTCGCCTTCGCCGCCCTCGTCGCCCTGCTCGGAGTGGTGCTGCGCTCACGGCTGCTCGTCGCGACGGCCGGGGTGATCGTCCTCGGCTTCACGGTCCTGTGGATGGTGCGGGTCGGGCAGGCCGAGGGCAGCCTGGTGGTCTCCGGGGACGGCCGCGGCCTCGGCGACGGCGTCGCGAACGCCGTCGGCGGCGGGCTGCTGCTCCTGATCGGCGCGCTCGTCATGTCGGGCCGCCCGAAGCGCCACCTCCTGGAGCCGGCCGCGGCACGGCCGCACACCCACCCGACGCTCGACGAGGGCCCGCCGCCGGAGCCGTACGGAACCGAGGCCGGAACCGGGGCCGGAACCGGGGCCGGAACCGAGGCCGGGACCTGGACCGGGACCCGGGACCCGTACGACTCCGAGACCCGGTCCCTGCCGTACGCCGCCCCCGGCCGCTTCGACGTCCCCGCCGAGCCGCCGGGCGACCCGGACGGCCGCCCGTCGGACGGCGGCCCGAGGGCCTAGGCCTGGCGGGCCGCCGCGCCCCGGCCGGCCGTCGCCGTGCCCTTCGCCGCGTCGAGCGCGTACACGCACCGGTCCTTGCTGCACGCGTACACCACCCCGCCCCTGACCACCGGCGAGCCGGTGATCTCGCCGCCGGTGGCGAGCTTCCAGCGGAGCTGTCCGCCGGTCGCGTCCAGGGTGTAGAGGACGTGGTCGGCGGAGCCGAAGTGGACCCGGCCGTCGGCGACGACGGGCGTGCCGACCAGCTCGGCACCGGCCGCGAACCGCCACCGGGGCGTGCCGGTGACCGCGTCCAGGGTGTAGAGCGCGCTGCCGCTGCCCACGTGCACGTTGCCGTCCGCGACGAGCACCGGCTCGGACGACTGGCGCTGCTCGGTGGCGATCCGCCAGCGGTCCTGGCCGGTGGTGGCGTCGAGGGCGTACACCGTGCCGAGGTGGTCGGCGAGGTAGACGCCGCCGCCGGTGACGGCCGGGCCCGGCGCGAAGGCGGGCGGGGAGAGGAAGACGGCGGGCGCCTCGAAGTGCCAGCGGACGTGCCCGGCGGCGATGTCGATCGACAGGACGCGGGTGCCGGCGGAGACGTACACGCAGCCGTCCTCGGCCGGGGCGACCCGGACCGGCACGTGCCCGCAGGAGGCGGCGTCGCCGATCGGGTACGACCAGCGCTCGACGCCCGTCCGGGCGTCGAGGGCCCTCAGCCGGGCGTCCTGCCACACGTACACGGTGTCGCCGTGGATCGCCGGACCGGCCTCCGGGGTCTCGAAGTCCGTCTGGCAGCCGGTGACCTCCCACAGCTTGGCGCCGTTGGACGCCTCCCAGCCCTGCGCGCCGCCGCCCCGGGTGCCGGTGACGACGGTGCCCCGGTCGACCTTGAGGGAGTACACCCAGGCGTCGGTGCGCAGCCGCCAGCGCTCGCCGCCGTCGGTGGCGTCGAGCGCGTACAGGGTCGGCCCGTCGGAGGCGTGGATGCGGCCCTGGGCCACCGCCATCGACCAGGCGACGTCCCGGGTCTTGAACTGGCGCCGGCCGGAGCCGGTGTCCAGGGCGTGCACCTCGAAGGAGGTCACGTAGAGCAGGTCGCCGTCGACGACCGGCGTCCCCCACACGTCGTTCGACATGCGGAAGCGCCACGGCCGCCAGGGCCCCGGCTCGGGCTGCGCCGCCTGCTGCGGTACGGGCGCGGGCGTGGCGGCCGGCGCGGCCTCGCCGCCCGGCGGACGGACCCAGCCGGTGGCGTGCGGGTCGGCGGCCTGGCCGAGGCGGAGCGCCGCCCGGGTGTCGGCGACCCGGGGGCCCGGCCCGATCGGCACGGTGGCGCCGCCGAGCCGCACCGGACCGCCGGACTCCGCCGCGGGGCCCGCGTGCCGGCCGCCCGCGTGGGCGGGCTCGGGCGAGCGCGGGTCGCCGCCCTCGTACGGGGCGGGCGGGCGCGGCGGCATCGGCGGCGGGGAGACCGGCGGCTGCGGGGTCGTGCGGCCGCCGCGCCGGGTCTCGATCATGGTGACGGCGGACTCGGGCAGCCACGCGGAGGCGGTGCCGCTGTCGTCGCTGCCCGGGCCGAAGAGGTGCGGGGCGAGCATGGCCTGGAGGTCGGCCGGGGTGGGCCGCTGGGCCACGTCCATCTGCATGCACGCGTCGATGAGCGGCCGCAGCTCGTCCGGCAGGCCCTCCAGGTCCGGCCCGTCGCGGAGCAGCATGAAGACGGTCTCGACCGGGTTGGCCCCGTGGAAGGGCGCGTGCCCGGTGGCGGCGAAGACGAGCATGGAGCCGAGCGAGAAGACGTCGCTGGCGCCGGTGACGCTGCGCGAGTCGCGGGCCTGCTCGGGCGACATGTAGGCGGGGGTGCCCACGGCGACGTTGGTCATCGTCAGCCGTGTGTTGGAGACGCCGGACGCGATGCCGAAGTCGATCACCCGGGGCCCGTCCTCGACGACGAGCACGTTGGACGGCTTGAGGTCGCGGTGGACGAGCCCGGCGCCGTGGATGGACTGCAGCGCCTCGGCGACGCCCGCGGCGAGCCAGCGGACGGCCTGGGCCGGGAGCGGCCCGCACTCGTTCACTATCTCTTCCAGCGAGGGCGCCGGGACGTACGCGGTCGCCAGCCACGGCACGGCGGCCCGCGGGTCGGCGTCGACCACGGCGGCCGTGTAGAAGCCGGACACCGCCCGGGCGGCCTCCACCTCACGGGTGAACCGCACCCGGAACAGCTGGTCCTCCGCGAGCTCGGTGCGCACGGTCTTGATCGCCACGCGCCGGCCGGACGCCGAACGCGCGAGATAGACCAGACCCATACCGCCCGCGCCGAGCCGGCCCAGCACCTCGAACGGCCCGATGCGTCTCGGGTCGTGCTGCGTCAGCTGTTCCACTTGCCTGCCACCTCCCCGTACGGGCCACGACGATACGGCCCCGGGCCCTGATTCTTCCTGTCCGAGGCCCCGGTTGCGAACCCGGGGGCGGATCGGGGTGTCACAGGTCATATCGAGCGGATCGCTCACGGCGCGGCGGGGGGCTCCGAGAGGGTGGACGGGGTGGGGGCGGGGGTGCCGAGCGGGGTGGTGTCGGTGGAGAGGGCGGCGGGTTCGCCGGGGGCGAGGAGGGGGTCGGCGGGGATGGGTTCGGCGAGGACGGCGAAGCGGGCGCCCTGGTTGTCGTGGAGGACGGCGATGCGGCCGTAGGGGGTGTCGACGGGGGGTTCGGCGATCCGGCCGCCGAGGCGGACGGTGGTGGCGCAGGCCTCGTCGCAGTCGCGGACGGCGAAGTAGACGAGGACGTGGCCGGGCATCTCGGCGGGGAAGGCGTCGGTGATGACGGCGCGGCCGCCGAAGGCGGTGTCGTCGCCGGGGCGGGAGCCGGGCGGGGACCAGACGCGGTAGTCGAAGCCGGGCTCCTTGCCCTCCTCCGCGGGGTCGGCCTGGCGGCCCAGCCAGCCGAAGACGGAGGCGTAGAAGGTGTCCACGGGCCCGGGGCGGCGGGTGTACACCTCCATCCAGCAGAAGGAGCCGGGTTCGTTGGTGACCTCGAAGCCGTCGTCGTCGCCGGACTGGCGCAGGCCGAGGACGGCGCCGCCGGGGTCGGCGGCGAGGGCGAGGACGCCGAAGGGGCCGACGGGGTACGGCTCCATGACCATCTGCCCGCCGGCGGCCTTCACCCGGGCGGCGACGGTGCCGGCGTCCTTGGTGGCGAGGTAGACGGTCCAGGTGGTGGGCATGCGGCCGTCCCGCTTGGGGAGGAGTCCGGCGACCCGGCGGCCGTCGAGGAGGGCCTCGTCGCGGTCGTCGTCGAAGGTCCAGCCGAACAGCTCGCCGTAGAAGCGCTTGCCCGCCTCCAGGTCGGGGAGCTGCGCGTCCACCCAGCAGGGGGTGCCTTCCGTGTATACGGCCATGGCCCCACGCTAGGGCGGCGGGGGCGGGGACGCCCTCCGGTGTGCGCCGTCCGGGGCGGGGGCGGGTGCCTGGCGCGATCCCGTCGCACGACGCGCCGAGGAGACCCCCGCCGACCTCGGAGAACGGGGTGCACCCCATTTGCAGTCGGCCGAATCGCGCGCTGATCCCCCCTCGGTAAGCTGACGGCATGACAGGACAAGTACGCACCGTCGACGGCCGCGTGGCCGGACGACGCGGCCAGGCGACGCGGCAGAAGCTGCTCGACTGCCTCGGTGAGATGCTCAGCTCCTCGCCGTACCGGGACGTCAAGGTCATCGACGTGGCCCGGAAGGCGGGTACTTCACCCGCGACGTTCTATCAGTACTTCCCGGACGTCGAAGGCGCCGTCCTGGAGATCGCGGAGGAAATGGCGAAGGAGGGCGCCGGGTTGACCGAGCTGGTCTCCGGCCGCTCCTGGATCGGCAAGGCCGCCTGGCAGACCTCCGAGGAACTCGTCGACGGCTTCCTCGACTTCTGGCGGAAGCACGACGCGATCCTGCGGGTCGTGGACCTCGGCGCCGCGGAGGGCGACAAGCGGTTCTACAAGATCCGCATGAAGATCCTGAACTCGGTCACCAACTCCCTGACGGACGCGGTGAAGGAGCTCCAGGCCAAGGGCAAGGTGGACAAGGAGGTCAGCGCGGCCGCCATGGCCGGCTCGCTCGTGGCGATGCTGGCCTCGGTCGCCGGCCACCAGAAGGGCTTCACCACCTGGGGCGTGAAGCAGGCCGAACTCAAGCCGAACCTGGCCCTGTTGGTGCACCTGGGCATCACCGGCAAGAAGCCGGTCAGATAGGGCCGGGGCCGTACCGGAGCCCTCTCCTTCACCCGTCCTGTCGTCGACGCCGACGCCGGTCGCCGCCCCCGCGAGGGGCGGGACCGCCGTCGGCGTCGTCGTGTGTACGGGCAGGGCCGGGTCGGCGCCGTCGTCCGTACGGGCCGGGCGGGATCACCTCCGGGTGAGCCGGAAGAGCCGGATCTCGCGCTCGATCCGCGCCTGGTAGGAGGCGTACGGGGGCCAGAAGGCGAGGGCCGCCTTCCAGGCCGCCACCCGCTCCTCCCCCGTCAGCCGTTCGGCCCGCACGGGGATCGTCTCGCCCTTCCAGCTGATCTCGGCGTCCGGGTGGGCGAGCAGGTTGGCCGTCCAGGCGGGGTGGCCGGGGCGGCCGAAGTTGGAGCCGACGAGCAGCCAGGTCCCCCGCTCGGGCTCCGGCATGCAGGCGAGCGGGGTGCTCCGCTTCTGCCCGCTCCGCGCGCCCGTGGCGGTGAGCACGACGCCGGGCAGCATCCGGGTGCTGAGCAGCGTCTTTCCCCTGCTGAGCCGGTGGACGGCCTTGTCGAGCGCGGGGATGACGTGGGGTGCGATCCGCGCGAAGGTCCGGGTCGAGGAGACCTTCTGGACGAGTCCGACGCCGAGCTTCGGTCCTCTGGCCATCAGGCGGCCGCCTCTCCGGTGGGGCCGAGGAGACCGGTGCGTTCCGCCGCGCGGGCCCGGAGGCGTCCGGCGGGGCCGAAGAGGAGCGCGTCGGCGGTGGCGCGGCGGCCGTAGCGGTCGGCGTCGTGCGGCGGTACGGCCTCCCCGGCGGCGTCGCGGAGGACGTCGAGGGCCTGGGCGAGGGCGAGGGGCCCGCTCTCGGGGCCGGGTCCCGGCTCGCGGGCGGCGCAGTAGGTAAGGGTGCGGGCGGCCTCGACCTGGACGTGGAGGTCGGCGAGGCGGTGCCGTTCGCGGGCGGTGACGTGGCCGAGGGCGCCTTCCAGGGCGCCCCGGGCGGCTCCGGTGGCCTCGGCGGCGAGGAGGACGGCGGCGGTGCGGCCCGCGGCGGCGAGGGCGCGGGTGATGTCGGCGGGGTCGGCGGGGTCCTCCCCGAGGAGCTCGGCCGGGACGTCGCGGAGCTGGACGGTGGCCGCGGAGCGGGTGGGGTCGAGTCCGGCGTGCCGGGTGCGGACGAGTCCGGTGCCGGCGTCCCGCGTGCGGACCAGGTAGAGGAGCGTACGGCTGCGGGCGAAGCCGCCGGTGTGGGCGGCGACGAGGAGGAGGCCGGCGCTGTGGCCGTCGAGGACCTGGGCGGCCTCGCCGTAGAGGAGCCAGCCGTCGCCGTCGGGCGCGGGGCGGGCCTGGACGCCGCCGGCCCGGCCGTCGCCGGACCAGGCGCCGGTGGTGTTGTCGCCGGTGAGGCCGAGGGCGTGGGCGAGGGAGCCGCCGGGGGCGGCGAGCGCGCAGGTCAGCTCGCCTGCGGCGATCCGGGGCAGCAGCTCGGCGTGCTGGGCGGCGGTGCCGAGGGCGGCGACGAGGGGTGCGGTGAGGACGGTGGTGGCGAGCAGCGGGGAGGGGGCGAGGGCGCGGCCGGTCTCCTCGCAGGCGAGGGCGAGTTCGGGGAGGGCGAGGCGGGCGAGCCCGAGTTCGCCGGACATGCGGGCCCAGAGGGCGGGGTCGTACCCCTCGGGGGTGGGGCCGGGGGCGGGGGCGGGGCGGGCGTACCGGTCGAGCAGGTCCCGCAGGGTGCGGCGGATCTCCCGCTGTTCCTCGGTGGCGGTCTCCATGGGACTCCCTCCGTATCTGACGGTGCGTCATGCTAGGCCCGAGGAAGGTGGGTTGCCATACCGGCGGGGCCCGGATCGCAGATATCTGATGTACCGTCAGATTCATGACCTCCCTCGCTACCGCCACCGCTTCCCCGCGTACCGCCCGCCCCGGCCGGCGCCGGGTCGCCGTCGCCGGCGTCGCGCTCTCCGACTGCGGCCGGGTCGACGAGGCCACCCCCTACGCGCTCCACGCCCAGGCCGCCCGGCGCGCCCTCGCCGACAGCGGACTCGACCGCTCCCTCGTCGACGGCCTCGCCTCCGCCGGGCTCGGCACGCTCGCCCCCGTGGAGGTCGCCGAATACCTGGGCCTGCGCCCCACCTGGGTGGACTCCACCACGGTCGGCGGCGCCACCTGGGAGGTCATGGCCGCCCACGCCGCCGACGCGATCGCCGCGGGGCACGCCAAGGCGGTCCTGCTCGTGTACGGCTCCACCGCGCGCGCCGACATCAGGGCCCGGCGCCGCACCTCGAACCTCTCCTTCGGCGCCCGCGGGCCGCTGCAGTTCGAGGCGCCGTACGGCCACACCCTCGTCGCCAAGTACGCGATGGCCGCGCGCCGCCACATGCACGAGTACGGCACCACCCTGGAGCAGCTCGCCGAGGTCGCGGTCCGGGCGCGGGCGAACGCGGCGCTGAACCCGGAGGCGATGTTCCGCACCCCGATCACCGTCGACGAGGTCCTCGACGGCCCGATGATCGCCGACCCCTTCACCAAGCTCCACTGCTGCATCCGCAGCGACGGGGGGTGCGCGGTGCTGCTCGTCGCCGAGGAGTACGCGCGGGACCTGGCGAAGCCGCCCGTCTGGATCCTCGGCACCGGGGAACACGTCTCGCACACGACGATGTCCGAGTGGGAGGACTTCACGGTCTCGCCGGCGGCGGTCAGCGGCCGCCTCGCCTTCGAGCGGGCCGGGGTGACGCCCGCGGACATCGACGTCGCCGAGGTCTACGACGCCTTCACCTACATGACGCTGGTGACGCTGGAGGACCTCGGCTTCTGCGCGAAGGGCGAGGGCGGGGCGTACGTCACGGACAAGTCCGCGGTCCCGGTCAACACCGACGGCGGCGGCCTGTCCGCGTGCCACCCCGGCATGCGGGGCCTCTTCCTCCTGGTCGAGGCCGTCCGCCAGCTCCGGGGCGAGGCACCCGGCCTCCAGGTCCGCCGCGCCGACGGCTCCCTCCCCGAACTGGCCCTCGCCTCCGCCACCGGCGGCTGGTTCTGCTCCGCCGCCACCCTCATCCTGACCCGCGCCTGACCCACCACCGCGCCGCGCCGCCGCGCCGCGGAAAGGCGCCGCGCCCTACGCTCGGCGCATGAGCGACTTCCATCACGCCCTGCGTTCGCTGCGGGTCTGGGACGGCGAGCTGCCCGCGTTCGACCCGGGCACCGCCCCCGCCGCCCCCCTCGCCCTCTTCCACTCCTGGTTCCTCGACGCCGTCGACGCCGGCCAGAGCGAACCGCACACGCCCTCCCTCGCGACGGCCGGCGCGGACGGCCGCCCCGA
Source organism: Streptomyces sp. NPDC007863 (assembly GCF_040633895.1). Classification (NCBI taxonomy): domain Bacteria; kingdom Bacillati; phylum Actinomycetota; class Actinomycetes; order Kitasatosporales; family Streptomycetaceae; genus Streptomyces; species Streptomyces sp. NPDC007863. The sequence continues at coordinate 92,281 of NZ_JBEYEI010000021.1, forward strand.
CGTCCGCACCGTGATGCTGCACGACGCCGACGACCGCGGCTGGCACTTCGCCTCCCACGCGACCAGCGCGAAGGGCCGGCAGCTGGCCGCCAACCCGGAGGCCGCGCTGGGCTTCTACTGGCCGGTGCGGGCCCGCCAGGTCCGCGTCCGGGGCCGCGTCGCCACGGCGAGCCGCGAGGAGGCGTACGCGGACCTGCACGCCCGCACCACCGGCGCCCTCGCCGCCGCCCTCACCGGCCGCCAGAGCGAACCCCTCGACTCCCCCGAGACCCTCGCCGCGGCGAGCGACGCGGCCTGGCGCCGCGCCGAGGCCGAGCCGGACGCCGACGCCCCCACCTGGACCCTGTACGTCGTCGAACCCGCCGAGGTCGAGTTCTTCCAGGGCGACGCCCGCCGCCGCCACCTCCGCCTCCGCTACCGCCGCGACCCCGGCGCCCCCTCCGGCTGGGCCAAGGAGCTGCTCTGGCCCTGAGGGCGCACCATGGAAAGGGAGGTATGAACCATGGCCACCTACATGGACGTGCACCGCGGCATGGTCGGGATCACGGAGGACCAGCTCCTCGAAGCCCACCGCGCCGACCTCGCCATCGAGAAGGAGGAAGGGGTCCACTTCCAGAAGGCGTGGGCGGACCCCCAGTCCGGCACCGTCTACTGCCTGTCGACGGGCCCCTCCGCCGACGCCGTGCAGCGGATCCACCAGCGGACCGGCCACGCGGCCGACGAGATCCACGAGGTGCCCCTGACGGTGTGAGCGCGGCCCCGGGCGTCCCCTGGCGGGGCGCCCCTACGCGTCCTCCGGCCCGTGCCCGCTCCCGGGCCCGTACATCTCCTCGATCTCCCGCGCGAAGTCCCGCAGCACCGCCCGCCTGCGGAGCTTCAGCGAGGGCGTGAGATGGCCGGAGGTCTCGGAGAACTCGGTGGTCAGGACGCGGAAGGCGCGGATGGACTCGGCCCGGGACACGAGCCGGTTGGCGTCGTCGACCGCCTTCTGCACCACCGCGAGCAGCTCCGCGTCCCGCGTCAGCTCCCACAGCGCCAGGTGGTCCTTCTGCCGCATCCGCCGCCAGTGGGCGAGCCCCTCGTGGTCGAGGGTGATCAGCGCGGAGACGTACGGGCGGTTGTCGCCGACCACCATGCACTGGGCGACCAGCGGGTGGGCGCGCAGCCAGTCCTCCAGCGGCGCCGGGGCGACGTTCTTGCCGGCCGAGGTGATGAGGAGGTCCTTCTTGCGGCCGGTGATGGTGAGGTAGCCGTCCTCGTCGAGCGAGCCGAGGTCGCCGGTCGGGAACCAGCCCTCGTCGGTGTACGGGACGGCGGTGCCGCGCTGCGCGTCCCAGTACCCGGCGAAGACGTGCGGGCCGCGCAGCCACACCTCCCCGTCGTCGGCGATCCGCACCCCCGTGCCGGGCAGCGGCAGCCCGACGGTGCCGGTGCGCGGCGCGAGCGGCGGGGTGACGGTCGACGCGGCCGTCGTCTCCGTCAGGCCGTACCCCTCGAAGACCTCGACGCCCGCGCCCCGGAAGAACTCCGCGAGCCGCACGCCCAGCGGCGAGCCGCCGCAGATCACGTACCGCACGCGCCCGCCGAGCGCCGCCCGGATCCGGCGGTAGACCAGCGGGTCGTACAGGGCGCGCGCCGCCCGTACCGAGAGCGAGGGCGCCTCGGTCTGCCCGAAGCGGCGGGCGGCCCGCGCGGCCCGGTCGAAGGCGGCGCCCTTCCCGGAGCGCTCGGCGATGGCCCGGGCCCGGTTGTAGACCTTCTCCATCACGTACGGGATCGCGAGGAGGAACGTCGGGCGGAAGGCGGCCAGGTCGTCGAGGAGGTCCTCGCCCTCCACGGACGGCGCGTGCCCGACGCGTACCCGTGCCCGGACGCAGCCCACCGCCACCATCCGCCCGAAGACGTGCGAGAGCGGCAGGAAGAGCAGGGTGGACGGCGGCTCGCCGCCCTCGGGGGCGAAGACCGGGTGGAGGAGCCTGACCGCGTTGTCGACCTCGGCGAAGAAGTTGGCGTGGGTGAGGGCGCAGCCCTTGGGCCGGCCGGTGGTGCCGGAGGTGTAGACGAGGGTGGCGAGGGCGTCCGGGGTGAGCAGCCCGCGCCGGGCCGTCACCGTCTCGTCCGGGACCCGCGCCCCGGCCTGCCGCAGCTGCTCGACGGCCCCCGCGTCGAGGACCCAGAGGTGGCTGAGGCCGGGCAGCCGGCGCCGTTCGGCGGAGACGAGCCGCGCCTGCCCGGCGTCCTCGACGACGCAGGCGACGGCGCCGGAGTCCTGGAGGATCCAGCGGGTCTGGAAGGCGGAGGAGGTGGGGTAGACGGGGACGGTGACGAGTCCGGCGGCCCAGGCGGCGAAGTCGAGCAGCGTCCACTCGTAGGTGGTACGCGCCATCAGGGCGAGCCGGTCGCCGGGGCGCAGCCCGTGGGCGATGAGCCCCTTGGCGACGGAGTGCACGTCGGCGGCGAAGCGGGCGGCGGTGACGTCCCGCCAGTTCCCCTCCCCGTCCTTCCGGGAGAAGACGACGGCGTCGGGTTCCTGCCGGGCGTTGTCGTACGGCAGGTCGGCGAGCGAACCGCGCTCGACCCGGGGCACGAGCGCGGGCGCGGACACCTCCCGTACCCGTCCGTCGACGCGGAGGAAGGCGAGCTCGGTCGACACGGGCGGCTCCTCGGTCTGCGCGATGAACGAAGGTCGTACGTCGTGGAGCAGAAGTGCGGGCCGTGCGGGGTCCGGGGACCCGGGTATGACTAGCCGGTAACCTTACTGCGCGGTAAGGCTCAACGGGGAGACCAGCGCTCGTTTTTCATGAGGTTTCCGAGCCCGGACCAGGCGAAGTTCATCAGGGTGGCCGCCGCCTCCCGCGCCGTCACCCCCGGCGTCTCGTTGGCCCAGGTCGCCAGCGACTCGGCGGATCCCACCAGCGCCTGCGCCAGCGCCGCCACGTCGCGCTCGCCGATCTCGACCGGCCCGTGCGCGGCCCGCGCGGCCCCGTCGATCAGCCCGGTCACGAAGGCGGCGATCTCCTCCCGCATCCGCGCCGCCTCGGTCGCGAAGGGCTCGCCCTGGGTGCGCGCGTGCCGGCTGAGCACGGCCCACGCGTCGGGGTGGTCGGCGGCGTGCCCGAAGAAGGCGAGGAGTCCCGCCCACAGCCGCTCGTCCGGCGGCGCGGACGCGTCGGCGACGGCCTCGGCGACGGCCGCGAGCAGCGCCTGGGCCTCCCGCCGGATGCAGGCGGTGAAGAGCTCCTCCTTGGAGTTCAGGTACAGGTAGACGAGCGGCTTGGACACGCCCGCCAGTTCGGCGATCTCGTCCATCGAGGCCGCCTGGTACCCCTGCCGCGCGAAGCACGCCACGGCGGCGTCCATCATCTGCCGCTCGCGCACGGCCCGAGGCAGCCTCCTGGTCCCCGCCACGCGTCTCCTCCGCCCCGCTTCCAAGATCGATTACCGAGTCGCCCGCGAAAGCCTACGTGCCCCCCGCCCGGACGGGGGCGAGGGGCACGCAGGCGTCGGGGGACGGGGTCAGGCAGCGACCGCGACCTTCTCCGGGGCGGCCTCGCGGGCGCCCTCGGGGCCGTCGATCGGGGACGACGAGGCGTTCTCGTACGCGGTGAGGTCGAGGATCTTCTCGCGGGCGGAGACGATCACCGGGACGAGCGCCTGGCCGGCGACGTTGGTGGCGGTCCGGATCATGTCGAGGATCGGGTCGATCGCCATGAGCAGACCGACGCCCTCCAGCGGGAGGCCCAGGGTGGAGAGGGTCAGCGTCAGCATGACCGTGGCGCCGGTGAGGCCGGCGGTGGCGGCGGAGCCGATCACCGAGACGAAGGCGATGAGCAGGTATTCCTTGATGCCCAGCTGGACGTCGAAGATCTGCGCGATGAAGATCGCGGCGAGCGCCGGGTAGATCGCGGCGCAGCCGTCCATCTTGGTGGTGGCGCCGAACGGGACGGCGAAGGAGGCGTACTCCTTCGGGACGCCGAGGCGCTCGGTGACGCGCTGGGTGACCGGCATGGTGCCGACCGAGGAGCGGGAGACGAAGGCCAGCTGGATGGCGGGCCAGGCGCCCTTGAAGAACTGGACCGGGTTCACCTTGGCGACGGTCGCGAGGAGCAGCGGGTAGACGCCGAAGAGGACCAGGGCGCAGCCGATGTAGACGTCGGCGGTGAAGGTCGCGTACTTGCCGAGGAGGTCCCAGCCGTAGTTGACGATCGCCTTGCCGATGAGGCCGGCGGTGCCGATCGGGGCGAGGCGGATGACCCACCACAGGGCCTTCTGGAGCAGCTCCAGGATCGACTCGGAGAGGGAGAGGATCGGCTGGGCCTTCTCGCCGAGCTGGAGGGCGGCGATGCCGGCGACGGCGGCCATGAAGACGATCTGGAGGACGTTCAGCTCGGTGAAGGGCGTGATGACGTCCGTCGGGATGATGCCGGTGAGGAAGTCGATCCAGCTGCCCTGGCCCTCGGGGGCCTTGCCGTCGGCGGGGGTGAGGCCGGTGCCGGCGCCGGGGTTGGTGACCAGGCCGATCGTGATGCCGATGGCGACCGCGACGAGCGAGGTGATCATGAACCAGAGGAGGGTCTGGGCGGCGAGGCGGGCCGCGTTGTTGACCTTCCGGAGGTTGGTGATCGAGACGAGGATCGCGAAGAACACGAGCGGGGCGACGGCCAGCTTCAGCAGCTGGACGAAGATGCCGCCGACCTGGATCAGGGTCTCCTTCAGCCAGGCGACGTCCTGGCTCCGGGCGATCCAGCCGAGCAGGACGCCGAGGACGAGACCGGCGACGATCTGGGCCCAGAAGGGGACCTTGGGTATCCGGGACGAGGGCTTGGCCTCGGTGGCGGACGCGGACGCGGACACGGACACACTCCACTGATGCGTATCGGGGAATACGGAAGGGGGGGTGCGGCACTCTCTCGCGCTCTCGCGCGGGGCGCCGCTGCATGCTGCCGGGGAGGCCGGGGCCTCAGGACTCGCGGCGACAACAGGCCGCGGACATACAGCGGCAGAGATCGACGTGCAGGCGCGCCACGAGCGGGGTACCCGCGGCGTGAAGGAGGCGCTCTGCTGTCGTCATGGCCGATACGTTAACACTTGAACTTTGAGAACCTCAAAGCCCTTCTTTGAGACAAGGAACCGGCCACTCCGGCCCGAAACACAAACACCCCTGGTGAGAGCCATCCAGCTCACACCAGGGGTGCGCGATCTGTGAGGAACCTTACGCGGCCCCTACATCTCGCCTTCCGGCACGGGCAGCCGATACCGCATCCGGTACCGGTGCGCCGCCTTCGTCATCAGCGTGACCTCGATCGGACGCCCGCCGTCGGAGAAGACGACCCGGAAGGCGACCAGGACGGGCATGTCCTTCGGCAGCTCCAGCGCCACGACCTCCTCCTCGGTCGGGATCTCGGACGACAGCTCGTCCACGAACTCACGCGGAGGAAAGCCCATCGAAGCGAGCAGCGCGGGCGTACCGCCCCGGATGAGCCGCTTCTCCAGTACGGCCGTGCCTTCGACGACGCCCAGCGGGTAGTACGACCGCGTGAGCTCCGTCGGCTCCCCGTCCAGGAGGAGGAGCTGCCTGCGCAGCACGGCACGCTCGCCGTCCTCCAGCCGCAGCGCCTCGGCCACCTCCCGCGGCGGGACGACGACCTCGACGTCGAGGAGCCGGATGCGACCGGACCGCTGCCGCTTCGCGGCCTCGGACACCCACGGGTACGGCTCCCCCGGCCCGGCCGGCCGCATGTAGGCGATCGGCTCGACGGACTGCTGCACGTGCTGCCGCACGTACACGCCCTTGCCCGGCAGCCCTTCGAGGAGCCCTTCGGCCTTCAGCATCTGGAGGGCCTTCTGGACGGTCGTGTTGGCCACGCCGCCGTACCGCTCCATCAGCTCGGCCGTCGAGCCCAGCTTGCTGCCGGGCGGCAGGTCGCCCCGGGTGATCAGCCGCCGGAGCTCCGCCGCGATCTTCTGATGCGGCGACCTCGGGTCCGCGAACTCCCTCGCCATCACGCGCCCCCCTTCCCGAGCCGGTACGTGAGGTGCCTGCCGTCCGGCATGACCATCAGGGCCGCCTCCACGGGCGTCCCGTCGGCGGTCCGCGTCAGCCGCAGCAGCCGGAGTACGGCGCTCGACTCGGCCAGACCGAGATGCTCGCGCTCCTCCCCGGTGGCCAGGCCCGCACTCACGTCCTCGACGACGTCGGAACCGACGTACCCCAGCTCCTTGAGCAGCGTGACGGCACCGCCGGGCACCTTGCGCGGCGCGGCCAAGGGTGTGCCACCGGCGACGGAGAGCGGGTAGTAGGAGTCGGCCAGCTCCACGGGCCGGTCGTCCAGCAGGATCAGCCGACGCCTGACGACCACCCGCTCACCGGCGGGCAGTCCCCACGCGGCACGGACGGCGTCGGGCGCCTCGACCTCGCCCGCGTGGAGCAGCCGCTGCCCACCCCGGCGCCCGCGACGGGCCGCCTCCTCGGTCCACGCGTCACTCCGGCCGGGCTCACGCGGGGCCAGGTACGGCGCGGTCTCACTGATCCACGCATCGCCCGCCATGTTCCTACCTCCAGCTCTCACTGTTGCCAGTGACCCTACGACGGGCCTGAGCCCGGCCCTCCGGGCCCGCTCCGAGGCCGGATGGCGAGAGTTCCTCGACCGATGGTTCGCCGCCTGGGAAGAGTCGGAGCGATGAGCGGCCCGGACGGTGAAGGCGGGGAGGATCACCCACTCCTGCACCAAAGGGTGCGCGACATCGCGAGCGGTGGCGAGGGCGTGCTGACGGCGATCGCGCACGAGCGGCACGGCGGCCGACTCCTGCGCATCGCCCACATCCAGCCCGTCACGGGCGTCGCCTGGACCACGGCGGCGGACAACGTCGGCCCGGCCCTGTGGCGCGGCACACCGGAGAAAGAGCGTCCGCCGTCAGCGGTGCCGCCCAGCTGACCCGAGGTCAGGATCGCGTCGCGGGGACGCCGGACCTGGAGCTCCATCCAAGGAAGGAGGAACAGCCGACGGAATCGGGAACGGTCGCGCCCCGAACGGGGAGGGCGCGCGCCTCGAACCGGCCGGAATTCCGCCCGCCGCGGCCGCGACGGGGCACGGCCGCGCGGGCGGGGCGGGCTGCTTAGAGCGCGTCCTCGCGGGTGCGGTTCTCGTGGAGGCGGCCCTTGGCGCGGTCGACCTTCTCGACGATGTCGGCGCTCAGGTCGTCACGCTGCTTGCGGAGCAGGACGAAGCTCAGGGGGGCCGAGACGACGATGGAGAGGAGCAGGACCCACAGGAGGTTGGAGTCGCCGAGGCCGCGCGGGAGCGCGCCGACGTAGACGAGGCCCCACAGGGCGAGGAAACACCCGGCGAAGATGCCGAGCCGCATCAGCGAGTAGCGGAGCATGACCCACTCTTTCGTTCCGAGGTTCCGAGGATCCGGGATTCCGGGGTGCCGAACCTTCCCATTACGGGACGAGCGTCCCCCAGTGAAGCACGGGGAGGCACGTCCGCCGGAGGCGGGGGCCGGTACGCCCGCCTCCGGCGGGCGGGGCGTCCGAGGGGCGGAAGCCTCTTGAGGACCGGAGGGGGTAATAGATAAAATGCGATCATGACCCTTACCTTTGAGGCCGATCCGGCCGTCGACCAGTCCCTGACCGACGGCGTCCTCGCCCTCTGGGCCGACGTCTCCAACGCGGGCGGCGCCGTCGGCTTCGTCCCGCCCGTCACCGCCGAGGAGATCCGCCCCGCCCTCCGCACGCACCTCGCCGCCATGGTCCAGGGCACCACCCGGCTCCTGGTCGGGCGGGACGAGGACGGGGAGGTCGCCGCCACCGCCTTCTTCACGTTCAACACCCACCGCCTGATGACCCACTGGGTGTGGCTGTACACGGTGATGGTCCACCCGAAGCACCAGGGCAAGGGGTACGGTCTCGACCTCATGGCGGCCGCCGAGCGCACCGCCCGCACCGCCCCCGGCTTCGAGGCGATCGAGGCGATCCGGCTCACCTGCCGGGGCGGCACCGGCGTCGACTCCTTCTACGCCCGGGCCGGGTACAAGGAGGTCGGGCGCGTCCCCGGCGCCATCCGCGTCGCCCCGGGCGACGACCGCGACGACATCGTCATGCTGCTGCCCCTGACCTGACCGGCCGACCCGACCCGATCGGGCACCGATTGTCGGGTCAGGCCCCGCACCCCGTTCCTACGGTGGGGACCACAGGAAGCAGGAAGGACAGGCCGTGCTGGAGGGACTTTGCTGGAGGGACTGAACCAGGCCCTCGACCGCATCGAGGAGCGCCTCGACGGCGACCTCGACCCGGCCGAGCTGGCCCGGATCGCCGCGACGTCCGAGTACCACCTCCGGCGGCTCTTCTCCGCCCTCGCGGGGATGCCGCTGTCGGAGTACGTGCGGCGCAGGCGGCTCACCGTCGCCGGCGCCGAGGTGCTCGCCGGGGAGCGGACGCTCCTGGAGATCGCCGTCCGGTACGGCTACGGCTCCGGGGAGGCCTTCGCCCGCGCGTTCCGCGCCGTCCACGGCATCGGGCCCGGCGAGGCCCGCCGCGCGGGCGCCGCGCTCACCGCCCAGCCGCGCATGTCCTTCCGCCTCGTCGTCGAAGGGAACAGCAGCATGAGGTACCGCACCGAGGCCAGGGGCGCCTTCCGGATCACGGGCAGCAGGGCCCGCGTCCCGCTCGTCCACGAGGGCGAGAACCCGGCGATCGCCGCGCAGATCCGGGGGCTCGGCCGGGAGACCCTGGACCGGCTCGCCGCCCTCTCGGCCGGGGCGCCCGCCGGGCTCGTCTCCGCCGTCGTCCACCTCGCCGACAGCCGTGAGGAGGGCGTGGAGCTCGACCACTGGTACGGCGCGATCACCGGACCGGAGGAGCGCGGGGGGCCGGAGCGGCCGGAGGAGTACGAGAGCCTCCACGTCCCCGCCGGCACCTGGGCCGTCTTCGAGAGCGAGGGTCCCTACCCGCAGGCGCTCCAGCACCTCTGGCGGGACGTCTTCACCGAGTGGTTCCCCTCGAACCCGTACGTCAGCCGCCCCGGCCCCGAGATCCTCTCGGTCCGCCCGGCGGAGGACTGGAAGACGGCCGCGGCGGAGCTGTGGATCCCGGTGGAGCACACGACGGCATGACGCGGAACGGCCCGGCGGGGGATCCCCGCCGGGCCGTTCCTCGCGCTCGGGACGTCAGACCCGCATCGGCTGCGGCGACTCCCGGCGCCCCTCGTCCGGGCCCGGGTACTCGCGGATGATCTCGTACCGGGTGTTGCGCTCGACCGGCCGGAAGCCGGCGTCGCGGATCAGCTCCAGCAGGTCGTCGCGGGTGAGCTTGTTCGGCGTGCCGTAGTTGTCGGCGTCGTGCGTGATCTTGTACTCGACCACCGAGCCGTCCATGTCGTCCGCGCCGTGCTGGAGCGCCAGCTGCGCGGTCTGCACGCCGTGCATGACCCAGAAGACCTTGACGTGCGGCACGTTGTCGAAGAGCAGCCGGGAGACCGCGAAGGTCTTCAGGGCCTCCGCGCCGGTCGCCATCGTCGTGCGCGCCTGCAGCTTGTTGCGGACCTTGCCGTCCTGCATGTCCACGAAGTCGTGCTGGTAGCGCAGCGGGATGAAGACCTGGAAGCCGCCGGTCTCGTCCTGGAGCTCCCGCAGCCGCAGCACGTGGTCGACGCGGTGGCGCGGCTCCTCGATGTGCCCGTAGAGCATCGTCGAGGGGGTCTTCAGGCCCTTGGAGTGGGCGAGCCGGTGGATCCGGGACCAGTCCTCCCAGTGGGTGCGGTGGTCCACGATGTGCTGCCGGACCTCCCAGTCGAAGATCTCGGCGCCGCCGCCGGTCAGCGACTCCAGGCCCGCCTCGATGAGCTCGTCGAGGATGTCGGAGGCCGACATGCCCGAGATGGTCTCGAAGTGGTGGATCTCGGTGGCGGTGAAGGCCTTGAGGGAGACGTTCGGCAGCGCCTTCTTCAGCTCGCTCAGCGACCGGGGGTAGTACCGCCAGGGCAGGTTGGGGTGGAGCCCGTTGACGATGTGGAGCTCGGTGAGGTTATCGCTCTCCATCGCCTTGGCGAGGCGGACGGCCTCCTCGATGCGCATCGTGTACGCGTCCTTCTCGCCCGGCTTGCGCTGGAAGGAGCAGTAGGCGCAGGAGGCGGTGCAGACGTTGGTCATGTTCAGATGCCGGTTGACATTGAAGTGGACCACGTCGCCGTTCTTGCGGGTCCTGACCTCGTGGGCCAGCCCGCCGAGCCAGGCGAGGTCGTCGGAGTCGTAGAGGGCGATGCCGTCCTCACGGCTCAGCCGCTCCCCGGCGAGCACCTTCTGCTCCAGCTCACGCTTGAGCCCCGCGTCCATGCGGCCGCCTCCCATGTATCCGACGAAATCAGGCTTCACCCACCGTACTCTCAGGCCTCTTCGGGCAGGTCCCCGACCCGGTTCTCCCACTTGGTGGAGAGCACGATCGTCGTCCGGGTCCTCGACACGCCCTTGGTGCCGGAGAGGCGGCGGATGGTCTTCTCCAGTCCGTCGACGTCGTTGGCGCGGACCTTGAGCATGAAGGAGTCGTCGCCGGCGATGAACCAGCAGTCCTCGATCTCGGCGAGGTCCTTGAGCCGGCGGGCCACGTCCTCGTGGTCGGCGGCGTCGGAGAGGGAGATGCCGATGAGGGCGGTCACGCCGAGGCCGAGCGAGGCGGCGTCGACGGTGGCGCGGTAGCCGGTGATGACCCCGGCCGCCTCCAGGCGGTTGATCCGGTCGGTGACGGAGGGGCCGGAGAGCCCGACGAGCCGGCCCAGCTCGGCGTACGAGGCGCGGCCGTTCTCGCGCAGGGCCTGGATGAGCTGCCTGTCCACGGCGTCCATAGGTATACGACCTTCCATTGTCCAGCGATACCGCAAGTTTAGGTGTAGAATCTAAGGCATGCAGGGCCAACACCCTGCGAATCTTTCAGTGGATCTGCGAAATTTCAGTGGATCAAAGACGGATCAACGACGATCTTTCAGGAGTGAGAACACCGTGTACACGATCGAGATGGCCTACGCCCGAATGCGCGAGCTGCAGGACCTGGCCAACCGCTCGCGTGCCCACCAGCCCACCACCGCTTCGAAGCGGGCCGTGAAGAAGGCCGCGAAGAAGCGCTAACCGGCACGGGGAACCCCCGGAGCTCCGCCTCCGAGTTCCCCCCGCCACCGGCGGTAAAGACCGTGCGGCACCCCTGCCGCGTCGAGCACCCGCCCGGCGACGAAGTCCACCAGATCCTGGATGTGCGTCGCCCCCGCGTAGAACGCCGGAGAGGCGGGCAGCACCACGGCGCCCGCCTCGTCCAGCGCCACCATCTGCTTCAGCGTCTGACCGCTCAGCGGGGTCTCCCGCACCGCGACGACCAGCGGACGCCGCTCCTTGAGCGTCACGCTCGCCACCCGCTGCAAGAGGTCCTTCGACAGACCGAGCGCCACTCCCGCCACCGCGGCGGTCGAGGCCGGCACGATCAGCATCCCCTTCGCCGGGTACGACCCCGAGGACGGCCCCGCCGCCAGGTCGCCCGCCGCCCAGTACCGCACGTCGCCGACGTCCACGTCGCCGTACGCGTCCGGCTTCCCGTCCGCGCCCCGCGCCAGCCACGTCGCCAGGTCCTCGCGCCAGTGCGCGTCCCGGAAGCCGATCCCCGTCTCGTCGAGCAGCGTCAGCCGCGAGGCCCGCGAGACGATCAGGTCGACGCTCTCCCCCGCCGCGAGCAGCCCCCGCAGCACGGAAGCCGCGTACGGCGTCCCCGACGCCCCGGAAATCCCCACGACCCACGGGGTGCGCTTGCCGTCGTCCATGGCGCCGAGCCTAGAGGGTGAGCCCGCGGACCAGCAGGTCGAGGAGGGCGCAGACGAAGAGGCTGATGCCGATGAAGCCGTTGGTCGTGAAGAAGGCGCGGTTCAGCCGGGACAGGTCGTGCGGCTTCACGATGGAGTGCTCGTAGCAGAAGGCCGCCACCACGATCACCAGGCCGGCCCAGAAGAACAGGCCCGCGTCCGTGGCCAGCGCGTACCAGACGAGCAGCCCCGTGGTGACGACGGCGGAGGCGCGGGCGCCCCACAGCGCCGCCGGGATGCCGAAGCGGGCCGGCACCGACATCACGCCGTGCGCCCGGTCCGCCTGCACGTCCTGACAGGCGAAGATCAGGTCGAAGCCGCCGATCCAGATGCCGACCGCGAGGCCCAGGACGACCGCGTCCCACGACCACTCGCCGGTCACCGCGAGCCAGGCGCCGATCGGGCCGATCGCCTGCGCGAGGCCGAGGATCGCGTGCGGGAAGTTCGTGAACCGCTTGCCGTACGGGTAGACGACCATCGGGATGACGGCCAGCGGCGCCAGCGCCAGACAGAGCGGGTTGAGCAGCGCGGCGGCGCCGAGGAAGACGACGACCGCGATCCCGGCCCCGGTCCACGCGGACCGCACCGACACCGCGCCCGTCACCAGCTCGCGCTGGGCGGTGCGCGGATTACGCGCGTCGATCTCGCGGTCGATGATCCGGTTGCAGGCCATGGCGAAGGTCCGCAGCCCCACCATGCACACCGTGACCAGGAAGAGCGTCCACCAGTGGACCTTCCGGTCCAGCTGGAACATCGCGGTGAGCGAGGCGATGTAGGCGAAGGGCAGCGCGAAGACCGAGTGCTCGATCATCACGAGCCGCAGGAAGGCCTTCGTACGTCCCGGCTGCGCGCCGGGGACGGCGGCGGTCGCCATCACAGCCCGTACTCCTTCCAGCGGCGGTCCACGAGGGCCGATGTCGCCGGGTCCGACTCCACCATGTCCGGCCAGCCGCCGTCCCGGGTGTAGCCCTCCTCCGGCAGCTTCTTCGTGGCGTCGATGCCCGCCTTGCCACCCCAGAACTGCTGGTAGGAGGCGTGGTCGAGGTGGTCGACCGGGCCTTCGACGACGGTCAGGTCGCGGGCGTAGTCGGTGTTCCCGAGGGCCCGCCAGGACACCTCGTGCAGGTCGTGCACGTCGCAGTCCTTGTCGACCACGATGATCAGCTTGGTCAGCGACATCATGTGGGCACCCCAGATGGCGTGCATGACCTTCTGCGCGTGCTTCGGGTACTTCTTGTCGATCGAGACGATCGCGCAGTTGTGGAAGCCGCCCGACTCCGGCAGGTGGTAGTCGACGATGTCCGGCACGATGATCTTGAGGAGCGGCAGGAAGAACCGCTCCGTCGCCCGGCCGAGGGGCCCGTCCTCCGTCGGCGGCCGGCCGACCACGATCGACTGGAGCAGCGGACGCTTCCGCATGGTGACGCAGTCGATCTTCAGCGCGGGGAACGGTTCCTGCGGGGTGTAGAAGCCGGTGTGGTCGCCGAACGGCCCCTCCGGCAGCATCTCGCCCGGCTCCAGCCAGCCCTCGATCACGACCTCGGCGTTCGCCGGGACCTGGAGCGGCACGGTCTTGCAGTCGACCATCTCGATCCGCTTGCCCTGCACGAAGCCGGCGAAGAGGTACTCGTCGATGTCGCCGGGCAGCGGGGCGGTGGAGGCGTACGTGACGGCCGGCGGGCAGCCGAAGGCGATCGCGACCGGCAGCCGCTCGCCGCGCTCGGCGGCGACCGCGTAGTGGTTCCGGCTGTCCTTGTGGATCTGCCAGTGCATGCCGATGGTGCGCTTGTCGTGCCGCTGGAGCCGGTACAGGCCCAGGTTCCGCACGCCGGTCTCGGGGTGCTTGGTGTGGGTGAGGCCCAGGTTGAAGAAGGAGCCGCCGTCCTTGGGCCAGGTGAAGAGCGCGGGAAGGAGGTCGAGGTCGACGTCGTCCCCGGTCAGAACGACCTCCTGGACAGGAGCGTCCTTCACCTTCTTCGGCGGCACGTGGACCATCGAGCCCAGCTTGCCGAAGGCCTCCCGGACGCCGACGAAGCCGTGCGGCAGCTCCGGCTTGAGCAGCCCGCCGATCTTCTCGCTGATCTCCTCGTACGACGTCAGGCCGAGGGCCTTGAGGAGCCGCCGGTCCGTGCCGAACACGTTCATCGCGAGCGGCATGGCGGAGCCCTTCACGTTCTCGAAGAGCAGCGCCGGGCCTCCCGCCTTGTTCACGCGGTCGACGATCTCCCCGACCTCCAGGTACGGGTCGACTTCGGCCTTGATGCGCTTGAGGTCGCCTTCGCGCTCCAGGGCCCTGAGCAGCGAGCGGAGATCGTCGTAAGCCATACGGGCAAGTATCGGTCACCGGCTACGCTGGACTTGTCACCGGGGCCGACTCGACGCGCCCCCGCCACCGCTTCCAGGGGGCTGCTCCACATGCTCAGGGCACTGATGTTCATCCTGCCGCTGGCGTTGACGATCTATGCCTTCATCGACTGTCTGAACACCCCCGAGGACGAGGTCAAGCACCTGCCCAAGGTGGTCTGGGTGATCATCATCCTGCTGTTCTGGATCGTCGGCCCGATCGTGTGGATCTTCGCGGGCAAGGCCCGGCGGACCACGGCCGGCGGCGGGCGCGGCGGCCGCGGCGGCTGGGTGGCGCCGGACGACAACCCCGAATTCCTGAAGTCCCTCTCCGACGAGAAGGCCGCGGAGCAGAAGGAGCGGGACGACGCCCTGTTCGAGGACTGGGAGGCGGACCTGCGCCGCCGCGAGGACGAGCTGAAGCGCCGCGAAGAGGGCGACGACAAGGAGAGCTGATGGAACTGCGACTCCTCTCCACCTTCGAGAAGGTCGCCGAAGTCCTCTCCTTCACCCGCGCCGCCGCCGAGCTCGGCTACGCCCAGTCGAGCGTGACCTCGCAGGTCAAGGCGTTGGAGACGGCGCTCGGCACCGAGCTGTTCGAGCGGCTCGGCGGCCGGATCCGGCTGACCGGGGCCGGCGAGCGGCTGCTGCCGTACGCGCGCCGCATGGCCGAGCTCGCCGAGGAGGCGCGGGCCGCGGTCGCCGCCGGGGAGGCCGCCGGGACGATCACCATCGGGACCATGGAGTCCCTCACCACCTACCGGCTCCCGCCGCTCCTGGAGTACGTCCACCACCGGTACCCGGCCGTCCGCCTGGCCCTGCGGCCCACGCTCGGCGACGCGACGCGGCAGGCGCTGCGGCAGGGCACGTACGACCTGGGCTTCCTCATGGAGGCGGAGACCGAGCACGACGGCCTGGAGACGGAGGTCCTGGCGCCGGAGCCGCTGGCCCTGGTGGCCGCCCCGGGCCACGCCCTCGCGGGCCGTACGGGACTGGCCGCGGCCGATCTCGCGGGCACCGCCCTGGTGGGCACCGAGCCGGGCTGCGCCTACCGCGACCTCTTCGAGGCGGAGCTGGCGGGCGCGTCGGGGCCCTCGCGGCCGGAGTTCC
The DNA here is from genome assembly GCF_040633895.1 of Streptomyces sp. NPDC007863. Classification (NCBI taxonomy): domain Bacteria; kingdom Bacillati; phylum Actinomycetota; class Actinomycetes; order Kitasatosporales; family Streptomycetaceae; genus Streptomyces; species Streptomyces sp. NPDC007863. The sequence continues at coordinate 107,571 of NZ_JBEYEI010000021.1, forward strand.
TCGAATTCGGCACGATCGAGGCGAGCAAGCGGGCGGTGGCGTCCGGGCTCGGGATCGCGCTGCTGCCCCGGATCACCGTCCAGGAGGAACTGGCGTCCGGGGCGCTGGCGGCGCTGGGCTGGGAGCCGCCGTTCACGCTCTTCACGCAGCTCGCGTGGCGGCGGGGGAAGCGGCTTCCGGCGCACGTGCGGCTGTTCGTGGAGCAGGCGCGGCGGCTCGCGCGAGAGTGACCTTCAGGCTGGCGAGGACGATCAGCGGGACGCCGAGCGCCTGCACGAGCCCGATGTGGTGCCCGTACACCGCCCAGTCGACGACCATCGCGACGGCCGGGTAGGTGAAGGCGAGCACGGCGATCTTCGGGGTGGGCAGCTTGGCGTAGGCGGCGTACATGAGGACGTACATCAGCCCGGTGTGAACGATGCCGAGCCCGGCCAGCCACCCCCACCCGGCGCCGAGCCCGGCGACCGCCCCGAAGTCGGCGAACGGCAGCAGCAGCGGCACCCCGGCCACCACCTGCACGAGGGCGATCAGATGCGGCCGTACGCCGCCGATCCGCTTGGTCACGAAGGTGGCGAGCGCGTACAGCACGGCGGCGGCGAGCGCGTACCCGAGCCCCTTGAGGGAGGCGGTGTCCCCCGGCCGCACGCCGGAGACGAGGACGAGCCCGGCGAAGGCGACGGCGAGCCACGCCACCTTCCCGGCGGGGATCCGCTCCCGCAGGAAGAAGGCGCTGAGCAGCACGAGGAAGAACGGCTGCGTGTGGTAGACGACGGTGGCGAGCGAGATGGACGAGGCGGCGTAGGCCTCGAACAGGAACACCCAGTTGAAGACGATGAACACCCCGCCGAGGAGGGCGAGTCCGAAGGACCGCGCGGTGAAGCCGTGCCCGGTGAAGTAGCCCCGCGCCAGGCTGTAGAGGCCGAGCGCGACCGCCCCGAAGAGGCACCGGAAGAACACGACCTCGAAGGGCGAGGCGCCCGACTCCACGACGAAGACGCCGAGCGTGCCCGACAGCACCATGGCGAGGGTCAGTTCGAGGGTTCCCCTGGTCTCGTTTCTCATGCCGCCGACGCTACGGACGGGGCCCGGCACGGGTCCACGGGCCGCTGGGGCGTCCTGCCGATGGGCCCCATCGGCGGATCCGATGGGGCCCGGGAGGGATTCGCTCGGCGAAAGCGGAATACCCGCGCACGACGACTAGTTGTCGGGGAAGCACGCCCGCCCGTGCGCACCCACGAGACAGGAGCACCCCATGTCCCCCGACGCGACCCCCGCCCAGGACCGTTCGTTCCTCTTCGTCCTCGGCAGCTCCCGCGCCGACGGCAACTCGGAGATCCTGGCCCGCGAAGCGGCCGCCCACCTGCCGGCCGGAATTCCGCAGCGCTGGGTGGACCTGAACCGCCTCGACCTCCCCGACTTCCAGGACGGCCGCCACGAGACCGCCGCCCACCAGATGGGCGAAGTCGAGGCGGACCTCCTGAAGGCCACCCGGGAGGCCACGGACATCGTCATCGTCTCGCCCCTGTACTGGTACACCCTCTCCGCCCAGACCAAGCGCTACCTGGACTACTGGTCGGGCTGGCTGAACCTCCCGGACTCCGACTTCAAGCAGCGCATGGCGGGCCGCACCCTGTGGGGCGTCACGGCCCTGTCCCACGAGCACCACGTCGTCGCGGACGGCCTCACCACCGCCCTCCACAACTCGGCCGCCTACCTGCGCATGCGCTTCGGCGGCGTCCTCCTGGGCACCGCCTCCCGCCCCGGCCGCATCCGAGCCGACGAGCAGGCCCTGATCCGGGCGAAGACCTTCTTCGAGAACGACGCCCCGCCGGCGCTGTTCGCGTACGAGGAGGAGGCGGCGGACGCCATGGCGTGAGGCGTGGGCGGGGAGACGGAGCCCTACGTCTCCGGCACCACCGAGTCCAGGGGGACCATCCACTCCCTTCCACCCCCGGCCTCGGGCCACAGGAACGCAGTGGGCCGCTTCCGGCGCCGACCGGGCAGCTCGGCGGGGTCCTCGTAGTCGACGATGACGTCCCGCAGGATGCCGACTCTCCCTGCGCCGTCCCGGACGCGCCCGCCGATGTGGCGGGCGGTGATCACGAGTGCCCCTCGGGATGCCGCCGCAGCAGGACGTTGCAGTCGGTCACGGTGGTGAGGTCCCCGACGACACGTGCCCGGTCCCGCACGTTCGCGAGCTCGACGCAGCCGGCGCAGCCGTCGACGGGCTCCGGGTCGGGGTCCGGGGAGGGCAGGGTGAGATGGACCGGGTCGCTCATGGTCGTCTGGCGCTTTTCCATGAACCTGACGCTAGAAAGGGGGAGTTGGGGCGAGCCAGGTAGCTTTCTCGGATTTGCCGGTCAGGTCACCGAGTTTGCTGGACTTTTCTCGCGGAGTACCGCTGACCTGCTAGAACCGAGCCAGGCCCACCGACCATGCTGGGGTTCAACACCCTGGAAGGGAGAGCGTTCATGGCACGCCAGTTGCGCTTCACCGGTACCGACAGCAAGGTCGACGGTTGCCCCGCCCTGCACGTGGACGAGGGAACCGGCGACGTCATCGTCCAGGGCACACCGGTCACCGACCCGGCGGACCTCGCTCAGCTCCAGCACTTCGGACCGGACGAGGCGGCGGTGGCCGTACCGCGCGAGCTCCTCGTGAACTGGGGCCCCAAGGAGATGAAACGCGTGCCAGAAATGGTCGATCGGGACACGTTCCGGCGCCTCTTCGAGACCTTCGAGCACACCGCCTGGCGCCTGGAGACACGGCGCGGCTACGCGTCGGACCGGCAGGACCCCGACTACCAGGAATTCCTGGCCACGGGCGCGTGCCCCTGTGACCTCACCGAGCCCTGGTTCGCCAACATCCGTGCTCAGGTGGACGCGGGCAAAACGGTCGGCCGCGTCAGGATCGCCGACAACCCGCCGACCCCAGAGCAGTCGTTTCTGCTCTACTACTCCCGGCACAACGCGGCTTCCGGCGAGGACATCCGCTACCTGTGGCGCGAGAAGACCGCCGCCCTGCCCGCCGAGGACTTCTGGATCTTCGACTCCCGGATCGTGGCTCTCCTGCACTTCGACGACGATGACAACATGCTCGGCATCGAGTTGATCACCGAGCCGGCGGAGGTCGTCCGGTACTGCGTCGCCCGCGACGCGGCCACGCACCACGCTGTGCCGTACGACCGGTTCGCCGAGCAGGTGGCTGAGGCCGAGTGACGGGTGACCGGTGAGCACCGACTACCAGCGGGCCCGGGAAGCGTTGGGGGCGCGACTTCGCGAACTCCGCTTCACCTGTCCTGCCGGCCGGCTCACCGGTCAGCAGCTCGCCCAGCGGCTCGGCTGGCAGGGATCCAAGGTCAGCAAGCTGGAGAACGGGAAACAGACGGCGACCCCCGAGGACGTGAGGGCGTGGGCCGACGCGACCGCGCAGCCGGAGGCGTACCCCGAACTGGCAGCCCGGCTGGCCGGTTTCGAAACCGAGATCAGGTCGTGGCGCAGGGCGCTGGCCAACGGCTTCCGGCCGATGCACGAGGGACTGACCGCCGAGATCAACCGCTCCTCCGACATCTGGGTATGGGAGGAGGCGGTCGTCCCAGGTCTGTTGCAGACCCCCGAATACGCGCGACACGTCGTCCAGCGCTACGCGGATCTACTGGAGGTGACGAAGGGCGTCGAGGACGCCGTACGCTCCCGGACGCAGCGCCAGGAGTGGCTGTACCAGCCGGGGCACAAGCTGCGCGTACTGGTGTGGGAAGCTGCCCTGCGGTCACTGATCTGCCCGCCGTCGGTGCTGGTGAGCCAGCTCGACCGGCTCGCCGGGGTGATCGGGATGGACACGGTCGAGCTGGGCGTCGTCCCCCTCTCGGCACCAGTGAAGATCGTCCCCGCCAACGGCTTCTGGATCCTGGGCGACCGCCTGGTCGTCGCGGAGGACTGGCACGCCGAGTTGTGGCTGGACGACGCCGACAACCTCGCCTTGTACCGGAAGGTCTGGAAGACGCTGCGGGAGTCGGCCGCGTACGGGCCGGAAGCCCACACCATCGTCAACGCGGCTCGACGGGCACTGAAACCGTGAGGCGGGAAGAGGAGCGGGAACACCAGGCCCGGGACACCCGCCGACGGCTGTCAGAGGCAGGTCACCTGGAGGACGTAACCGCACTCATGGCGTGGGACGAGAAGGAAGACGAACATCCCACCGGTGACCCGCACGTGTTCGCTCCGGGGGTTCCCACCCTGGAACAGGGAGCCATCGAGGTAGAGGGCTTCCGCCGCCCTCACCAGCTCGTCCGCCCGCCCCTCCACCTCGGCGACGAAGGCCGGCGGCGCTCCCCCGATGACCTGCTCCTCGCTGGGGTCGTACTCCCACCTCCAGCTCACCCACCCACCGCCCTGTGCGCGGCTCGGATGATGTCCCCCGCGGCCCGTACGTGACGGCGGCTCTCCTCCGGGTCCTCGGCGATCTGCGCCAGGTACTCGGCGCGGCGCAGTTCACGCGCGGTGTCCGGGAAACGCTCAATCTCAATGACGGCGGCCCACTCGATCAGGAACATCCGCAGGGGTGCGATGCCGCTCTGCTCGATGGCCTCCGTGACGGCCGTACGCTGGCTGGCGTCCATCTCGGGCAACCGCTCGGGAGCGACGACGGCGAGGGCTGCCCGCAGCGCGGCGGGAGTCTGCTCGGGGCGCGGGATGAGTTCTCCGGCGTGGTCGGCCTGTGTCGTCACCATGTCCTCCAGAAAGGGTGCCCCGGCCAGCGTATCCAGCCGGAGCGAGCCGCCGCTCATACCTGGCCGCCGGCATGGCAGGCGCACCCGCACACGAGGTACCGCACGCCCGGTACGCCGCTGTCGCGGGGTGCGTGGTCGCGGCAGCGGTCGTGGCGGCCGACGATGCAGCGCGGGGAGCGGAACTCGGGCTCGGGCTCGGGCTCCGGCGCCAGGGCGCGGGCCAGGAGGGAGACGCTCACCGCGTCGGCGACCTCAGGGGTCACCCACCAGCCGTCGCCCGCGCGGTCGCGGTGCAGGCCGTCGTGGCCCACGTCGAGGACGCAGACGGACCCGCCCCACACGGGCCGGACCACCTCCGCGACGGCGTACACGGACCGCCGGGCCCCGCAGCGGCTCATCGGGCGCCCCCGGCGTGGATGTTGCGGCGGTCGACGTCGACACCGACCGTGGCCAGCCACAACGTCCACCGACGCCGCCGTTGCGCCGCCGGCGTGAGCGTCCAGAGAAGGAGAGGGAGGAAGGGGATCAGGGTGTGCGCGATAAGGTTCCGCACGTCATCAACTCCGTTGGTAGTTGGTGGCCATGCCCCGGGGCCGGTAGGACGGTCGCCGGGGTCTTGTACGTGCGCCTCACGATAGTCCGCGCTACACATTGCTACATAGTGACGTAGCTAGATCCATCCGAACGTGACTTTGTATGACTATCTAGTGTTGACGCATGAGCCTTGACCCGCAGTCGGGACGCCCGCTGTACATGCAGCTGGCTGACGTGATCGCAGCGAAGATCGCGGCCGGGGAGTACGCGCCCGACCGCATGGTTCCCGCACCGACCCGCCTCGCCGAGGAGTACGGCATCGCCGTGCTGACCGCCCGTCGTGCCATGCGCCAGCTCGCCGAGCACGGGCTGGTCTACACCGTGCCCGGCAAGGGCTCCTACGTCACACCCGCCGCCGGGGTCACCGCCATCCCAGGTGATCCGGGCGCCTCGCCGGGGAAGGCTCCCCGCATGGACCAGGACCAGGCCCGCCGGTGGCTCGCCGTCGCCCTCGACGAGGCCCGTGCGGGGCGGGACGAGGGCGGGGTGCCGATCGGGGCCGCGCTCTTCGGGGCCGGCGGGGAGCTGCTCGGGCGGGGGCACAACCGGCGGGTGCAGGACGGGGACCCGTCCGCGCACGCCGAGACCGCCGCGTTCCGGGACGCCGGGCGGCAGCGCTCGTACCGGGGGACGACGATGGTCACGACGCTCTCGCCGTGCTGGTACTGCTCCGGGCTGGTGCGGCAGTTCGGGATCTCCCGGGTGGTCGTCGGGGAGGACCGGACCTTCCGCGGCGGGCAGGAGTGGCTCGCCGCGCACGGGGTCGAGGTCCTCGTGCTCGACGATCCCGGCTGCGCCGAGCTGATGCGTACCTTCATCGCCGCCCACCCCGCCCTGTGGAACGAGGACATCGGTCATGAGTGAAGCCCGGCTGCCCGTCATCGACCTCTCCCGCGACCCCGCGCCGCAGCTCCCCGCCGTCGACCGGGCGCTGCGCGAGGCCGGGTTCCTGCTGGTCGGTGGGCACGGGGTCGATCCGGGGCTGCGACAGGAGATCCGTGAGAGCGCCCGGGCGTTCTTCCACCTGCCGGCCGCCGTCAAGGAGCCGTACGCCGTGCGGGTCGGCGGGCGGGGGTGGCTCGGACCGGGCGCGGAGGCGAACGGGTACGCGGAGGGGACCGCCACCCCGCCCGACCTGAAGGAGTCGCTGTCCTTCGCCGCCGAGGAGCCGACCGGCGACCCCGCCGTGGACGCCGAGTGGTTCCTGCCGAACCTCTGGCCCGCCGAGGTGCCGGAGCTGAAGCCGCTGGTGGAGACGTATCTCGCGCAGATGAAGGCGCTGTCGGACCGGGTGCTCGACCTGCTCGGGGTGGCGCTCGGCGAGGAGCGGGACTTCTTCACGCGGCACACCGGGCACCCCACCTTCGGGTTCAACATCAACTGGTACCCGGGGCAGGAGCGGACCGGCGCCCCGGAGCCGGGGCAGTTCCGGATCGGGCCGCACACCGACTTCGGGACCGTCACCGTCCTCGACCGGCAGCGGGGCAAGGGCGGGCTGCAGCTCTTCACCGACGCCGGCGGCTGGCAGGACGCGCCGTACGACCCGGCCGCCTTCACCGTCAACATCGGCGATCTGATGGCGAGCTGGACGGGCGGGCGGTGGCGGTCCGGACGGCACCGGGTGCTGCCGCCGCCGGCCGACGCGCCCGACGAGGAGCTGATGTCGCTGGTGTACTTCTACGAGTGCACCCCCGGCACCACGATCCACGGCATCGAGTCCCACCGGTACCTGCGGGCACAGCTCGACGCGATCGCCACGGAGTGACGACACTTCGGCAACGGTCCCGAAAAGGCGTTCCAGTTCCCTCCTGTTCCCAACACGCCGTCGTTATCCTGGAGTTCACTGCGACGGGGGTGGCGGGTGGACAGAGAGCTGTACGGCCGCGAGGCGGTCCTGGATCCTCGCGGACTGGCCGCGCGGCTCATCGGGCTCGGGCCGAACGGCCAGGGGCGGGTGCCCTTCGAGCACGGCGACGACCCGCCCGTCACCGTCTTCACCGGCGGGCGCGGCATGGGCAAGACCGTACTGCTCAAGGAAGTCCGCAACCGCTACCGCGACTTCACCCCGCTCGCCCTGCTCGACTGCGCCCACATCGAGGAGCCGGCCGATCACGGCGCCGGCTGGTCCCCGGTCACCGGCGCGCTCGCGGAGCTCTCGGTGCAGCTCGGGCGGAGGACCGACGCGGTCAGGGCCGTACCGTTCCCGCGGCTCGCGCTCGGGCTCGTCGCCGTCACCTCGGTCGGCTGGACGCGGGAGGACGACGAGCGGGCCCGCCGCGACCTGTTACGCCTCGGGCCGCTGCTCGCCACCGTCGACGCCGGGCGCGCGGCCGCCGCCGCCTGGGTCGGCCGGGTGCTCGCCAAGCTCGCCGGCACGGCCGCCGAGGCCGGCGCGCCCTTCGCCGGGCTCGTCGCGGAGGCCACCGTCGAGACGGTCGTCGACGAGTTCTTCAACCGCTTCAAGAAGGCGCCCGAGGAGTGGTTCGGCGGCTACCGCAACGCCGGCGGGCGCGGCCGGGCCGGGCTCCAGCAGCTCGCCGTCGACTTCGCGCAGGGCGGGCCACGCCGCGAGGAGGCCGAGGCCTTCCTCGTCCTCACCCTCACCGAGGACCTGCTCCGCGCCTACACCGGGCTGCGCCGCGGCAGCCGGGTCGGCAGGCCCCTGATCCTCCTGGACAACGCCCATGAGCTCGTGGGCCGCGCCCTGGTCGAACCGATTCTGCGGGCCCGCTCCGACGGCCGCCGCGACCACACCGTCGTCCTCGCCGCCTCCCGGCTGCGCGAACACGAGGCGCTGCGCCACGCCACCCGCCTCCGGCTGCCCGAGACCGCCCACCAGGCCCCCTGCCCGCGCACCGGCCGGGTCGGCTCCGGCCTCCTCGCCGTCGAGCTGACCCCGCTCACCCCCACCCAGACCCGCGCCGCCTTCGACCGCCACGACCCGGCCGGCAGCGCCCCCGCCACGCTCTCCCGGGCCGTCCACCGGCTCACCGGCGGCCGCCCGCTCGGCGTCGACCTGCTCGCCCGCGCCGCCGGCGAGACCCCGACAGCCGACCGCGCCCGCCTCACCCCCGGCGGGCTCCTCGACCGGACCGTGGAGCTCCGCGAGGACGCCGCGCCCCTGCCCGTCGCCCCCGCCCTCCTCGCCGCCCTGCTGCCGGTGCCCAGACCGGGGCCGTACGCGGTCCTCGCCGCCGCCCACGACGAGGACTCCGCCCGCCGCCTCGCCCAGGCCCGGCTCGCCGCCGAGTCCCTCGACGGCGACGTCGCCCTCCGCGTCCGCGACCGGCTCCGCGCCGAGCACTGGACCGACCACCCCGGCCACTTCGTCGGCGACCCGCTGCTGCGCTCCCTGCTGCTGCACCGGCTCCGCTTCGAGGACGCCGACCCTCCGCAGTACTCCGCCTGGCGGGCCGTCCACGAGACCCTCCGCCGCCACTACGGGCCCCAGCCGGGAGCGCACCGGCTCCACCACGACCTGGCGCTCGGCGACACCGCCGAGGCCGTCGCCCACCTCCGGCTCACCTTCCCCGGCCCCGACGTCCTCGGCTGGCTCGGCCTGCTGCGGTTCGTCGCCGCCGCCCCCTACCCGCGCGAGCGGGGCCGCACCAGCCCCGACCCGCGCCGGGCCGTCGCCCTCGGCCAGGAGGCCGACCCGGCGCTGCCCGACGGGCTCGGCCCCGACGCCGCCGAACTGCACCTCTCCGTACGGCGGCTGCTGCACGCCGTATGGCTGCTCACCGATCCGCTCGCGCTGCCCGACGAGGAGGTCGCCGCCCGGCTCGCGTACGAGCTGCGCCGGCTCTCCGGCCGTCACCTCACCGGCAGCGGTCCACTGTGGGACGCGGCCGGGCACTGGCCGCGGGACATCCGCGCCTGGCGGGAGCTGTCGCTGCCGCCCGGGCGCGAGGACGGAGTCTGACGCGATGTTCGACCGGCTGCGCCGCCGCTTCTTCTGGACGCCCCGGCAGAAGCTCCTCACCGTGCTCCTCGCGACCGCCCTCGTCGCCGGCCTCGGCGGCTGGGGCCTGGTGCGGCTCCTCCAGCCGGAGGACCGTTCCTGCGCCGCCGGCGTGGAACGGCCCTCCGGCAGCGGGGAGTGCGTCGGCGTGAACGGGGACGGCCACGCCTTCGGCGTCCCCGCCCTCGCCGCGATCACCGGCGCCATCGGGCGCGAGAACGCCACCCTCAAGGCCGGCGAGTACGCCACCGTCGCCGTGCTGCTCCCGATCACCGCCACCGACCCCGGCACCCGGGAGAAGATCCTCCGCGAACTCCAGGGCGCGTACGCCTACCAGTACCGGGCCAACCACGAGTCGAACAGCGAGACCCCGAAGATCCGGCTCGTCCTCGCCAACACCGGCAACAAGAACGCCCACTGGCGCACGGTCGTCGACCGGCTCGTCGCCATGACCGCCGCCCCCGACCGGCTGCGCGCCGTCTCCGGCGTCGCCACCTCCTCCGCCGAGGTGCGGGAGGCGGTCACCGCCCTCACCGGCGCGGGAATCGCCGTCGTCGGCACCACCATCACCGCCGACGACCTCGCCAACGGCCCCGGCCGCGACCGCTTCCCCGGCCTCGCCCGGGTCTCCCCCACCAACAGCGACGAGGCCCGGGCCCTCGCCGACTTCGGCCGGGTCGACGCGGCCCGCGCGATCCTCGTCCAGGACTCCCGCACCGGCGACCACTACATCGACACCCTGCGGACCGCCTTCGCCGAGTCCCTCAAGGGCGCCCCCTACGAGCCGCAGCTCTACACCTCGCCGAAGGACAACACCGAGGAGGGCACCACCGCCAACACCTTCCGCCAGATCACCCACCTGATCTGCGACACCCGCGCCGAGACCGTCTTCTTCGCCGGCCGCCACACCCAGCTGCGCCAGTTCATCAACGCGCTCGGCTCCCGCGGCTGCGCCGACCGCGCCTTCACCGTCCTGACCGGCGACGAGGGCTCGTACCTCGGCGCCGACGAGAAGCTGAACCGCGCGGCCCTCGGCAAGAAGCTGACCGTCCGGTACGCCGCGCTCGCCCACCCCGACGCCTGGAAGCCCGCACCGGGCCGGCCGGTGCCGACGACCGGCGGCTCGGTCGTCGCCTTCGAGACCTTCCTCACCGACATCGCCCGCGCCGACCCCAAGCCGATCCCGCTCCGGGACGGGCAGGCGATCATCGCGTACGACGCGATGGCGACGGCCGTCCACGCCATCCGCCAGGCCACCCCGGCGAACGCCCCCTACCCGGAGCTCGCCGACGTCGGCACCCAGTGGCCCCAGGTCAAGGGCTCGCTGCGGGTCCAGGGCGCGAGCGGCTGGATCTGCCTCGACAACCACGGCAACCCGTACAACAAGGCCGTCCCCATCGTGGAGCTCGCCGCCGACGGCACCCAGCGCTTCGTCCAGACCGCCTGGCCGGAGGGCGAACCCCCGACGACGAGCTGCCTGCCGCCGAAGAAGGGATAGACCGCGTCCGCTACGGCACCCACTTGGGCCAGGGCGCCACGTCCTGGGCGTACAGCTCGCGCAGCTCGCTCCAGCGCCCGGTCGTCCATTTCCGCCAGTCCATAGGGGCACCGTCCAGCGCGTCCCGCAGCCGCTCGAAGTGGTCGTGCCAGCCGGCCAGGCAGTCGAGGAGCAGGTCCCGGTCGCCCTGGAACTCGTTGGTGAAACGCAGCACGGTCGACGCCCCGCCGGCGTCCGGTTCCAGATGGAACCGGATCCGTCCGTGCGGGGCGTCGACCGTGTACTCGGCCACGTGGTCGGGGTCCCAGGCGGTCACCCGCCCGGAGACCTCGGTGTCGCCGTTCAGCCAGCGGAGGGTGACCCTCCCGTCCAGCCTCGGCTCCAGCGGGTCCGCCGCGCAGAGCCAGGAGGGCAGCCCCTCCGGCGAGGCGACCTTCTCCCACACCACCGCCTGGGGGTGCGGCAGCTCGATCACGTACCGCAGCAGGTGCGTGTCGCCGTCGTGGGTCTCGCTCCTGCCCCGGGGTATCTCGCTCATACCTCCAGCGTGGCCCCCCGAAGGGGGCCGTGCCAGCGCAGACGCCGTGCCGGCTCAGACGCCGGCGTAGGAGTGCTTGCTGCTGACGAAGATGTTCACGCCGTAGTAGTTGAAGAGGAAGCAGCCGAAGGCGATGAGCGCGATGTACGCGGCCTTGCGGCCCTTCCAGCCGGCCGTGGCCCGGGCGTGCAGGTAGGCGGCGTAACCGACCCACGTGATGAACGACCAGACCTCCTTGGCGTCCCAGCCCCAGTAGCGGCCCCACGCGTCGCCGGCCCAGATGGCGCCCGCGATGATCGTGAAGGTCCAGAGCGGGAAGATCGCCGCGTTGACCCGGTAGGCGAACTTGTCGAGGGTGGCGGCGGCGGGAAGCCGCTCCAGGACGGAGCGGGCGAAACCGCTCGGCGTGCCGCCGTTCGCGAGCTTGTTCTCGTACGAGTCGCGGAAGAGGTACAGCAGGGTGGCGACGGCGCCCAGGTAGAGCACGGCGCCGCAGAAGATCGCGGTGGAGACGTGGATCCACAGCCAGTACGAGTCCAGGGCGGGCACGAGCTGGTCGCTCTCGGTGTACAGCAGGGTGGTCGCCACGCCCAGGTCGAGCAGGACCGTCGTCACCAGCGGGAGCCCGATCCAGCGGACGTTCTTCCCGGCGAGCAGGAACGCCAGGTACACGCCCACCGCCACCGTGGAGAAGGTGGTGGAGAACTCGTACATGTTGCCCCAGGGGGCGCGCTGCACGGAGATCGCGCGCACGACCACGCCCGCCGCCTCCAGGGCGAAGGCGAGGACGGTGAGCGAGACGGCGATCCGGCCGTAGAGGTCGCCCTTGACCGTGCCGCCGGCGGCGCCGGGGCCGTCGGGGACGTCACGGGTGCCGGCCGCGGCCCGGGTGACGACCTTGGGCCGGTCCAGGACGGTGGTGCCGCCGGCCCCCTTGACCTGGACGGACACGGTGGCGGCCGCGGCCTCCTTCCGCTCCGTCAGCGCGGCGGCCGTGCGGCCGACCTTGCTGCGGCTGCCGAACACCCACTCGGCGATGTGGGCGAGGAAGGCCAGGGTGTAGACGGCCATCGAGGAGTAGACGAGCGTGTTGCTCATCTGCGCCAGGCTCTCGTTGGTCTCGGCGGCGAGGATCACTTCTCGACCCCTTCTGATGCTTCCGCTTCTGCTTCGGCGGGTTCGGATGCGGCGGGTTCGGACGCTGCGGAATCCGGTTCGGCGGCTTCCGGTTCGGCGGGTTCGGGCGCCGGGGGCGCCGTGGCGGTGAGCGCGACCGCGAGCTCGGCGAGCTCCTCGGGCAGCTTGGCGGACTCGCTGCGGCCGAGGCCCGCCATCTCGACGACGGTCGTGCCGTCCTCGCCGCGGACGGCGCGGACCCAGACCCGGCGCCGCTGGATGAAGAGCGAGCCGGTGAGTCCGGCGATCGCGGCGACCGCGCCGGAGAGGGCGAGGCCGTTGCCCGGCTGCTGGGAGACCTGGAAGCTCGCCCACTCCTTGATCTCCTTCTCGAAGGTGATCGAGCCGGCGCCGTCGGGCAGCGTCATGGTCTCGCCGGGCCGCATCCGCTGGGCGACCCCGGTGCCTCCGTCGACCTTGAACTGGGTCATCTTGGAGGTGTCGAGCTGGTACACGTTCTGCGGCAGCCCGGAGTTGACCCGCAGGTCGCCGCGGTAGCCGGTGAGGGCCATCACGGGGAAGTCGAGCGCGGGGAACTGGGAGAACATGTTCCCCTGCCCGGCGCCCGCGAAGGTGGGCACGAAGAAGGCCTTGAAGCCGAGCTGTTCCGGCTTGCCGTTCTTGTCGCGGTAGCCGTCCATCACCTTGATCGCGCCGGTGGAGGTGATGTTGTTGTCGATCGGCAGCAGCGGGACCGCGCCGCGGAAGACGACCTTGCCCCTGCCGTCCTTGACGGTGACGACCGGCGCGTAGCCGTGGGCGATCAGATAGACCTTGGAGTCGCCGACCTTCAGCGGCTCGTTGACCCGGATGACCGCCTTCTCGTCCTTGCCGTCGCCCCGCGTGTAGGTGACGGCCGCCTCGAAGGTGCGCGGGGTGCCGCGCTGCGGGCCGCTCTTCTCGTACGTACCGGTGAAGCGGTCCAGGGTGAAGCTGAACGGCTCCAGCTCGTCGACGCCGAACTGGGAGCCGGACTTGAAGTCGTCGTACTGGGTGAGCGTGTTGGAGAAGCCGTCGCCCTCGACGACCAGCTTGCCGCCCTCGGACTTGAAGAGCTGGCCCCAGGCGAAGGCCACCAGCATCACGATCAGCGCGAGGTGGAAGAGGAGGTTGCCCGCCTCCCGGAGGTAGCCCTTCTCGGCGGCGACCGCGTCACCCGCCGTACGGGCCCGGAAGCGGCGTCCCTTGAGGACGGCGAGGGCCGCCTCGCGGACCTCCTCGGGGTCCGCCTCGGTGCGCCAGGTGGTGTACGCGGGGAGGCGGGTGAGCCGCTTGGGGGCGCCCGGCGGCAGGCCGCGCAGCTGGCCGACGAACTGCCAGGTGCGCGGGACGATGCAGCCGATGAGGGAGACGAAGAGCAGGATGTAGATCGCGGAGAACCACACCGAGCTGTAGACGTCGAAGAGCTGGAGCTTCTCGTACAGCGGCGTGAGGGTCTCGTGCGCCTGCTTGAAGTCGGCGACCTTCATCTCGTCCGCGCTGGTCTGCGGGATGAGGGAGCCGGGGACGGCGCCGAGGGAGAGCAGGAAGAGCAGGATCAGCGCCACCCGCATGGAGGTGAGCTGGCGCCAGAACCAGCGGATCCAGCCGACGACCCCGAGGGTGGGGCCGCCGATCGTCTCTTCCCGGGGGGCGGTGGAGAGGTCGGCGCCGGCCGCGTCGTCACCGGTCGTGTGCTCGGTGTCCGCGGTGTCGGTCGCGTCCGTCGTTTCTGTCTTGCTCATGGATCAGATTCCCACCGTGAAGCCGCCGGCCCAGCCCTGCATCGTGGAGACCATGCTGTCCCAGACGCCTGTGAGGAGGAGGACACCCGTGACGATCATCATGCCGCCGCCGATCCTCATCACCCACACGTAATGCTTCTTGACCCAGCCGAAGGCGCCGAGGGCCTTGCGGAAGGCGACGGCGGCGAAGACGAACGGGACGCCGAGGCCGAGGCAGTACGCGAGGGCCAGTATGGCCCCGCGTCCGGCGCTGGCCTGTTCGAGGGCGAGCGCGTTGACCGAGGCGAGCGTCGGACCGATGCACGGGGTCCAGCCGATGCCGAAGAGCGCGCCGAGGACGGGCGCGCCGAGCAGGCCGGCGACGGGCTTCCGGTGGAAGCGGAACTCGCGCTGGGTGAACCAGGGCATCAGGCCCGCGAAGAAGAGCCCCATGAGGATCATGAAGACGCCGAGGACGGTGCCGAGCCCCTCGCTGTACTTCTCGAGCGTGCGGCCGAACTCGCCGAAGAGGGCGCCGCCGGAGACGAAGACGGCGGTGAAGCCCGCGACGAAGAGGAGGGCCCCGGCGGCCATCCGGCCGCGGCGCTGGTCGGCGAGGTCGGTGCCGGAGACACCGGTGACGTACGACAGGTAGCCGGGGACGAGCGGGAGCACGCACGGCGAGAAGAAGGAGACCAGGCCGGCCAGGAGGGCGACGGGGACGGCGAGCAGGAGGGCTCCGCTGGTGACGGTCTCGTTCACCGGCTCACTTCTCCTTGAGCAGCGGGTCGATCATGGACCGCAGCTTGGTCTCGTCGACGGCCATGAGCGCGCGGGCGGCGATCTTGCCCTCCTTGTCGAGCACGACGGTGGAGGGGATGCCCTTGGGGCTGAGGGTGCCCTTGGGGAAGCCGAAGAGGATGAGCTTGCCGTCCCGGTCGTAGAGGCTCGGGTACGGGATCTTGTAGTCGTCCTCGAAGGCGAGCGCCTGCTGCTTGTTGGCGTCGCGGGTGTTGAGGCCGACGAAGGCGACGTCCTCGCCCTTCAGGGCCTCGGCGGCCTTGGCGAAGTGCGGGGCCTCGGCGCGGCAGGGGCCGCACCAGGAGCCCCACACGTTGAGGACGACGACCTTGCCCTTGAGGTCGGCGACGTCGAGCTTCTCGCCCTCCAGGGTCTCGCCGGCGATCTGGTTGATCCCCTCGCGCTGTCCCTTGGGGACGGTGGAGACGCCGCCCTTGCTGGTGACGAAGTTGGTGTTGCCGCCACCGGAGGTGCCGTTGTCGTCGCCACCGCAGGCGGAGAGCACGAGGGCGGCGGACAGCGCGCCGACGGCGGCGAGGGCGCGTCGGGAGGCAGGACGGAGGCCACGGCTAAGGCTCATGTGAAAAGTTTCGCATGGGCGTTTGGGGGATCTTGGGCACCCCCCTACGTGCCCGTAACGCCCCTTGTCAAGATCGCCTAAGCGGCTTTGAGATAGGTGCTCCACCCACCGGCCGGCTTCTGCCCCACGTCGAGGGTACGCAGCCGGGCCAGGAGCGCCGGGTCCTGGACGTCCATCCAGTCGGTGAACTGGCGGAACGACACCAGCCGGACGTCCTTCTTCCCGGCCATCGCCTTGAGCGCCTCCTCGACGGCGTCCATGTAGATGCCGCCGTTCCACTGCTCGAAGTGGTTGCCGACGAAGAAGGGCGCGCGGTTGGACTCGTACGCGCGCGTGAAGCCGGCGATCAGCGCGTCGGTGGCCTGCTTGCGCCAGCCGGGATAGCGGGAGGGCATGCCCTTGGTCGAGTTCTTCGACTGGTTGGCGAGGATGTTGTAGTCCATGGAGAGGACCTCGAAGGAGTGCCCGGGGAAGGGCACGGCCTGGAGCGGGAAGTCCCAGATGCCCTTGCGCTTGACGGGCCAGGTCTGGCGGCCGCCGGGGGAGCTGGCGTCGTAGCGCCAGCCGAGGCGCTTGGCGGTGGGCAGCAGGTTGTCCTGGCCGAGGAGGCAGGGGGTGCGGCCGCCGACGAGCTCCTTGGAGTAGTCGAAGGGCAGCGGGTCGAGGTCGGTCCAGCCGCTGTTGGTCTTCCACTCGGTGACGAACTTCATCGCCTGGTCGATCTCGCTCTGCCACTGGGCCGGGGTCCAGTTGCCGACGGAGCCGGAGCCGCCGCAGAAGTGGCCGTTGAAGTGGGTGCCGATCTCGTGTCCGTCGAGCCAGGCCTGGCGGACGTTCTTGAGGGTGTCCTTGATGTGCTCGTCGGTGAGGTAGCCGATGTCGGAGGCGCCGACGCGGTTGTTCGGCGGGCGGTAGAGGTTCTTCTTGGACTCGGGCAGCAGGTAGACGCCGGAGAGGAAGAAGGTCATGGCCGCATCGTGGTTGCGGGCCAGTTCGAGGAAGCGGGGGAAGAGGCCGTTGCCGACCTCGCCGGCGCCGTCCCAGGAGAAGACGACGAACTGCGGCGGGGTCTGGCCGGGTTCGAGCGGGACGGGGGTGTCGGGCTGGTGGGGCTGCTTGCCGGTGTCGGCGGTGGAACCGTCGCCGATGAGCCGGACGTCGTCCTTGGTCGGCGCGGGAGTGGTGGTGTCGCCGCCGGTCGCGGGGGCACCGCCCTTGTCCGGTCCGGAACTTCCCTTGCCGCCCTGATCCTTGTCGCTGCACCCGGCGACCCCGAGCGCCGCCGCCGCTCCGACACCCGCTCCGAGAAGGCCCCTTCGACTGATCCCGCGCATGTCATCCCCATTCGCGCTGTTGTGTGACCGAAACATCATCCAAACCGACAATGAGTGAGATGCGGGGAGGAACACGGAGGTTCCGGTCACTCGCACAAAAATTTCAGGGCGGCCGGAGAGGAACCTCTCTCCGGCCGCCCTGACGTCGCTTCGACGATGCCGCTTTGACGATGTCCCGTCAAGCACATGCGCGGTGGGTACGGGGGCTACGCCCCGGCGGGTACGGGACTACGCCCCGAAGGCCTTCTGCCTGCCCTTCACCGGCTTGGCGCCGGCCCGCAGGTGCACCGGCACCAGATCGATCGCCGGCTCGCTGTACCCGACCGAGACGATCTTGTCGCCCTTGTACGTGAACGAGGTCAGCGAGGCCAGCGTGCACTGCCGGCGCCGCGGGTCGTGCCACAGCCTGCGCCGCTCCACGAAGGACCGCACGATCCAGATCGGCAGCTGGTGGCTGACCAGCACCGCCTCGTGCCCACGCGCCGCGTCCTTCGCCGCGTCCAGCGCGCCCATCATCCGCACGACCTGCTCGATGTACGGCTCGCCCCAGGACGGCTGGAAGGGGTTCGTGAGGTGCTTCCAGTTCGCCGGACGGCGCAGCGCCCCGTCGCCGACGCCGAAGGTCTTGCCCTCGAAGACGTTCGCCGCCTCGATGAGGCGCGAGTCGGTGGCCAGGTCCAGGCCGTGCGACTTGGCGATCGGGGTGGCCGTCTCCTGCGCCCGCTCCAGCGGGGAGGCGACGACGTGGGTGACGTCCCGCTCGGCCAGCGACTCGGCCACCCGGTCGGCCATCTGCCGGCCCAGCTCGGACAGGTGGTAGCCGGCCCGGCGCCCGTACAGCACGCCGTCCGGGTTGTGCACCTCGCCGTGGCGCATGAGGTGGACGACGGTGATGTCCTCCGCGCCCTTCACGTCCTCGCTCGCGCTCATGCCGTGGCCTCCGCGGCGGCGCGGGCGGCGGCGGGCAGCGCGGCGGCGATCCGCTCGATCGCGCGCTCGTCGTGCGCGGCGGAGACGAACCAGGACTCGAAGGCCGACGGCGGCAGGTAGACGCCGTCCGCGAGCATCGAGTGGAAGAAGGCGTTGAAGCGGAAGGCCTCCTGCCGCTTCGCCTCGTCGTAGTTCCGCACCTCGTCGGCGGTGAAGAAGACCGAGAACATGTTGGACGCGGTCTGCAGCCGGTGCGCCACGCCCTCCTTGGCGAGCGCGCCGGTGACCAGGCCCTGGATCTCCTTCGAGACCGCGTTCACCTTCTCGTACGCGGCCTCGTCGAGCAGCCGCAGCTGCGCGAGCCCGGCGGCGGTGGCGACCGGGTTACCGGAGAGCGTGCCCGCCTGGTAGACCGGGCCGGCCGGGGCGAGGTGCGCCATGACGTCGGCGCGGCCGCCGAACGCCGCGGCCGGGAAGCCGCCGCCCATGACCTTGCCGAAGGTCAGCAGGTCGGCCTTGACGCCGTCCACCCCGTACCAGCCGGCGCGGCTGGTACGGAAGCCGGTCATGACCTCGTCGGAGATGTACAGCGCGCCGTTCTCCCGGCACAGGTCCGCGAGGCCCTGGTTGAAGCCGGGCAGCGGCGGGACGACGCCCATGTTGCCGGGCGAGGCCTCGGTGATCACACAGGCGATCTCGCCCGGGTGCGAGGCGAACGCGGCCCGCACGGCCTCCAGGTCGTTGTACGGCAGCACGATCGTGTCGCCGGCCTGGGCGCCGGTCACGCCGGGCGTGTCGGGCAGGCCGAGGGTGGCGACGCCGGAGCCGGCGGCGGCCAGCAGCGCGTCCACGTGCCCGTGGTAGCAGCCCGCGAACTTGACGACCTTCGCGCGCCCGGTGAACCCGCGGGCGAGCCGGATCGCGGACATCGTCGCCTCGGTTCCGGAGGAGACCAGGCGCACCTGCTCCACCGGCTCCACGCGGGCCACGATCTCCTCTGCGAGCGCCACCTCGCCCTCGCCGGGCGTGCCGAAGGAGGTGCCGCGGGCCACCGCGGCCTGCACGGCGGCGGTCACCTCGGGGTGCGCGTGGCCGAGAATCATCGGTCCCCACGAGCAGACGAGGTCGACGTACTCGCGACCGTCCGCATCCGTGAGGTACGGACCGGTGCCGGACACCATGAACCGGGGCGTACCGCCCACAGCCCGGAAGGCCCGCACCGGTGAGTTCACGCCGCCGGGCGTCACAAGGGACGCGCGGTCGAAAAGCGTCTGTGAGACTGGGGCTTCGTATGAATACGACACAACGATCCTGACCTGCGAGTACGACGTCTGGTACGGAGGGACGGTGTGGGCACCCTGTGCGTCACGCCGGGGCGGCCTGCCGCCGCGTCTGCGAAACTGTGGCGACAGGGACCTCATGGGGTTGGCTCACGGGAACCATGGTGTCAGAGGCGGCGGCGTTTCTTGCGGACAGGTGTTTCACCGCAGTGACGCGGGGGAGGTCACTGACACGATGATCGGGTTGCGCGGCGGGGTCGTGTTGCCGAGAAAAAGCAGTCGGGTGGAGATATGCATCGCGGTGGCGGACCGGGCGAGGGGACGGACGACCTGGGTCCGGAGCCTGTCCGGCGGGGGAGGCACCGGCGCCGGCGGGCGGAGGACCCGGCCGCGCCGGACAATCGCGCGTCCCCCGAGCAGCCCCCTGCGGACCCGCCCCTCGGGAGCCGCAGCTTGGCGGTGACCTACAAGTACTTCGGCGCGCCCGACGGCGCCACGGCGGCCCGCGTCCCGATCTCGATGCGCCCGGAGGAGCTCGGCGGCGACGAGCTGGGCATGGGCGGCATGTTCTCCAAGATCAAGCCGGAGACCATAGCGGCGATGGTCCTCACCGGCATCCAGGGCCTGCCGCTGAACAAGGTCCCCCCGCTGGAACTGGTCGTCCTGCACCCCGACTACGCGGTGGTGAAGCTCCCGACGACCGTGGTCGACCCGCTGCGCGCGATCGGCGAGGAGTCGGTCGGCGCCGCCGCCTTCATCTGGTCCACCGTCCCCGACCGCGGCGGCCCGCGCGACGCCTTCGACGTCTACCAGCTCCTCCACGAGTGGCAGGACTTCTCCGTCCGCCTCCACGAGGCCGGCCACCAGCCGTACTGCCTGGTCTGGCCCTGACGGCTGGCTCTCTCCGCGTTTCCGACCGTCATAGCGCCTGAAATTAGGACGAATCGGATCTAATGCATGGAGGTTGGTTCCCAGGCGCCGTACGAGGAGGACCCTGTCGTGACCCGAGTGACCGGCTTCACCGGAATGACCGGAGCGACTGGAGCGACCGCGACGACCGGGGTGCGCCCGTCGGCGGCCCGCATGCCCGGGGCGCGGACCGCGGTGGGCGAGCCCATGCAGATCTCCGAGGTCGCCGCCCGCACCGAGCTCCCCCTGCGCACCATCCGGCAGTACGAGGACTGCGGCCTGGTCGTCCCCTCGGCTGCCTCCCCGGGCGGCTTCCCCCTCTACACGGACGCCGACGTGACCCGGCTGATGGTGATCCGCCGCATGCAGCCGCTCGGCTTCGGCCTCGACGAGACCCGTGAGCTCCTCACCTCGGTCGACCGTCTCGCCGCCGACCTCCCCGGCACGGACGGCGAACTCGAACCGGCCGAACGCGAGCTCCTGGTCGCCCGCGTCCGCCGCTACGAGGAGGCCGCCGCCGCCCGCGTCGCCGACCTCCGCCTCCAGCTGACCCGCGCCGAGGAGTTCGCCGCCTCCCTCCGCTCCCGCCTCACCGCCTGAGACGGCCCCGGGCGACGGGGAGGCGGGGGCACGGGACCGTCGGGAGCACGAGGCCCGGCGGCACAAAGGATTCAGGGGCGCGGGGGCTCCGCGAGGGCCTGGGCCAGGGCGTGGAAGAAGCGGGCGTAGGCGGCCGGGCTCGGCGGGGTCTCGGGGTTCCACGGCAGCAGCCGCGCGCCGGCCGGCAGCCGCTCCGGCCCCTCGGGCCGGCTCGCGTGGGCCCTGCTGTCGTACAGGACCAGCGCCGGGGCGAGGTCGAGGGCCCGCTCCCAGCCGGTGGTCAGCCAGTTCGCGCCCGGCCCCGGCCCCGGGTCGAGCAGCCGGACCCCGAGTCCGGCCAGCCGCGCCAGCTCCGGCCAGGCCACCGGACGCGCCAGGTGCACCTGCTCGGCGCCGCCCCCGGAGAGCGCCAGCACCCCGTACCCGCCGTCGGCCGCCGCGGCCGCGTCCCGTACCGCCTCCTCCGCCTCCGCGAGCACCCCCGCGCCGCCCGGCCCGTGCTCCGGCGCCCCCAGCGCCGCCCCCAGCTCCCCGAACCGTCCGATGATCGCCGGCAGACTCAGGTCGTTGCCGACGGAGAGCGCCACCAGCGGCACCCCCAGCCGCCCCAGGAGCTCCTCGTCCACGGCGTACGGGCTCTTCCCGTCGTACGTGACGTCCACCACCAGCTCCGGCCGCAGCTCCCGCAGCCGCTCCTCGTCCAGCGCCCGCCCCGGCCCCAGGTACGGCACTCCGGCCGCCGCGAGACCGCCGTCCTTCGCCGGGTCCGGCTCCGCCCCGTCATGCCCGGAGCCGTACACCGCGACCGGCGTCACCCCCAGGTCCAGGAGGGCCGCCCCGGCCCGTACGTAGGCGAGCACCCGTGTCGGCCTCGCCGCCGCCTCCGCCTCCACTCCCCTGTCGTCCGTGAAACCCCATCCGCGCACACCAGTTCCGGACATGCGGCTGCTCCCTCCCGGCCGGAATCTGCCTCCGCCGCCACCTTCGAACGGTTCCCCGTCCGGCACAAGAGGGCCTCCCCGGAGCGCGCCGCCCGCCCCGCCGCCCCGGGACTTTGGTCCCGGCCCCCCTGCCGAAAGTCCCCCACCGTGGTGTTAACTGAACGGGTCGGGAGGAAGCAGTAGGAATCGCCTGTGCCGCCGTGCCCGCACGCCCCCTGCCGGCGCGTGCGCCGTGCGCCGGCCTCCTCGCCCTGGAGTGAACGTCATGTCCGTGCCCGGCCAGTTCTCCGACCCCCGTGTCCTCACCCTCTTCGCCGTGCTCACGGTCGCGACGGGCGTGTGGCTGGTGACCGGCCTGCGCGCCCGCGCCCGCCGGATCCGCTCGCTGACGCCGATGGACCGCGTCTGGCACCCGCAGGAGTCGGTGCCGCTCACCCCGGCGGAGGAGCTCGCCTTCGGCCGGGTCGTCTCCCGCCTCTCCCTCACCTCCTCCGGCCGCCTGCGCTGACGGCGCCGCCCACGCCCCGACCCGCTTCCGCGTCTCCGCGGGCCGCCGGCGCAAGATCCACTGTTCTCGAAGGCAAGGTGCCTGTCGGCGTCCGTCATGGACTCGACGCAGGAAGATCTCCCCGGCCCCGTCGGGGAAAAACGCGTCAGGCCCCCGACCCGTCCCGGACCCCGCCCCCTACGGGCCGCTCGGGCCAAAGCCCGCCCGATGCCCGGCTCGACGCCCGGCTCGACGCCCGGCTGGACGCCTGGCTCGACGCCTGGCCCGGAGCCCGGTTCGGAGCCCACCCGAGGCCCCGCCTCGGATCGCGGCCCGCCTGTCGGTGCCGTGCCGTACGGTGCGCGCATGACCGAATCCCCCGCACTCCCCGAGCCGTCCGCGACCACCGGGGCCGCCGGGACCGCCGCCGCGGCCGTACGCCTCGAAGCCTGGTCCGAGGAGGACGCCGGGCTGCTGCGGGCGCTGAACGCGCTGGAGCTGATGGGGCACCTGGGCGGGCCGGAGACCGAGGAGCAGCTGGTCCGCCGCCACCGTCGGTACGTGGACCTGAGCGCCGACACCACGGGCGCGGGCCGGATGTTCCGGGTCGTGCTGCTGCCGGACGAGCGGGTCGCGGGCAGCATCGGCTTCTGGACGTCGGAGTGGCGGGGCGAGCCGGTGTACGAGACGGGCTGGGCGGTCCTGCCGGGCTTCCAGGGCCGCGGCGTCGCGACCCTGGCCACGCGCTCGGTGGCGGAGCGGGCCCGGGCCGCGGGGCTCCACGGCCACCTGTTCGCCTTCCCGTCGGTGGAGAACGCCGCGTCGAACGCGGTGTGCCGCAAGGCCGGGTTCGAGCTGCTCGGCGAGGAGGACTTCGAGTACCCGCCGGGCCGGCCGATGCGCTGCAACGCCTGGCGTCTCGACCTGGGGGCTACCGGGGGTCGGTGAGCGGCCGGACGAAGTGGAAGGCCACGATGTCGAAGCGCTCGCGCAGGTAGAAGCGGTGGGCGTCGGTGCGCTGGGTGCCGGAGTCGAGGTTGAGCTCGTGGCAGCCGGCGGCGCGGGCGTGGCCGTCCAGGTGGGCGATGAGCGCGTGGCCGACGCCGGTGGAGCGGACGACGGAGGCGGTCACCAGGTCGTCGACGTACAGCTTGCTGATCGAGCTGGTGTTGTGGACGAGCCGCCAGCCGGCCGCGCCGACGCACCGGCCGTCCTCGTCGTAGGCCGCCGTGAAGCGCAGGCCCTGGGCGTGGCCGCGCTCGTACACGTCCCGGAAGAGGGCGGGCGTGAGGTGCGGGCGCAGTTCGAGGAGGACCGGCAGGAGGTCGCTCTCCAGACGCGGGTCGCCGGGTTCGAGGTCGATGATCTTCATGCAGGGGACGGTAACCCAGCCCCCGGCGCCCTGTCGTGGCCGTGACCGCCCTGGTCACGACTGCGGTCGACTCCGGTCGCCTCCGGCGCCACGGCCCGGAAATCCCTGGCCCGCCGTCCGTGCCCGGTGCGATCCTGTCCCCGTGAACGGACCGGAGATCCAGATCAGTTTCGCGCCCGGCCTCGCCGTCTTCGTCGCCGCCGAGCGGCGCTCGGGGCGCACGGCCGTGGTGACCGACGGCGTCTCCTCGCTGGGCCATGTCGTCGAGTCCCTCGGCGTCCCGCTCACCGAGGCGGGCCGGCTTCTGGTCGACGGCCGTCCGGTGGCCGCCGCGCACGTGCCCGCCGCCGGCGAGACCGTCGAGGTCGAGGACGTCGCCCGCCCCCAGCCGGTGCCCGGCGCGCCCCTCCGGTTCCTGCTCGACGTGCACCTGGGCACCCTGGCCCGGCGGCTGCGGCTGCTGGGCGTCGACGCCGCGTACGAGAACGAGGACATCGGCGACCCGGCGCTCGCCGCGCTCTCCGCCCAGGAGCGGCGGGTCATGCTCTCCCGCGACCGCGGGCTGCTGCGCCGCCGCGAGCTGTGGGCGGGGGCGTACGTGTACAGCGACCGGCCCGACGACCAGCTCCGTGACGTCCTGGAGCGGTTCGCGCCGGCGCTGGCGCCGTGGACCCGCTGCACCGCCTGCAACGGGCTGCTCACCGACACCGGCAAGGACGAGGTGCGCGAGCGGCTGGAGCACGGCACCGAGAAGACGTACGACGTCTTCGCGCGGTGCGAGGAGTGCGACCGGGTGTACTGGCGGGGCGCGCACCACGCCCGTCTGGAGGCGATCGTCGACGAGGCGGTGCGCGAGTTCGGCGCGGCCGCCTCGTAGGTACCGCCGCGGTTCAGCGGGCCCTCGGCGGCTTCAGGGCGTCTCGGCCGTGAGGTAGCGCTGCACGGTCGGCGCCAGCCAGGCCACCACCTCGTCGCGGCTCATCTCGGCGGCCGGGGGGATGCGGAGCACGTAGCGGGCGAGCGCCATGCCGAGGATCTGGGAGGCGACGAGCGCGGCGCGGGCCGGGGCCTCCTCGGGCTTCGGGCAGACGCCGAGGGTGACGGGGCCGAGCTGCGCCCCGAAGATCGCCTGCATGCGGGCGGCCCCCGCCTCGTTGGTGACGCCGACTCTGAGCAGTGCGGTGAGGACGTCGTCGCGCTCCCAGCGGTCGAGGAAGTGGTTCACGAGGACGGCCCCGATGTGCCGGGAGGGCAGTGCGCCCAGGGGCGGCAGGGCCAGGTCGATCTCGGAGGCGGCGGCGAAGAGCCCTTCCTTGTTCCCGAAGTAGCGCATGACCATCGACGGGTCGATCTCTGCGTCGCGGGCGATGGCCCGGATCGTGGCGCGCTCGTACCCGTCGGCGGCGAAGCGCTCGCGGGCGGCCTCCAGGATCGCGGCCCGCGTGGTGTCGGAGCGGCGTGCGGTCGTCATGCCCACAACTGTAGGCCAACAGGTGTTGACACGTCACACGGGGTGGTCATACCGTTGCCAACAAGCGTAGGCCAACAAGCGTTGACCCATCGGAGGCAGCCATGCGCACCACCGAATCCCACCCGGCCGACACCACCACCGAGCCCCTCGGCGCCGACGTCGTCGTCATCGGCGCCGGCCCCACCGGACTGCTGCTCGCCGGCGACCTCGCCGCCGCCGGCCTCGCCGTCACCCTCGTCGAGCGCCGACCCGCCGGCCGCTCCAACCTCACCCGCGCCTTCGGCGTGCACGCCCGCACGCTGGAACTGCTCGACACCCGAGGCCTCGCCGACGCCCTGGAAGCCACCGGCATCCGGCTGAACCGCATGCGGCTCTTCGGCAACCTCTCCCTCGACCTCAGCCGCCTCCCCTCCCGCTTCGACCACATCCTCATCACCCCCCAGTACGAGGTCGAGCGCCTCCTCGAACAGCGCGCGGTCGACGCCGGCGTCACCTTCCGCCACGACACCTCCCTCACCGCCCTCCACCAGGACGCCGACGGCGTCACCGCCGAACTCGCCGGCCCCGACGGCACCCCCTTCACGCTCCGCGCCCGCCACCTCGTCGGCACCGACGGCCACCGCAGCACCGTCCGCACCGCCCTCGGGCTGCCCTTCCCCGGCACCAGCGTCATCCGCTCGATCGTCCTCGCCGACGTCCGGCTCACCGAGGAGCCCGCCGCCTCCCTGACCGTCAACGGCACCGGGGACACCTTCGCCTTCATCGCCCCCTTCGGCGACGGCTGGTACCGCGTCATGGGCTGGGACCGCACCCGCCAGGTCCCCGACAGCGAGCCCATCGACCTCGACGAGGTCCGCGACCTCGCCCGCCGTGCCCTCGGCACCGACCACGGCATGCACGACGCCCGCTGGATCTCCCGCTTCCACAGCGACGAGCGCCAGGCCCCGGCCTACCGCGTCGGCCGCGTCTTCCTCGCCGGGGACGCCGCCCACGTCCACTCCCCCGCCGGCGGCCAGGGCATGAACACCGGCCTCCAGGACGCCGCCAACCTCTCCTGGAAGCTCGCCGCCGTCCACCGCGGCGAAGCCCCCGACCCCGAGGCCCTCCTCGACAGCTACCAGACCGAGCGCCACCCCGTCGGCACCATGGTCCTGCGCAGCAGCGGCGCCCTCATCCGCCTCGCCATGGCCCACACCCCCGCCACCCGCGCGCTGCGGGCCGTCGCCACCACCGTCCTCGGCGTCCTGCGCCCCGCCTCCGCCAAGGCCCTCGGCATGATCAGCGGCATCGGCATCACCTACGCCCCCGTCCCCGGCGGCGGCCGCGCCTCCGGCCGGCGCGCCCCCGACGCCCGGCTCCGCGAGGGCCGGCTCCACGAGCTGCTCCGGGCGGGCGAGTTCGTCCTCGTCGCCCCCGAGGGCACCGCCCCGGCCCTGCCGCCCTCCGCCCCGACCGGCGCGGCACGCGTCGTGCGGGCCACCTGGACGGACCCCGCCCGCCGGACCGCGGTCCTCGTCCGCCCCGACGGATACGTGCACTGGAGCAGCCGATGAGCAGCGACCCGGCACCCCTGACGGGCACCTCAGAAGACGTACGGGTCCCCGGTGGCGAGGACCAGCACCCGGTGCCGGTCGTTGAAGGAGTTCCGGTCGGCCCCGCCGGCCCGCCAGGCCGTGCTCACGTCGACCGTCAGCTCCTGCGGCCGGCCCACGGTCCTCAGGTCCAGCGCCAGCTCACCCGCCGCCCCGCCGCCGGACAGCGCACCCGTCCGGCAGGACACCACCCGGGCGCTGCTCCACAGACACCCCGGAGGCAGCTCCTGGCCGCCCGCCATGGGCGCGGAGAAGGCCAGCCGGACGGTGGCGTCCGCGACGTCGGACGGCCCGTGGTTCTCCGTCACCAGCCACACCCCGACCCGCCCGTCCCACAGGGAGACATGACCGTGGTGGGCGAGATCCGCCTCGGCCCCGGCCGCGCCGGCGACCGCCGCGGCACCCACGTCACCACCCGCGTCACCACCCCCGTCACCGGTCCCCTCACCGGTCGCCCCGGCCGTCGTCCCGGCACCCAGCACCACGAGCGCCGCCAGCACGGCCCCGAGCACACCCTTCGACATCGCACGCATAAGGCAAAAATACCCATAGATCATCCCATTTTCTGACAATCCGTCAGCCCGCGTGTCCTCCGGAGCCACCGACCCGCCGCCTATCCTGACCACGACACCGACCGACCACCTGTGCGAGGAGCCTCCGCCATGTCCGCCCCCATCGCCGTCATCACCGGAGCGAGCAGCGGCATCGGCGCCGCCACGGCCCGGCAGCTGGCCGCCGCCGGCTACCGCGTGGTCCTCACCGCCCGCCGCAAGGACCGCATCGAGGCCCTCGCCGCCGAGATCACCGAGGCCGGCCACCAGGCCACCGCGTACGCCCTCGACGTCACCGACCGCGCCGCCGTCGACGAGTTCGCCACCGCCTTCCGCACCCTCGCCGTCCTCGTCAACAACGCCGGCGGCGCCCTCGGCCTCGACCCCGTCGCCACCGGCGACCCCGAGGACTGGCGCCGCATGTACGACGTCAACGTCCTCGGCACCCTCCACATGACCCAGGCCCTGCTGCCCGCGCTCACCGCGAGCGGCGACGGCACCGTCGTCGTCCTCTCCTCCACCGCCGGCCACTCCACCTACGAAGGCGGCGCCGGCTACGTCGCCGCCAAGAACGGCGCCCGCGTCCTCGCCGAGACCCTCCGCCTGGAGATCGTCGGCACCCCGGTCCGCGTCATCGAGATCGCCCCCGGCCTGGTCAAGACCGAGGAGTTCGCCACCACCCGCTTCCGCGGCGACACCGACCGCGCCGCCAAGGTCTACGCCGGCGTGGCCGAGCCCCTCACCGCCGACGACGTCGCCGACACCATCACCTGGGCCTGCACCCGCCCGCCGCACGTCAACATCGACCTCCTGGTCGTCCGCCCCCGTGCCCAGGCCTCCAACACCAAGCTCCACCGCGAGCCGTAGGCAGCGAGCCGTGGACGGCGTGGACCGCGAGGTGGCAGCGGGCACGACGAAGGGCCCCGGCGCAGCGCACCGGGGCCCTCCCACCGAGCCGTCCTAGCCCTTCACGCAGATGACCTGCTTGAGCTTGGCGACGACCTCCACGAGGTCGGTCTGCTGCTCGATGACCTTCTCGATCGGCTTGTACGCACCCGGGATCTCGTCCACGACGCCGGAGTCCTTGCGGCACTCCACGCCCTGCGTCTGCTCCTCCAGGTCCCGCGTCGTGAAGCGCTTCTTCGCCGCGTTCCGGCTCATCTTCCGGCCCGCGCCGTGCGAGGCCGAGTTGAACGAGGCCGCGTTCCCGAGGCCCTTCACGATGTACGAGCCGGTGCCCATCGAGCCCGGGATGATGCCGAACTCGCCGGAGCCGGCCCGGATCGCGCCCTTGCGGGTCACGAGCAGGTCCATGCCCTCGTACCGCTCTTCCGCCACGTAGTTGTGGTGGCAGGAGATCACCGGCTCGAAGGACACCTTCGCCTTCCGGAACTCCTTGCGGACGACCTCCTGGAAGAGCGCCATCATGATCGCGCGGTTGTACTTCGCGTACTCCTGCGCCCAGAAGAGGTCGTGCCGGTAGGCCGCCATCTGCGGGGTCTCGGAGACGAAGACCGCGAGGTCACGGTCGATGATCCCCTGGTTGTGCGGCAGCCGCTGCGCCACGCCGATGTGGTGCTCGGCGAGCTCCTTGCCGATGTTCCGCGAGCCCGAGTGCAGCATCAGCCACACCGCCCCGGACGTGTCCACGCAGAGCTCCACGAAGTGGTTGCCGGAGCCGAGCGTCCCCATCTGGAGCGCGGCCCGCTCGCGGCGGAACTTCACCGCGTCCGCCACCCCGTCGAAGCGCGACCAGAAGTCGTCCCAGCCGCCCGTCGGGAACTGGTAGAGCCGCTTCGGGTCGACCTCGTCGCGGTGCATGCCCCGGCCGACCGGGATCGCCTGCTCGATCTTCGAGCGGAGGCGGGAGAGGTCGGCGGGGAGGTCCTCGGCCGTCAGGGAGGTCTTCACCGCGGACATGCCGCAGCCGATGTCCACACCGACCGCCGCCGGGCAGACAGCGTCCTTCATGGCGATCACCGAACCGACCGTCGCGCCCTTGCCGTAATGCACGTCGGGCATGACCGCGAGGCCCTTGATCCACGGCAGCGTCGCCACGTTCCGCAGCTGCTGCATCGCGCCGCCCTCCACCGTGGAAGGATCGGCCCACATCCGGATGGGCACCTGCGCACCCGGTACCTCTACATACGACATACTTCCTCGATTCCCCCGAAAAGTCCGATAACGCAAAAACCGGAGCCAAAGCCCGTACAGGTGACGGCGGACCGGCATCAACGGCTGTGCGTGCGATAGACATTGTGTCCATCCGCCTTCACGGGGCGGCAAACAGTTTTCGGGAAAGACTTCGGGAGAAGGGAGCCTGGGACGGTGCAGCGAAAGAGGTACTCACCCGGCCGCGTCCCCGGCACTCTCCTCGGCCTCGGCGCCGGTCTCGGCGTCGCGCTCGGCGCCCTGACCGGCTGCTCGGCGGCCGGTACCGCCGAGGACGTCACGGTCGACGCGAAGGCCGGCTCCGCCGCCGTGCCCGTCGCGCCCCCAGGCCGCTACCGCACCCTCTTCGAACCGTGCGGCGCCGTCCCCCAGGCCGCCCTGCGCGAGCTGCTCCCCGGGACCGTGGCGCTCGCCGACGCCGAGCGTGCCAAGGCGCTGCGCGGCACGGCCGCGGTCACGTACGACACGGACCGCCGCGTCGGCTGCACCTGGACCGCCGACACGGCGGACGGCGGTTCGCACCGCCTGGTGCTCGACGTGGAGCGGGTGGTCTCGTACGACCCGACGGTGAGTGACGCCACGCGGGCGCAGGAGGTCTACACCCGCAAGCAGCTCGCGGCCGGGATCGCCGTACCGGTGACCCCGACACCCACCCCCACCGGGCCCACCGCGCCGAGCGGCGCCCCGACGACGCCCCCGCAGGCCCCGACCGCCTCGGGCACCGCCACCACGCCCCCGCCCTCCCCCACCAAGGCGCCGACGACCGGCACCGGCACCACCACCGGGGCCACCCCCACCGGAGGCCCCTCTTCCACCTCCTCCTCCACCTCCTCCGGCGCCCCCGCCGCAGGCACCCCTTCCGCGCCGGCGACGACCGGCCTGGAGCCCCGGCTGCTCGGCGGGCTCGGCGACATCGCCTTCGTCGGCGACACCCTCGGTTCGGCCGGCGGCGCCGGCCGCCAGCGGGTCGTGAGCGTGGTGTTCCGCACATCGAACGTCGTCGTGACCGTCGAGTACCGGCAGCGCACGACGGGCACGGCGCCGGCCCCGGACAGCAAGGAACTGCAGGACAGGGCGCAGAATCTGGCCCGTCTGCTGGCGGACCGGCTGGAGGAGTAGCCGGCCGCCCGGTGTCCCGCGCGGCCCCCCGGGCCGCGGGGGGACCACGTAACGTGTCGGCGTACCCAGGGCCGCCAGGGCCACCGACCGGCACCGGCACCACCGGCCGTACGACAAGCGACTGAAGGAACCATGCAGCGATCAGCTCCGCGACTCACCCGCATCCTCGCCGCCGCAGCCGTCCCCGTGATGCTCGTCGTCGCCGGCTGCTCCTCGGACTCGGGAAGCGACGGCGACGGAGCCGCCAAGACGGGCGGGGAGAAGGCGAAGGCGACCGCGACCGCCACCGCGTCGGCGACCCCGTCCCCGACGCCGACCGTCGAGCCCGCGAAGTTCGCGAAGCTGCCCTCGGCGTGCAAGGCGATCGCGGCGAAGACCACCGCCGCGCTGGTTCCGAAGGCGAAGAACGAGAACGGCACCGCCGCGCCCTCCACGGACCTCGCCCACCGCAGCGGCTGCTCGTGGAACGGCCTGGAGGACAAGGGCGTCAAGGGCTCGCAGTACCGCTGGCTCGACGTGTCGTTCTACCGGTACGACTCCGAGGTCTCCCTCGGCAGCGGCCAGGCGCGCGCGCAGGAGAACTTCGCCAAGGAGCTCGGGAAGATCCAGGGCACCACCGGTGCGAAGACGCTGAGCACCACGTCGGTGACCGGTATCGGCGACGAGGCGAAGATGGTCACGTACACCGTCAACAAGACCGGCGAGAACTTCCCCTACGCGTCGGTCGTGGCGCGCACCGGCAACGTGCTGGTCCTGCTGTCGTACAACGGCGCCGGATACGCGGGCGCGCCCGTGCCGCGGGCGAAGACGATCGTCGAGGGTGCGACGAAGGCGGCGAAGGAGGCGGTCGCCTCCGTGGGCGCCGCCAACAAGTAGTCGTACCCGCCGATCGGCCCGGCCAACCCCCGTCGGCCGCCCGGGTACTGACACAAATCAACACAGACAGGCGTGTCCGAGCGGAGCCCGTCCCTCCCCAGAGGGTCGGGCTTCGTTCATGTGTGCCACTCTGGGGCCCGCGAGACGTCGAATCACGGGAG
The DNA here is from genome assembly GCF_040633895.1 of Streptomyces sp. NPDC007863. NCBI lineage: Bacteria > Bacillati > Actinomycetota > Actinomycetes > Kitasatosporales > Streptomycetaceae > Streptomyces > Streptomyces sp. NPDC007863. The sequence goes on from NZ_JBEYEI010000021.1 coordinate 138,946, forward strand.
GGGATCGCGGGTGGCCGCGATGGAGCTGACACGCACACACCGCATACTCATCGGGCTCGTCATCGGCGGCGCGGTGATCATCGCGGGGATCGGTTTCGCGGGTTCGTACGCGGCCGTGCGCGAGCTTGCCGTACACAAGGGCTTCGGTACGTTCTCGTACTTCTTCCCGATCGGCATCGACGCGGGCATCTGTGTGCTGCTCGCCCTGGACCTGCTGCTGACCTGGCTCAGGATCCCCTTCCCGCTGCTGCGGCAGACGGCGTGGCTCCTGACGGCGGCGACGATCGCGTTCAACGGCGCGGCGGCCTGGCCCGACCCGCTGGGCGTCGGCATGCACGCGGTCATCCCGATGCTGTTCGTGGTCGCGGTCGAGGCGGCGCGGCACGCGGTGGGCCGGATCGCGGACATCACCGCGGACAAGCACATGGAGGGCGTGCGGCTGACCCGGTGGCTGCTGTCGCCGGTGCCGACGTTCCGGCTGTGGCGGCGGATGAAGCTGTGGGAGCTGCGCTCGTACGACCAGGTGATCAAGCTGGAGCAGGAGCGGCTGATCTACCAGGCCCGGCTCCAGGCCCGCTTCGGCCGCGGCTGGCGGCGCAAGGCGCCGGTGGAGGCGCTGATGCCGCTGCGGCTCGCCCGGTACGGCGTCCCGCTCGCGGAGACGGCCCCGGCGGGCCTCGCGGCGGCGGGCGTCGAGCCGGTCCTCCTGCCGCCGAACCCGCACCCCACCGCGCACCCGGCCCCGGCTCCGGTCCAGGTCCCCGTCGCGGTCGCCGCGGCCCCGGTCCCGGCCCCGCAGCTGCCGGCGGCACCGCACCAGGCGCAGGGCCAGGCACAGGGCCAGGCGCAGGGCCAGGCACAGGCAGAGCCGCCGCAGGTACCGGCACAGCCGCAGCTGCCCCGGATGCAGGCCCCTCAGCACCCGGCCCCTCAGCACCCGGCCCCCCAGCATCAGGAGCCGCAGCAGGAGCCGCACCACCCGAACCACCAGAGCCCCTGGTTCGACACCCCGCAGGTCACGCCGGAGGCGTACGGGGGGACGTACAGCGCGCAGACCGCGGAGGGCCTCCCGGGGCACGTCCAGCCGCCGGTCCCCGACCCGTCGACTCCCGAGGTCCTGGCTCCCGAGCTGTTCGGGGAGCCTCAGCAGCCCGACCCGAACCAGCAGCCCGACCCGCAGCTGGAGGAGCTCCGCGAGACCGTCTACAAGGTGATGTACGGCTTCGTGCAGGAGAGCGACCGCTTCCCCACGACGTTCGAGCTCGACCAGCTGATGGCGGAGTCGTACGCCGCCCAGGAACTCCCGGCCCCGCCCACGGACCTGCTCCGGTGGGTGACGCCGGAGGTGCAGCGGCGCATCCAGCAGAACATGGCGGAGTTCGACCCGTCCTGACCCCACCCGTCCTGACCCACCCGTCCTGACCCACCCGCGCCTACGGCGAAGGGCCGCCCCCGTCACGGGAGCGGCCCTTCGCCGTAGGCGGTCGGCCGGCTTACGCGCCGAGCAGCTTGCGCACCCGGTCCGCGCCGACGGCGAGGAGCAGGGTGGGCAGGCGGGGGCCCGTCTCGCGGCTCACGAGGAGCTTGTAGAGGAGGGCGAAGAAGGAGCGCTGGGCGACCTTCAGCTCGGGGGTGGGCTTGGCCTCGGGGGTGAGGCCGGCCATGACCTTCGGGACGCCGTAGACGAGCGTGGTGAGCCCGTCGAGCGACCAGTGGCTGTCGAGGCCCTCCAGGAGCAGCCGGAGCGACTCCCGGCCCTCGTCGTCCAGGGAGCCGAGGAGCTCGGTGTCGGGCTCCTCGCGGACGATGGTGCGCTGGTCGGCCGGGACCTGGGTGGTGATCCAGTTCTCGGCGCGGTCGAGGCGCGGCCGGACCTCGTCGAGCGAGGTGACCGGGGACTCCGGGTCGAGGTCGGTGAGGATCCGGAGGGTCTGCTCGTCGTGGCCGGCGGTGATGTCGGCGACGGAGGCCAGCGTGCGGTACGGCAGCGGGCGCGGGGTGCGCGGCAGCTCACCGGCCGCGGTGCGGGCGGCACGCGTGTGCGCGGCGGCGTCGGCCGGCAGCACGGTGCCGTCGGCGACCTTGGCCTCCAGCTTGTCCCACTCGTCGTAGAGCCGCTGGATCTCCTGGTCGAAGGCGATCTTGAAGGACTGGTTGGGCCTGCGGCGGGCGTAGAGCCAGCGGAGCAGCTGCGGCTCCATGATCTCCAGGGCGTCGGCCGCGGTGGGCACGCCGCCCTTCGAGGAGGACATCTTGGCCATGCCGCTGATGCCGACGAAGGCGTACATGGGGCCGATGGGCTGGACGCCGTCGAAGAGGGTGACGATCTGCCCGCCGACCTGGAAGGAGGAGCCGGGCGAGGAGTGGTCGACGCCGGAGGGCTCGAAGATGACGCCCTCGTAGGCCCAGCGCATGGGCCAGTCGACCTTCCACACCAGCTTGCCGCGGTTGAACTCGCTGAGCTTGACGGTCTCGGCGAAGCCGCAGGGGGAGCAGGTGTAGCTCAGCTCGGTGGTGTCGTCGTCGTAGGCGGTGACGGTGGTGAAGTCCTTCCCGCACTGCCCGCAGTAGGGCTTGTACGGGAAGTACCCGGCGCCGCCGCCGGAGCCGTCGTCCTCGCCGGCCGCGCCGGAGCCCTCGGCGGCCTCCAGCTCGGCCTCGTCGACCGGCTTCTGGGACTGCTTCTTGGGCGCCTTCTTCGTCCGGTACTGGTCGAGGATGGCGTCGATGTCGCCGCGGCGGCGCATGGCGTGCAGGATCTGCTCGCGGTAGACGCCGGAGGTGTACTGCTCCGTCTGGCTGATCGGGTCGTACTCGACGCCGAGCTCGGCCAGGGCCTCGACCATGGCGGCCTTGAAGTGCTCGGCCCAGTTGGCGTGGGGCGAGCCGGCGGGGGCGGGGACGGAGGTCAGGGGCTTGCCGATGTGCTCGGCCCAGGACTCGTCGATGCCCTCGATGCCGTTCGGCACCTTGCGGTAGCGGTCGTAGTCGTCCCACGAGATGAGGTGACGGACGGTGTACCCGCGGCGGCGGATCTCGTCGGCGACCAGGTGCGGGGTCATGACCTCGCGGAGGTTGCCGAGGTGGATCGGGCCGGAGGGGGAGAGGCCGGAGGCGACGACGACCGGTTTGCCAGGCGCACGTCGCTCCGACTCGGTGATGACCTCGTCCGCGAAACGGGAGACCCAGTCGGTCTCGGTGCTGCTCTGAGCCACGGTCGGTACGTCCTTCTTTCCGGAATCCTTGCGGGAATGCCTCGGAGCCTCCAAGGCCCTACACCCGTCATTGTCCCAGACGGAACCGGACACCCCGAGGTTGTCCACAGGCCGGATTCCACTCGGGCGTCCCGTCACGACTTGTCCACAGCCTGGGGGACGGGCGGGAAAACACGTTGCCCACCCATGGGACACTTGACAAGCGAAATAGACCACCGGGACACCCGGACACGACACAACAGGAACGGAAGCTCATGGCCTCGGTCCCTTCCCTCGCTTCGACCGTGCAGCAGCGCCTCGCGGAAGGCCTCTCGGCAGCCCTGCCGGAGGCCGGTTCCGCCGACCCGCTGCTGCGACGAAGCGACCGGGCCGACTTCCAGGCCAACGGCATCCTGGCGCTGGCCAAGCAGCTCAAGGGCAATCCGCGTGAGCTGGCGACGAAGGTCGTCGCGTCGATCCCCGCGAACGACGTGCTGAAGGAGATCGAGGTCTCCGGCCCCGGCTTCCTCAACATCACCGTGTCGGACGCGGCGATCGTGGAGACCCTCGCGGCCCGCGCCGCCGACGCGCGCCTCGGCGTGCCGCTGAACGAGGCGGCGGGCACGACGGTCATCGACTACGCCCAGCCGAACGTGGCGAAGGAGATGCACGTCGGCCACCTCCGCTCCGCGGTGATCGGCGCGGCGATGGTGGAGATCCTGGAGTTCACGGGCGAGTCCGTGGTCCGCCGGCACCACATCGGCGACTGGGGCACCCAGTTCGGCATGCTCATCCAGTACCTGATCGAGCACCCGCACGAGCTGGACCACAAGGCCGAGGGCACGGACGCGGAGGTCTCCGGCGAGGAGGCCATGTCGAACCTGAACCGGCTGTACAAGGCGTCCCGCGCGATGTTCGACGCGGACGAGGAGTTCAAGACCCGGGCGCGCGCCCGGGTGGTGGACCTCCAGGCCGGTGACGAGGAGACCCTCGCCCTGTGGCAGCGGTTCGTCGACGAGTCGAAGATCTACTTCTACTCGGTCTTCGAGAAGCTCGACATGGACGTCCGGGACCCCGACATCGTCGGCGAGTCCGGCTACAACGACATGCTCCAGGAGACGTGCCGGATCCTGGAGGAGTCGGGCGTCGCCGTCCGCTCCGAGGGCGCGCTGTGCGTCTTCTTCGACGACGTCAAGGGCCCGGACGGCAACCCGGTCCCGCTGATCGTCCAGAAGTCCGACGGCGGCTTCGGCTACGCGGCGACGGACCTGTCCGCCATCCGCGACCGGGTGCAGAACCTGAAGGCGACCTCGCTGCTGTACGTGGTGGACGCCCGCCAGTCCCTGCACTTCAAGATGGTCTTCGAGACGGCCCGCCGGGCCGGCTGGCTGAACGACGAGGTGAAGGCCGTCCAGCTGGCCTTCGGCACGGTCCTCGGCAAGGACGGCAAGCCCTTCAAGACCCGTGAGGGCGAGACGGTCCGGCTGGTGGACCTGCTGGACGAGGCGATCGACCGCGCCTCGGCCGTGGTCCGCGAGAAGGCCCAGGACCTCACGGAGGAGGAGATCGCCGAGCGGGGCGCCCAGGTGGGCATCGGCGCGGTGAAGTACGCGGACCTGTCGACCTCGGCGGCCCGTGACTACAAGTTCGACCTCGACCAGATGGTCTCGCTCAACGGCGACACGTCCGTGTACCTCCAGTACGCGTACGCCCGTATCCAGTCGATCCTGCGGAAGGCCGGGGACGCCAAGCCGGCCGCCCACCCCGAGCTGGAGCTGGCGCCGTCCGAGCGGGCCCTCGGCCTCCACCTCGACGGCTTCGGCGAGACGATCGCCGAGACCGCCGCGGAGTACGCGCCGCACAAGCTGGCCGCGTACCTGTACCAGGTGGCCTCGCTGTACACGACGTTCTACTCGGAGTGCCCCGTCCTCAAGGCGGACACCCCTGAGCAGGTCGAGAACCGCCTCTTCCTGTGCGATCTGACCGCCCGCACGCTCCACCAGGGCATGGCCCTGCTGGGCATCCGGACGCCCGAGCGCCTCTGACGCTCCCGGGCGGGTGGGTCACTCCTGAGCGACCCACTCGCCCTTGTCGGGCCAGTAGCCGTAGACCGTACGCCCCTCGATGGCGTGCGTACGGAACGGCTGCCCGCCGTCGTCGATCCGTACGGTCCCCTTCCGGTCCCCGGTGCTCCACTCCAGCTCCAGGTACCAGGTGACGGCGTGCTCCTCGGTGTGGACGTCGAGGTTGAGTACCTCCGCGTCCCCGGTGGCGACCCGGTACGGGAAGTCCTTCGCCGGCACCACCCGGTCCCCGTCCTGCCCGGCGACCGCCTTCACGTACGGCCGGTGCGCGTCGAGGTCGACGTCGAAGGTCTGCGGAGTGATCCCGCTGCCGCAGCCGTCGCCCATGGAGTACGCCGGCGCGGCCGGCGGCCGGTCCCGCTCGACGACCCGGACGCGGAGCCCCGACAGCACGACCGGGTCCCGGGTGCGGCCGGTGACGGTCACCTGGAGCTGCATGTGCCCGCCGTCGATCCCGCCGAGCGCGCGGGCCCACGGGCGGGTGTCCTGCGGCGGGGGCGGTGGCGGCACGTGCTGCGGCTTCTGGTCGAGGACGTAGTACTGCCCGCAGGGTTCGGCCCAGTTGTACGAGCTGACGCCGGCGTTGAGCGGAGCGGACGCCGGCGGCGTGGCGGGGCCCCCGCGCGGCTCCTTCTCCCCGTCCCGCACCACCAGATAGGCACCGGGCACGGCGATCGCCGCCACGACGGCGATCGCTGCCACGGCGGCCGACGCCCCCGTGAACCGCGCCCGGGGCGCGGATTCCGGTGACGCCACGACCACGACCTCCGCCTCGTCGGAAGGGCCGGAAGGGGAGGGCTCCGAGGGCCGGGCGACCGTCGCCGTCTCCCCGCTCCGTCCCCGGGCCTCGTCGGCGACGATCCACGCGCGATGGAGCTCGACGAGCTCCTCCCGGCTCGCACCGCACAGCCGGCCGAGCCGTTCCACGGGGGCGAAGTCGGTCGGGACGGCGTCACCGTTGCAGTACCGGTGCAGGGTGGACGTGCTGACGTGGAGCCGCTTGGCGAGCGCTCCGTAACTCAGCCCCGACCGTTCCTTCAGCCCCCGCAGCAGCCCGGCGAGCCGGTCCCCCGTGTCCATCCGTCGCTCCCCCATCGCTGGTCGGCGTCCCGGGAACGCGTTCCGGGCGACGTATGTCTCCCCAGGTCAGAGGGGGTGGAAGCGTTCCAGCGTCCCTCATTGTCCCGCGTCGATCGACACCGGGTCACACCGGCTCGCAGCATGGAGTCATGCCGAACAGCCGCGTCGCCGACGCCCTGGCAGTGACGGTGCTGATCATCTGCACCGCGATCGTCATGACCCTCCTCGACGGCCGCTGAGCGACCGACCCACCGGCCCGGCCGGCTCACCACCCGACCGACCCATCGATCCGCCCACGGGGGAACCACCATGCGCACGTCCGTCCGTACCCTCACCCTGCCCGCCGCCGCGCTCATCGCGGCCCTCGCCCTCACCGCCTGCCAGTCGTCCGGCCAGGAGGCGGCGGCCCCGGCCCCCGCGAAGCCCGCCCGGACCACGGCGGCGCCCACGCCCACGGCCACGGCCGCGCCTTCGACCCCGACCCCGACCGAGCAGCCCACGACGGCCCCGACGAAGGCACCGGCGACCAAGCCCCCGACGCCGACGGCAACGGCGACGACGGCCCCGCGGAAGACCACCGCACCGCCGGCCAAGCCCGCGCCCAAGCCCGGCGCCACGAGCGAGACCCCCTCCCTCCGCCCCTGCACCGCCGCCGACGTGAAGGTCGTGGCGAGCAAGGTGAGCCGCCCGATCAACCACCTCGCCCTCACGATCACGAACCTCGGCGACCACACCTGCCACGCCCTGAACGCGCCCCTGGTCGGCTTCGACGACAGCCAGGCGCCGATCGCGATCGTGGAGGACAGCAAGCCGCAGGCCGTGGTGACCCTGGCCCCCGGGGCCTCGGGCTACGCCTCCCTGATCCTCACCGGGGAGCCGGGCGCGGACACGCACGGCATGACCGTCCGCACGATCAAGGTGAGCCTGACCGCGGACAGCATGGTGACGCTCAAGGCCCCGGAGGGCACGTACGTGGACGACGGCGCCGCCGTCTCGTACTGGCAGCAGGAACTGGAGGACGCCCTCCGGTACTGACCCGCGATCGGCACGGGAACCGGCCGGCTACCGGTTGATCGGGTACGACTTCCGGCCGGACGCCTCGTCGATCTCCGCGTGCGCCTTCTGGAGGAGCTGCGAGGCCAGGTCCATCAGGGCCCGGGCGCCCGCGATCTCCTCGCCGACCCTGAGTTGTTCGGGATCGGCGGGGTTCCGGTGGGCGGTGCCGTGGGCGCGGAACTCGGTGCCGTCCGAGAGCCGGACCATGGCCGCCGACCGCGTCCGGTCGCCCTTCCCCTCGAACTCCATGTCGATGTGCCATCCGACGAGCGTGTTCATCATGAGGACCACCTCCGGGAGGTACCTGTCGGGTACCTCTCCAGGGTGCGCCGTACCACGCGCCCCCACCACTCGCCCCCACCACTCGCCCCACGCGCACCACCCGCCCCGGAGACCGGCCGAAGCGTACGCGTCGTTGTCAGTGCCGCCCCGTACGTTGCGGACATGGTGATGATCCCGAACCAGTTGCCCCGGCTCGCGTCCGACCCGTCCGGCCGGTCCCTCGGCCTCGACCTGCCGCCCGGCGCCCTCACCGGCCCGGCGGACGACCCGTACTTCTGGTCGGGGCACGGCCCCGGCGGCCCCGGCGCCTGGGCGGCCCTGCGCCCGGCGGCCCGCACGGCGGGCCTGCTGCCGGTGCTGCTGGGCGGGGACCGCGGCCCGGAGGAGTGGGAGCTGGAGCCGGAGATGACGAGCGATCCGGCGGAGCACGACGCCGAGGACGTGCTCGCCGGGTTGTGGGAGGACTACGCGGACTCCGAGGTGCCCGAGGAGGAGCGGGACCCCCGGGTGACCGCCGCCGTCGAGGAACTCTTCGGCGAGCAGCCCGGATACGCGGAGCTGCTGGCCCCCTTCGCGGCAGGCTGGCCGGGCCTGGGCCCGGCGCTGCCGCCGCGCACGGACCCCGACCGGGCGGCGGCCGGCCTCGCCGAGGCCCTGACCGCGCCGGGCTCCTGGCTGGCGGACGCCCGCCCGGCGCTGGTCCGGGCGCGGCGCAGCGCCGACATACCGGCGGCCATCGGCTGGACGGGGCCGCTGAACCACGAGGACGACGTGGCCCGGCTCTCCGCCGTTCTGCGCTCCTGGGAGGACCGTTTCGGCGCCCGGGTCGTCGCGCTCACCTTCGACCAGCTGGTGGTGTCGGTGGCCGCGCCGCCCCGGACGGCGGAGGAGGCCGAGGCGGTGGCGGCGGAGCACTTCGCCTTCTGCCCGGACGTCATCACCCAGGGCGACCACGACACTCTGCGCGCCTACGCCCGCGAGGAGCTGGTGGACGCCCCGGCATGGAGCTTCTGGTGGGACTAGGCCCGGATCGGACCCCGGCTAGCGGGCCCCGGCGGAGAGCATCCGCGCGGCCTCGGTGGCCCAGTAGGTGAGGATCATCCGGCCGCCGGCGCGCCGGATGCCGGTGAGGGTCTCCAGGATCGCCTTCTCGCGGTCGATCCAGCCCTTCTCCGCGGCGGCCTCGACCATCGCGTACTCACCGCTGATCTGGTACGCGGCGACGGGTACGTCCACGGCCTCGGCGACCTTCGCGAGCACGTCCAGGTACGGGCCGGCCGGCTTCACCATCACCATGTCCGCGCCCTCCTCCAGGTCCAGCGCCAGCTCGCGCATCGACTCGCGGAGGTTGGCCGGGTCCTGCTGGTAGGTCTTGCGGTCGCCCTTGAGGGAGGAGCCGACGGCCTCGCGGAAGGGGCCGTAGAAGGCGGAGGAGTACTTCGCGGTGTACGCGAGGATCGACACGTCCTCCTTGCCGATCGTGTCCAGCGCGTCGCGGACGACGCCGACCTGGCCGTCCATCATCCCGGAGGGGCCGACGACGTGGACGCCGGCGTCGGCCTGGACCTGCGCCATCTCGGCGTAGCGCTCCAGAGTGGCGTCGTTGTCGACCCGGCCGTCCTCGTCCAGGACGCCGCAGTGGCCGTGGTCGGTGTACTCGTCGAGGCACAGGTCCGACATGATCACGAGCTCGTCGCCGACCTCGGCTCGGACGTCGCGGATCGCGACCTGGAGGATGCCGTCCGGGTCGGTCCCGGCGGTCCCGAGCCCGTCCTTCTTCGCGTCCTCCGGAACGCCGAAGAGCATGATCCCGGAGACCCCGGCCTCCACCGCCTCCACGGCGGCCCGCCGCAGCGTGTCCCGCGTGTGCTGCACGACGCCCGGCATGGCCGCGATCGGCACGGGCTCGGCGACGCCCTCGCGGACGAACGCGGGCAGGATCAGGTCGGCCGGGGAGAGACGGGTCTCGGCGACCATCCGGCGCATGGCGGGCGTCGTCCGCAGCCGCCGCGGCCGCGCCCCCGGAAAGCTTCCATACGATTCCATACCAGGAGGCTACGCCCGCCCCTCACCGCCACTTACCGACACCGTGTTGCCGCCGCCCCCGCTACCCCTGCGGGCAGGCGTCCCGCTGGGGGTCCCCTGGCCGAAGTCCTTGGGAGGGAACGGACGGGTGGGTACGACGAAACGGCGGCGCCGCGACGCGAAAAGGTGCGGGCCCCCGCGCAAACGGAAACCCGCACCCACTCACCTCACGGCACTACGTAGTGCGCCGCCTCCGTGCCCCCGGGCGTCGCTCGCTCGGGCGCGTCACCGGGTCGCCCGCCTCCAGCGCCGCCTCCCGGCGCCGGATGCCGAACTCCGCCAGCGCCTCCGCGAGCTTGTGCACGGACGGCTCGGGCGACAGCACGTCGACCCGCAGCCCGTGCTCCTCCGCCGTCTTGGCCGTCGCCGGGCCGATGCAGGCGATCACGGTGACGTTGTGCGGCTTGCCGGCGATGCCGACGAGGTTCCGCACGGTCGACGACGACGTGAAGAGCACCGCGTCGAAGCCGCCGCCCTTGATCGCCTCGCGCGTGTCCGCCGGCGGCGGCGACGCGCGCACGGTCCGGTAGGCGGTGACGTCGTCGACCTCCCAGCCGAGCTCGATGAGCCCCGCGACCAGCGTCTCGGTCGCGATGTCGGCCCGCGGCAGGAAGACGCGGTCGATCGGGTCGAAGACCGGGTCGTACGGCGGCCAGTCCTCCAGGAGCCCCGCGGCGGACTGCTCGCCGCTCGGCACGAGGTCCGGCTTCACACCGAAGTCGACCAGCGCCGCGGCCGTCTGCTCGCCCACCGCCGCGACCTTGATCCCGGCGAAGGCGCGGGCGTCGAGCCCGTACTCCTCGAACTTCTCGCGCACGGCCTTGACCGCGTTCACGGAGGTGAAGGCGATCCACTCGTACCGTCCGGTGACGAGCCCCTTCACGGCCCGCTCCATCTGCTGCGGGGTCCGCGGCGGCTCGACCGCGATGGTCGGGACCTCGTGCGGCACGGCGCCGTAGGAGCGCAGCTGGTCGGAGAGCGACGCGGCCTGCTCCTTGGTGCGCGGCACGAGCACCCGCCAGCCGAAGAGCGGCTTGGACTCGAACCACGAGAGCCGGTCGCGCTGCGCCGGGGCGCTGCGCTCGCCGACCACGGCTATCACCGGCCGGTGGCCCTCGGGAGAGGGGAGCACCTTGCCCTGCTTGAAGACCTGCGCGATCGTCCCGAGGGTCGCCGTCCAGGTCCGCTGGCGGGTGGTCGTGCCGGCGATGGTGACGGTGAGCGGGGTGTCCGGCTTGCGGCCGGCGGCCACCAGCTCGCCGGCGGCCGCGGCGACCGCGTCCAGCGAGGTGGAGACGACGACGGTGCCGTCGGAGGCGCCGACCTCGGCCCAGCACCGGTCGTCGGCGGTCCGCGCGTCGACGAAGCGGACGTCGGTGCCCTGCTCGTCGCGGAGCGGCACACCGGCGTACGCGGGGACGCCGACCACGTTCGCGACGCCGGGCACGACCTCGAAGGGGATGCCCTCGGCGGCGCAGGCGAGCATCTCGGCGCCCGCGTTCCCGTCGAGGCCGGGGTCGCCGGTCACCGCACGGACGACCCGCCTGCCGCCGCGCGCGGCCTCCATGACAAGATTGGCCGCATCCCTCAACACGGGGACACCGGCGGTTGTTGACGCCTCGTCAACAACCGTCAGCTCAGGCGTGCTCACGCCCGTGCGCGCATGGCCGCGGACGACTTCGAGGACCTCCGGCTCGGCGATCAGGACGTCCGCTCCGGCGAGGGCCTCGACGGCCCGGAGGGTCAGGAGTCCGGGGTCGCCTGGTCCTGCGCCGAGGAAGGTGACGTGGCCGTGGCCCGCGAAGACGGGGGACACGGGGCTGGTGGTCGGGCTGGTGGGGTTCAAAGTGCTCGCTCCCCCATAAGACCGGCCGCACCCTTGGCGAGCATCTCGGCCGCGAGTTCGCGTCCGAGCGCCGCCGCCTCGTCGTGCGAGGTGGGTACGGGACCGGTGGTGGACAGCTGCACCAGCGTCGAGCCGTCGGTGGTGCCGACGACGCCGCGCAGGCGCATTTCGGTGACAACCTGCCCGTGACCGGGGCCGTCGGCGAGGATGTCGGCGAGCGCTCCCACGGGTGCGCTGCAGCCGGCCTCCAGGGCGGCGAGCAGGGATCGCTCGGCGGTCACGGCGGCCCGCGTCTGCGGGTCGTCGAGGGCGGCGAGCGTGGCGACGAGGTCGGAGTTCGACGCCGGGCATTCGACGGCCAGGGCACCCTGGCCGGGGGCGGGCAGCATGAAGTCGACCGGCAGGTGCTCGGCCGACAGGCCGCCGAGGAGCTCCTCGGTGCCGCCGATGCGGTTGAGTCCGGCCGCGGCGAGGACGACGGCGTCGAGCTCGCCCTTGCGGACGTAGCCGACGCGGGTGTCGACGTTGCCCCGGATCGGGACGCAGGTCAGGTCGAGGCCGTGGCTGCGGGCGTACGCGTGCAGCTGGGCCATCCGGCGCGGCGAGCCGGTGCCGACGCGGGCGCCCTTGGGGAGCCGGTCGAGGGAGAGGCCCTCGCCGGTGATCAGGACGTCGCGCGGGTCCTCGCGCTTCGGGATCGCGGCCAGCACCAGGTCGGGGTGCTGGGCGGTCGGCAGGTCCTTCAGGGAGTGGACGGCGAAGTCGACCTCGCCGTCGAGCAGCGCGTCGCGCAGGGCCGCGACGAAGACGCCGGTGCCGCCGATCTGCGCGAGGTGCTCACGGGAGGTGTCCCCGTACGTGGTGATCTCCACGAGCTCGACGGGCCGGCCGGTCAGCTGCCGGACGGCGTCGGCCACGTGCCCGGACTGGGCCATGGCGAGCTTGCTGCGCCTGGTCCCGAGCCTCAGTGCCCTCTCGGTCATACTCGCCCTCGGTTCTTGACGTCGGCGTCATTCAGGTCGGCCCGGGAGACGGAAGCCACCGTCTCCGGGTCGAGGTCGAAGAGTGTCCGCAGCGCGTCGGCGTACCCGGCGCCGCCGGGCTCGCTGGCGAGCTGCTTGACCCGCACGGTCGGCGCGTGCAGGAGCTTGTCGACGACGCGGCGCACGGTCTGGGTGATCTCGGCGCGCTGCTTGTCGTCGAGGCCGGGGAGGCGGCCTTCCAGGCGGGCGACCTCGCTGGCCACCACGTCGGCGGCCATGGTGCGCAGGGCGACCACGGTCGGGGTGATGTGGGCGGCGCGCTGGGCGGCGCCGAAGGCGGCGACCTCGTCGGAGACGATGGAGCGGACCTGGTCGACGTCGTGGGCCATGGGGGCGTCGGCGGAGGCGTCGGCCAGGGATTCGATGTCGACGAGCCGGACGCCGGGGATCCGGTGGGCGGCGGCGTCGATGTCGCGGGGCATGGCGAGGTCGAGCAGGTACAGCGGCTCGTCGCGGCTCTCGGCGACCGTCGCGATCGCCTCGCCGGTGAGGACGAGTCCGGTGGCTCCGGTGCAGGAGACGACGATGTCCGCCCGGCCCAGTTCGTCGCCGACGGCAACCATCTCGGCCGCGCGCGCGGCCACGCCCGTACCTCCGGGCTCGGCGAGGATCTCGGCGAGCCGCTCGGCGCGGGCGAGGGTGCGGTTGGCGATGACGATCTCGGCGACCCCGGCGCGGGCGAGGGTCGCGGCGGCCAGCGAGGACATCGAGCCGGCGCCGATGACCAGGGCCCTCTTGCCGCGGGCCCAGCTCTCGACGTCGGTGTCCTGGGCGAGCTGCTCCAGGCCGAAGGTGACGAGCGACTGCCCGGCCCGGTCGATGCCGGTCTCGCTGTGGGCGCGCTTGCCGACCCGCAGGGCCTGCTGGAAGAGGTCGTTCAGGAGCCGGCCCGCGGTGTGCTGGACCTGGCCGAGGGCGAGGGCGTCCTTGATCTGGCCGAGGATCTGGCCCTCGCCGACGACCATGGAGTCGAGGCCGCAGGCCACCGAGAAGAGGTGGTGGACGGCCCGGTCCTCGTAGTGCACGTAGAGGTAGGGGGTGAGCTCGTCCAGGCCGACGCCGCTGTGCTGGGCGAGCAGCGTGGACAGCTCGGCGACGCCGGCGTGGAACTTGTCGACGTCGGCGTAGAGCTCGATGCGGTTGCAGGTGGCGAGGACGGTGGCCTCGGCGGCCGGTTCGGCGGCGAGGGTGTCCTGGAGGAGCTTGGTCTGGGTGTCCGCCTGCAGCGAGGCCCGCTCCAGGATGGAGACGGGGGCGCTGCGGTGGCTCAGCCCGACGACGAGGAGGCTCATGCCGGCATCACCGCGGGGGCGTCCCCGTCGGGTCCCTTGCGGCCGCTGTCGGCGGTGGTCCGGGCGGCGGGCGGCGCCGCGGGCGGCGCGGTCTCCTCGCCCGGCTCCTCGCCGGCCTTGCGCTGCTCGTGGAAGGCGAGGATCTGCAGCTCGATGGAGAGGTCCACCTTGCGCACGTCGACGCCGTCGGGCACGGAGAGCACGGTCGGGGCGAAGTTGAGGATGGAGGTGACGCCGGCGGCGACGAGCCGGTCGCAGACCGCCTGGGCGACGCCGGCCGGGGTCGCGATGACGCCGATGGAGACGCCGTCCTCGGCGATGATCTTCTCCAGGTCGTCGCTGTGCTGGACGGGGATCCCGGCGACCGGCTTGCCGGTCATGGCGGGGTCGGCGTCGATCAGCGCGGCGACGCGGAAGCCTCGGGAGGCGAAGCCGCCGTATCCGGCGAGCGCGGCGCCGAGGTTACCGATGCCGACGATGACGACCGGCCAGTCCTGGGTCAGGCCGAGCTCGCGGGAGATCTGGTAGACGAGGTACTCGACGTCGTAGCCGACACCGCGGGTGCCGTACGAGCCGAGGTAGCTGAAGTCCTTGCGCAGCTTCGCGGAGTTGACGCCGGCCGCGGCCGCGAGCTCCTCCGAGGAGACCGTGGGTACGGAGCGTTCCGAGAGCGCGGTCAGGGCGCGCAGATACAGCGGAAGGCGGGCGACGGTGGCCTCGGGAATTCCTCGGCTACGGGTCGCCGGTCGGTGAGTTCGGCCAGTTGCCACGGTGCTCCTGCGGGATGAGCGGGGCTGCAGGCGGCCATATGTCCCAGGACCGCCCCGTCGAATGCAGGCTATGTCTTTGTGAACGCGTGCACAAAGATGGTGTCCGTTTTGTCTACCCAAAGTGACCGGGGTCACGCGACCGGTTATCGACGGTACGGAACCGTCACACGGTGCGACACGTTGAGATCCCGAAGGGGGCAAAGCCGCACACTCTCCTCACGACGTGGCCCCCGAATGCCAACAAAACGTCCACGATGGTAACCGGCTTTCGGTCAGGCACCCAGTTCGCGCCGGAGCCGCTCGGCGTCCACCCGCCAGAAGGTGTGCTGCTCCCCGTCCACCAGGACGACGGGGATCTGCTCCCAGTACTCCTTGTACAGCGCCTCGTCCTGGAGGATGTCCCGCTCCTCCCAGCGCGCCCCGGTCTCGGCGCAGACGGCCTCGATCACCGCCCGGGCGTCGTCGCAGAGATGACACCCCGGCTTCCCGATGAGCGTCACGGTCCGCGCGGCCGGATCCTTGGCCGCGTCCCTCTTCTTGGTACGTCCGAACATGCCGTCCATTGTCCCGCCCGGTCACGGCGGGGACCCGCACTGTTCACACGACGGCATCGCCACAAGTCGGGAAGGACCGAACAGACTGGCTATGCTCCAGACATGGCCGCTCTGGGATGGCTCACCCCCCGTAGGCGCTCCGCCACCGCGCGCAGCGTCCTCGCAGGCGAGGCCGCCGCCGAGGCGGCCCGCAAGACCTCGCTCCAGCTGGAGCGGGAGCGCGAGGAGGAGGCCGCCGCCCTCGAAGCGGCCGAGGCCGCCGAAACCGCGCCCGAGGAGCCCGAGTTCCCCGTCGCGGGCGACGTCCGGGCCGCCGCCTTCTTCGACCTCGACAACACCGTGATGCAGGGCGCCGCGATCTTCCACTTCGGCCGCGGCCTGTACAAGCGGAAGTTCTTCCAGCGCCGCGAACTCGCCCGCTTCGCCTGGGCGCAGGTCTGGTTCCGGCTGGCCGGCGTCGAGGACCCGGCCCACATGCAGGAGGCCCGCGACAGCGCGCTCTCCATCGTCAAGGGCCACCGCGTCTCCGAACTGATGTCGATCGGCGAGGAGATCTACGACGAGTACATGGCCGACCGGATCTGGCCGGGCACCCGCGCCTTGGCCCAGGCCCACCTCGACGCGGGCCAGAAGGTCTGGCTGGTGACGGCCGCCCCGGTCGAGACGGCCACGATCATCGCCCGCCGCCTCGGCCTCACCGGCGCCCTGGGCACGGTCGCCGAGTCCGTCGACGGCGTCTACACCGGCCGCCTCGTCGGCGAGCTGCTGCACGGCCCGGCCAAGGCCGAGGCGGTACGCGCCCTGGCCGCCGCCGAGGGCCTGGACCTCGCCCGCTGCGCCGCGTACAGCGACTCGCACAACGACATCCCGATGCTCTCGCTCGTCGGCCACCCGTACGCGATCAACCCCGACACCAAGCTGCGCCGGCACGCCAGGGACCTGGAATGGCGGCTGCGCGACTACCGGACCGGCCGCAAGGCCGCCAAGATCGGCATCCCGGCCGCCGCGGGCCTCGGCGCCGTCGCCGGCGGCACCGCCGCCGCGGTCGCCCTGCACCGCCGCCGCCGCTGAACCGCGCCCGTACCCGAACGCCCCGCCGCTCACGGAGCGCCACGCCCGTGGCGATACGTTTCGGCTGCGATCATCTGCGACAACCACGGACCAGCGGGACTCACCCGTCCGTGGTCGAACAGCGCCCGCACACCCCGGCTCCCGGGCATTCCCGCGCCCTTACCCAGGAGCGGCGGCGCTCACTCTCCCCTACCGCACATGAGCACAACGCAACGCCGACGCAATCACACTCGGAAGTCACTCGATCAATAACCGATCACGAAGTGCGACTTGATCTGCTTGCAAGCAGTAACAGAACCGACGTAATCGATGATTTGAGCAACTGGGTGTAGCGCTGCCTGTACGAAGCGTTATTCTCCTCAGACGCACAGCGGAACCCTCCCGTCGCCACGACGAGTGAACGGATCCGCACTGCACGTGATGGAAGCTCTGCCTCTGGGAGTCCCGTGTACCCACACGTCGGGGTTGACGCCTCGGGCCTGGCTACGCTGCGCGCAACGGTCCTCGACCACTTGCGTGGCTTCGTCCCCACCGCGTACGTCGGCCCTGCGCCCGCCTTCGCCTTCGCCGCACCGGCACCGGCCGGCCCTTGCTATGCCCTGGCCGACGGCGGTGCCGCCGTCGGCAGACGGGGCGCGCGCGGCGGCGCCGGCAACTCGACCGCCGCCCGACGCCCCACCGCCGACAGCGACAGCGCCCGGATGATGGACCTGGTCGAGCGCGCTCAGGCGGGCGAGGCCGAGGCCTTCGGCCGGCTGTACGACCAGTACAGCGACACCGTCTACCGCTACATCTACTACCGCGTCGGCGGGAAGGCGACGGCGGAGGACCTCACCAGCGAGACCTTCCTGCGCGCCCTGCGCCGGATCTCCACCTTCACCTGGCAGGGCCGCGACTTCGGCGCCTGGCTGGTCACCATCGCCCGCAACCTCGTCGCCGACCACTTCAAGTCCAGCCGCTTCCGGCTGGAGGTCACCACCGGCGAGATGCTCGACGCCAACGAGGTCGAACGCAGCCCGGAGGACTCCGTCCTCGAGTCCCTCTCCAACGCCGCGCTCCTCGACGCCGTCCGCCGCCTCAACCCCCAGCAGCAGGAGTGCGTCACCCTCCGCTTCCTCCAGGGCCTCTCGGTCGCCGAGACCGCGCGGGTCATGGGGAAGAACGAGGGCGCCATCAAGACCCTCCAGTACCGGGCCGTCCGCACCCTGGCCCGACTCCTGCCCGAAGACGCCCGCTGACCGGACCGGCCCCACCGTTCCCGGACCGCCGACCGCCGCCGCCCCCCTCCCCCCATCCCCTCACTCCCCTCCCCGTGTCCCCTCCCCCACAGAAGTCACTTGTCCCCCTCACCCCCACCTCTCCCCCCACGCCACCACTGCCCGTCCCAAATCACAGTCGGTGACGCATCGATGACGCACTGGTCCGATCATCTTTCGCGCGTAACCCAAGTGCCGCGCCGCTCGTTGTGCGAAATGCAGGCTCCCTGTGGTCACGCCCTGCCTGCGGATACTCACTCGTTCGTGTGGATCCGCTCAAGGCGGGCAACCTTCCGGACCCCTTGGGGAGTCGACCGTCATGACGAGAGGAGGTGCCGCCAGTGATCGCGAACGTGCACCGGCGGGCGAACGCCTTCGCCCAAGCCCTGGAGGACCGGGCGCCCGAGGGCGAGGCCGCCGACCGGCCCGACGCCCCGGCCGACACGGGCGACCAGGGACGGCTGTTGGCCTTGGCGAGCGGACTCGGCGACCTGCCGAAACCGGAACTCGACCCCGAGGTCAAGGTGGTGCAGCGAGCCCAGCTCGTCGCCGCCATGGAGGCGATGTTCGCCCAAGGGACGGCCGCCGCGGGCCCTACCGTCCCGGAGCAGCGGAGTACCAGGGGCGCCCACCGGGCATCCCCCCTGCGCAAACTCCGCCCGCGCAGCCGCTGGACGAAGGGGCTCGCCGCCGGCGGCCTCACCGTCGGGGTGGCGGCCGGAGCCTTCGGCGGCGTCGCCGCCGCCAGCTCCGACGCCCTCCCCGGTGACTCGCTCTACGGCCTCAAGCGCGGCATGGAAGACCTCAAGCTGGGCATGGCCGACGACGACGCCGACCGCGGGGGCATCTACCTCGACCAGGCGTCCACCCGGCTCAGCGAGGCCCGCCGCCTCATGGAGCGCGCCCGCGCCGGGGACCTCGACCACGAGTCCCTCGGCGAGATCCGGCGCGCCCTCGGCGGCATGAAGCACGACGCCGAGGAGGGCCACCGGCTGCTCCGCCAGGCCTACGACCGGGACGGCGAGCTCGCCCCGATGGCCCGGCTGAACTCCTTCGCCCAGGCCCACCGCGACACCTGGAACGGCCTGCGCGACCGTCTCCCCGTCCAGCTCACGGACGTCGGCGAAGAGGTCAGCGGCGTCTTCGACGCCATAGACCAGGAAGTCGAGCCGCTCCAGTCGATGCTGCCCCGCACCCTCGAAAAGGGCGCGGCCGACCCCGGCTCCAGCAGCAGCCCCACCGCCCGCCAGAACCAGCCGGGCACGGACACCAGGCAGCCCACGACCACCCAGGGCACCCCGGCCCAGGACGGTCACTCCGCCACCACCCCCCGCCCCAGCGGCACCACCCAGGGCGTGGGCACCGGCACCACGACCGGCACCGGCACCACCCCGAGCCCGGGCGCCGAGACAGGTACCACCGCCCCCGAGGACGACGGACTCCTCGGCGGCAACACCGGCGGCCTCCTGCCGAGCCCGACGGGCACCACCGCCCCCGAGGAACAGCAGGTGACCCCCACGCCCCCCGACGTCACCATCCCGCCACTCCTGCCGGGCCTCCTTCCAGGCCTCGGCATCGACAGCGAGGACGCTCGCTGACAAGAGGAAGGGGCGCCCCCACGGACGGGGGGCGCCCCTTCCTCCATCTCCGCAGGCCCCTCAGAAGAACACCGACCGCCGCTGCACCAGCAGCTTGTAGAGCGTGTGCTGGATCTGCTCGCGGACCTGGTCCGTCAGGTTGAACATCAGCATCGGGTCCTCCGCCGCCTCCGGCGGGTAGCCGTCCGTCGGGATCGGCTCCCCGAACTCGATCGTCCACTTCGTCGGCAGCGGCAGCATCCCCAGCGGCCCCAGCCACGGGAACGTCGGCGTCACCGGCACGTACGGCAGACCGAGCAGCCGCGCCAGCGTCTTCGCGTTCCCGATCATCGGGTATATCTCCTCGGCGCCCACGATCGAGCAGGGCACGATCGGCACCCCCGCCCGCAGCGCCGTCGAGACGAAGCCGCCCCGGCCGAACCGCTGGAGCTTGTACCGCTCCGAGAACGGCTTCCCGATCCCCTTGAAGCCCTCCGGCATCACGCCGACGACCTCCCCGGCCTTCAGCAGCCGCTCCGCGTCCTCCGCGCACGCGAGGGTGTGCCCCGCCTTCCGGGCCAGCTCGTTGACCACCGGCAGCACGAAGACCAGATCCGCCGCGAGCAGCCGCAGGTGCCGGCCCGCCGGATGGTGGTCGTGCACCGCCACCTGCATCATCAGCCCGTCCAGCGGCAGCGTCCCGGAATGGTTGGCGACGATCAGCGCCCCGCCCTTCTCCGGGATGTTCCCGACGCCCTTCACCTCCACCCGGAAGTACTTCTCGTACAGCGGGCGCAGCAGCGACATCAGCACCTGGTCGGTCAGCTCGGCGTCGTACCCGAACTCGTCGACCTCGTACTCCCCCGTGACCCGGCGCCGCAGGAACGCGAGCCCGCCCGCGAGCTTCCGCTCCCACCCGGCCCGCCCGGTCTCCTCCGTGCCGGGCTCCGCCACGGGCTCCGGGGCGGGCGCCTCGTCCGGCACCTCCCGCGCCCCCGGCAGCGCCCGTACGGCCGCAGGACCGCCGGGCCCGGCCCCGGACGGCTCCTCGGGCCGGCCGGGCCGCCGCCGGGCCCGCGAACGGTCGTCGTCGAAAGGAATCACCTTGGCGTCCGCCATCGCTGTCGCCGCTCCTCAGGCACCGTCGTGAGAGTCAGGAGAAGGAACCGCCCCCGGGACGACCCGGTCCGCCAGCCGGTCCACCGCCTCCGCGAGCCGCTCCGGCGGCAGCAGCCCCGGCCCCCGGCTCGCCGCGAAGTCCGCGAAGGCCTCTGCCGTGGAGTACCGCGGCCGGAAACCCAGCACCTCCCGCAGCTGGACGGTCGACACGACCCGCCCGTGCGTGAGGAGCCGGATCTGCTCGGGCGCGAAGTCCGTCAGCCCCACCGTGCGCAGCGCCGAGCCCACCCAGGTCACCGCGGGCAGCAGCACCGGCACCGTCGGCCGCCCGAGCCGCCGCGCGCACTGGGACAGCAGCAGCACCCCGTCGCCCGCCACGTTGAAGGTCCCGCTGTTCAGGGACGCCCGGCGCGGCTCCTGCGCCACGAGGCGCAGGACGTCGATCACGTCGTCCTCGTGGACGAACTGGAGGCGCGGGTCGTATCCCAGGACCGTCGGCAGCACCGGCAGCGACAGGTACTCGGTCAGCGGCGACTGCACCCGGGGGCCCAGGATGTTCGCGAACCGCAGCACGCACACCGCCACGTCCGGCCGCCGCCGGGCGAAGCCCCGCACGTACCCCTCGACCTCGACGGCGTCCTTGGCGAAACCCCCGCTCGGCAGCGACTTCGCCGGCGTCGTCTCGGTGAAGACCGCCGGATCGCGCGGCGCGGAGCCGTACACGGCCGTACTGGACTTCACCACGAGCCGGCCGACCCGCGGCGACTGCTGGCAGGCCCCGAGCAGCTGCATGGTGCCGATGACGTTGGTCTCCTTGACCGCCGTCCTGCCGCCGGCGCCCAGCGCCGTCCCCGTCACGTCGAGGTGCACCACCGTGTCCACCTCGTGCTCCGCGAGGACCTTGGCGATGGCCGGCCGGCGGATGTCCGCCCGGACGAAGTCGGCGGCCCCCAGCGGATGCGCGGGCTCCACCGCGTCCACGGCCACCACCCGCTCCACCTCCGGGTCCCGCTGGATGCGCCGCACGAAACGGCCCCCCAGATGCCGGGCGGCACCGGTGACGAGCACGACCTTGCCCAAGATCAGCGCCTTCCGTCCGAACTTCCGTCCGTCTTTCCGTAGCCGCCACCGTAGCGCCTGAGCATTTCGGCGCAATGAAAACGTGGCCCTCCACCGATGACGGTGAAGAGCCACGCCTTCTCACGCACGGGAAACCGCTCGCGCGGCCGCCGCTTACTTCTTGTTGCGACGCTGAACGCGCGTGCGCTTGAGCAGCTTGCGGTGCTTCTTCTTGGCCATCCGCTTGCGCCGCTTCTTGATAACAGAGCCCACGACTACCCTCGCTCACTTCTTCTCACTGGTGCGGGGCGTCTGGGCCCACACGACCTACGAGGGGTCAGCCTACCGCCCCTGGCACCACACGAGTAATCCGAGGGCCGGACGCGGCTCACCGGCCGTTCGGCCGCAGGTCGACCGCGCGCCCCCTACGCGGTCCCCACCCCCACGTACGACTCCCTCAGGTACGCGTGAACCGCCTGCTCCGGGACCCGGAAGGACCGGCCCACCCGGATCGCCGGCAGATGACCGCTGTGCACCAAGCGGTACACGGTCATCTTCGATACGCGCATCACCGCGGCGACTTCCGCCACGGTCAGGAACTTGACCTCGTTGAGAGGCCGATCGCCAGCAGCCATGACCCACCTGTACCTTCCGCCGCGACGCCCACCGGCTTCCCCTCCGGTGACTCTTCGTCGTCGAACGCTCACGAATCAGACTAGGGGCGGGTGGTGCGAGTGGGGAAGAGGAGCCCCTATCGCCCGTTTACCGTGACAGACACGCTCGATTGAGTACATAGCGCGTGAGGGGACGGTAGTACGCCGAGGGCACGCCGTCATCCAGCGGGACGGCCACCGCCACCTGCCCCTCGGCCTCCCCGACGAAGAGCGCCGGATCGTCGGTGTCGGCCAGCCCGATCGCCTCGATACCCAGCTGACCAGCACCGCAGACCCAGCCGTGGTCGCCCACGACCAGCTCCGGCAACGGCCCGCCGGCCTCCGCGGCGCTCTCCAGGGCGGCCCGCACGGGCAGCGCCGAGTGGGAGTGCGCCCCCGGCTCACGCCCGCCCTCCGACGGCCCCGCCTCCCGTACGAACGCGACGCCGCGTACGTAGTCGAGGACGTACGTGCGTAGACCGAACCGGGTCGTTATGTCGACACATCGCCCCTGCGCCGGGGTGAGTACGTCACATCCCGCCGCCGACAGAGCGTCTGCGAGCGCGACGTAGAAACCGAGCAGCCGGTGCGGATGCCCCGTCCCGAACAGCACCGGAGCCCGCCGCGCCGCCGCCACCGCCAGCCGCCCGGCGAACGCCTCCAGACCGCGCAGCGTCCGCTCCGGATCGATCGCGTCCGGCCCCGAGCGGTACGCCGGATCCCCCGACACCCCGCACTTCTCCGCCATCAGCCGCAGCAGGTCCGCCTCGCCCCAGCCGCCGGCCGGCACGAGGCCCAGCGTCACCCGGGGGTCCCGCGCGGCGAAGAGCCGATAGCTCCGCAGGCTCTCCTCCCGCGAGGTCGCCACCGTCCCCGCCAACCCCGCCGCCAACAGATGCGCCCGCAGCGCCCCGGTACTCAACACCCTCACGATGCTGCCGGATCACCACTGTCGGAGCGTCAGAATCCGCTGCACGCCGCACAGTTGGCGTAACAGGACGGTACGGGTCAGGCGAGCAGCCCGCGCAGCGGGAAGGCCGCCTTCCGGGTCGCGAGCACCGCCTGGTCGAGGCGGTCCGCGGGGTCGTAACCGGCCGTCCAGTCACGGAAGTCCACCGGCCACCGCCCGTCCGTCATCCGCCCCGGACCCAGCTGCCGGGTCCGCGCGTACACCTCGTCCCGCCACGAGGACGGCACCACCGTCTCGGGCGCCACGGGCGCGTGCGCCGCGATACCCACCAGGTGCGTCCACGACCGCGGTACGACGTCGACCACGGCGTATCCGCCGCCGCCGAGCGCCACCCACCGGCCGTCCGCGTGGGCGTGCGCCAGCTCGTGGCACGCCTCCTGCACGGCCCGCTGCGCGTCCAGCGACACCGCCAGGTGGGCCAGCGGGTCGTCGAAGTGGGTGTCCGCCCCGTGCTGGGTCACCAGGACCTGCGGCCGGAAGTCGGCGAGGAGCTCCGGCACCACCGCGTGGAAGGCCCGCAGCCAGCCGGCGTCCCCGGTGCCGGCGGGCAGCGCCACGTTCACCGCGCTCCCCTCGCCGGCCCCGGCCGCGCCGGTCTCCTCCGGCCAGCCGGTCTGCGGGAACAGCGTCCGCGGATGCTCGTGCAGCGAGATCGTCAGGACCCTCGGGTCCTCCCAGAACGCCGCCTGCACCCCGTCCCCGTGGTGCACGTCGACGTCCACGTACGCGACCCGCTCCGCGCCCAGCTCCAGGAGCCGGGCGATGGCCAGCGAGGCGTCGTTGTAGACGCAGAACCCGGCCGCCCCGCCGGGCATCGCGTGGTGCAGCCCGCCGGCGAAGTTCACCGCGTGCCCCGCCTCGCCCCGCCACACGGCCTCCGCCGCCGCCACCGACTGCCCGGCGATCAGCGCGGACGCCTCGTGCATCCCCGCGAACGCCGGATCGTCGACCGTCCCGAGCCCGTACGCCTGGTCGGCGTGGCGCGGATCGGCGGAGGCGGCCTTCACGGCGTCCAGGTAGTCCTCGCGGTGCACGAGCCGCAGCGTCGAGTCCCCGGCCGGCTTGGCCGCCACCACGTCCACCGCCCGGTCGAGCCCGAAGGCGCGGACCAGACCCATGGTCAGTGCGAGCCGTACCGGGTCCATCGGGTGCTGGGGTCCGAAGTCGTAGCCCGTGACAGCTTCATCCCACATCAACAGTGCGCGGCCGCTCATGACCGCCACCGTATCGGGCCTCCCGCGCGCCGAACGACGTGGCATACGCCACCGTGACCAGGACGAGCACCATCGGCACCACCATGGCCCCCCGGTAGCTCCAGGCGTCCCCGAGCGCCCCGACGAGCGGCGAGCCGACGAGGAAGCCGACGTAGTTGAAGACGTTGAGCCGCGCGACGGCCGCGTCGCTGTTCTCCGGGAAGAGCCGCCCGGCCGCCGCGAAGGTCTGCGGCACGATCACGCTCAGCCCGAGCCCGAGGACGGTGAAGGCCGCGATCCCCACCCACGCCGACGGCGCCACCGCCACCAGCGCGAACCCGCACGCCGCGAGCACCGCCCCGGCCCGCACGACCACCGCCGCCCCGAAGTACCGCACCCCCAGGTCGCCCACGGCCCGCCCGAGCAGCGTCGTCACCATGTACGCGTTGTACGGGACGGTCGCCGCCTCCTCCGAACCGCCGAGCACGTCCTGGAGGTACTTCGCCGACCAGTTGGAGACCGTCGAGTCCCCGATGTACGCGAAGGTCATCACCAGGCACAGCGGCAGCAGCAGCTTGAACGACAGCGCCCCGCCCCTCGCCTCCCCGCTCCCGTCCGGCGCCGGCTTCCCGTCGACGTACCACCGGCTGCCGAGGTACGCCGCCGGCGCCAGCACCACGACGACCGGCAGGTAGGACCAGAACAGTGTCAGGTGCCAGTGCGCCCCGGCCCAGGCCAGCGAGGCGCCGGCGATCCCGCCGAGGCTGTACGCGGCATGAAAGCCGAGCATGATGCTCCGGCCGTACGTCCGCTGGAGGCTCACCCCCAGCATGTTCATGGAGGCGTCGAGCGCGCCGACCGCGAGCCCGAACACCCCCAGCGCCACGGCCGCCGTCCACAGGGCGTCCCCCGCCCCCACGCCGAGCAGCGCGAGGAGCACGACGGGCTGGGACCACCGCAGCACCCGCGAGGGCGCCACCCGGGCCACGACCTTCTCGGTCGCCACGCTCGCGACCCCGGCGAGGATCGGCACGGCGGCCAGGAAGAGGGGCAGCAGCCCGTCGGAGATCCCGTACCGGTCCTGGATCCCGGGTATCCGGGTCACGAGCAGCGCGAAGGCCACGCCCTGGACGAAGAAACTGAGGGCCAGGGACCCCCGCCCCCGCCGCAGCCGCACATCGGTCATGGCCGCACAGCGTAGGGCCGCCTCCTACCGATGGGTAGATGGATCACAGACCCAAAATGGCGGGCAGCTCCTCCATGCGCGAGAAGAACCCTTGTGCTCCCGCCAGCCGGTCCCGCGGTGTCATCGCCGTGAACCCGTACACGTCCATCCCGGCCGCGACGGCCGCCTGCACCCCGAGCCGGCTGTCCTCGACGACGACGCACCGCTCGGGCGCCACCCCCCTCCGCGCGGCCGCGTGGAGGAAGAGGTCCGGCGCCGGCTTGCCCCGCCCCACGTCCTCGGCGCTGTAGACGAGCTCGTCGGGGAAGTAGGCGTCGAGCCCGGTCTTCCGGTGCCCGACCCGGATCCGCTCGTGACTCCCGGACGAGGCCACGCAGTACGGCACTCCGTCGGCGACGAGCCGCTTCAGCACGTCCACCGCCCCTTCCACCGGCTCCAGTTCCTCCTGGAAGGCGGCGAAGACCCGCGCGTGGAAGGTCGAGTCGAAGTCCTCGGGCAGCCGCTGCCCGGTCCGCTCCCGCACGAGGTCGTGGATCCGGTGCATCGCGGATCCCATGTAGTCACGGACGGATTCCTCGTACGTGGTGGGGTGCCCGAGCT
Organism: Streptomyces sp. NPDC007863; assembly: GCF_040633895.1. Taxonomy (NCBI): domain Bacteria; kingdom Bacillati; phylum Actinomycetota; class Actinomycetes; order Kitasatosporales; family Streptomycetaceae; genus Streptomyces; species Streptomyces sp. NPDC007863. The sequence continues at coordinate 164,916 of NZ_JBEYEI010000021.1, forward strand.
CGGTGAGGTAGCCGGCCAGCAGCCGGTTGGAGATCGGCTCGCTGTCGACGAGCACGCCGTCGTTGTCGAAGATGATCAGGTCATGGCGCATGCGTCCAGCCTAGAACGCAAAAATGCCTCAACCCCCAGACAAGGTCTGGGGGTTGAGGCTAAAAATTGTTCGGCGGCGTCCTACTCTCCCACAGGGTCCCCCCTGCAGTACCATCGGCGCTGAAAGGCTTAGCTTCCGGGTTCGGAATGTAACCGGGCGTTTCCCTAACGCT
>NZ_JBEYEI010000022.1:0-142975 GCF_040633895.1 Streptomyces sp. NPDC007863
CACCCTCGACGGCTGCGGCTCAGCCGCCTCGACGGACTCGCCCTCGGGCACGTTCTCACTGGTCATCGATGCATCCTCCATGATCGGGAGTTACACCGAACGATTTACAGTCCCCGCTGGCGAGATCGCCGGCCTCGATCCAGCTGTCGAGCTCCGGAACCCAAAACGGGTGCGTACTTGTAGTGATGAGGACGCTGCCACCGTTGGAGGTGGCGAGGGTGAGTTCGACGAACTCCTTGTCACTTTCCGTTCGGATAGTCTCGACGACCTTCTTTCGCCGCTCCTGACCGGTGGCTACGTCAGTGGTGAGGATTACATCGCCGGTTTGGACGTCCTCAATCTTCTTGGCCGTGCCGTCACCCATGAGAACTTCGGTTTCAGGAAGGAAAGAATGACACTTCTTGAGCAACCCCTTGGCCCCGGCAAAGGGCAGGGCCACCATTCCCACGAACCCCTCACCGTCTTCGTAGCCGGGGTCTGTGGTGTCGACGCCCATATTTCCCATCAGGCCGTCATACCCGTCGGCTACCGGAGAGCTGCTCACCCTGTCACTCATGGGCTTGATCATGAGGAGAGCATCGACACCGGAAGCGAAGAACCGACCGATTCCCGCAACTGTGTTGCCGTTCCACGTCATCTTTCGACGGTGGAAAAGAACGACAGTTCCCCAGTTCACACCGTGAGGCTTGTTGTAGGTCCGCTTCCCCTCTTGGTTTTCCTCCCAGCTGTTGTACTTCCAGCCCGTGACCTTGTACTCCCACGATTCGTGGTAGGTCTGTGAGGCATCGGTTCCGTCGTTGTCGGAGTTGCACCTGCTGGAGTTTCCGCCGCAGACGCCTTCCGGACGCAGGCCGGTGGGGTCGCTCTTGGTGATGGGGCTGCCGTTGGCGTAGGTGTACCCGTTCATTTGGAGCGGGTCGGTGATGTCGATGAGGGGATCGGCGGAGAGGAAGCGGCCGGTGGTGTGGTCGTATTCGCGGGCGCCGATGTGGGTGAGGCCGGAGATGGTGTCGTCGATGCCTACGCCGAGGTAGGTGCGCTTGTTGGGCCAGTTGGCGGGCTTGGGGCCGCGGGGTTCGCCGTAGGGCTTGAAGGCGCGGCGGGTGACGGGCTGGGTGCCGCCGGCTTCGACGGTGGTGTGGGCGGTGCCGAGGTGGTCGGTGAGCAGGACGTTGAGGGTGTGTCCGGTTGCCGACTGGTTGGTGGTGGTGCGGACGACGGTGGGGGTGCCGGCCTGGGCGTAGGCGCGGGAGGCGCGGGTGATGAGGCCGACGGTGTCGGTGGTGAGTTCGGTTTCGCCGAGGTAGAGGGTGCTGCCGGTGTTCGGGGTGTGCTCGAGGATGCGGTTGCCGTCGGCGTCGTAGACGTAGGTGGTCTTGGTGGTGCCGACGGTGTTCGAGGCGAGTTTGTGCTCGGCCGTCCACTGGAGGGTCTGGTCGGGGGTGGTGCCGGGGAGGTTGCGGGTTTTGGTGGTGCCGGTGGGGTTGTAGGTGTAGCTGGTTTCCTTGCCGGCCGGGGTGGAGGCGACGGAGGCGAGGGTGTGGGGCTGGGTGGTGTTGTAGGTGGAGGTGTAGGTGGTGGTTCCAGCGGGGGCGCGGTCCGTGGCCGTGACCCGGTTGCCGATCCAGTCGTAGGTGAACGCCTGGTGGTAGGAGTTCGTGTCGGTGGAGAGGGTCGTGGCGTCGGGGGCGGTGTTGGTCAGGCCGGCCGGGGTGTCGGTGGCGTCGGCGGAGGCGTCGGCGATCGGGCCGGTGGAGGAGGATGCGTCGGTGCGGTTGCCCCAGGTGGTGCCGTTGGCGGCCTTGCAGCCGGTTCCCGAGCCGTTGGGGATCAGCTTGGAGGTCCAGGCGTTGACGAGTTCGCCCAGGACGTCATACGTGAAGCACTGGTTGTCCCAGACGGTGCTGGTGGCCGTCACCGCGTCCTGCCGGCCAACACCACCGGAAACCCCATCGACGGACCCTCCACCGAAGTAGGCACCGGCGGCTGGAACACCACCATCACCACACTCGGCTGAAAGCCCCCACCGCGACCCCGACAGGACGCCCGAGAGAGGCTGCCCTCCCGTGACGAGAGGGCAGCGGATAAACGGAGCGGGAAAAGGCGACCATCGATCCCGGGGACCACGCGCCGCCATCGAGCGGCACGCTCCGGTCCACAGCGTCGGCAACGGTGCGCCGCGACCGGGCCCGGCCGTCGGCGCCAGGTGGTCCTGCGGGCCGAGCGCACCCGCGGCCTGGGGCCACTCCAGCGGGTGCGGGGAGCGGACTTCCTGACCAGCAGTTCTACCCGGCGGCGCACCACTCCCAGGCACTTTCACGAAACAGACACCCACCTCGGCCGATCCGCAGAGCACGCGTGGATCTCAGGCGTCCCTGCACCGTATGTGCAGATGACCGTCGAGAGGGAAGGAGGGCGGCGCCGCGGGCAGAAGGCTGTCGAACTCGTACCGGCTCTTCTGCGCAACGCGGCACGAAGCGGAGTTGTCCACCTGATGCAGGAGTTCCAGACGCGTCAGCCGGCCGGCCCCGAGCGTGTCGAAGGCCCAGCCGGTGAGGGCCTCCAGAGCGCGAGGCGCCACACCCCGTCCGCGAGCATGCGCCGCGGTCCAATAGCCCACCTCGGCCGAGGGTTTGCCGGAGGCGACTTCCTTGAGGACCACATTGCCGACCAACTGCCCATGGGTTGGGTCGGGTTGCGCTTCGAGGACCGCGAAGCCGAACCGGTCGCCGACCGCCCATCCTCGCTGCTGGGCCCGCACCCACCGCACCGCGTCGGTGTCGTTCTCCACGGAAGAGCCTGTCCAGTGGCGCAAGTCTGGATCCTCCCGGCATGCCTCGACCAGCGCGGGAACGTCCTGCATGCACCAGGGACGAATGACGAGGGCGGCAGCGGACGGCGTGGCATCCGCACGCAGTACGGCGGTGTCGGTCACCGGCCGATCGTCCGCGTCGGCGTCCGGCCCCGGCACAGTCGGTTCCGGGCCCACTACCGCTGCGTCCGAACGCGCAGAGCCTCGACGGACCAGTCGAGCACGCGCGCCAGGCTCTCCGGAGCAGGCCAGCTGTTGATCACTGCGAGCAGCTGGAAGTACCGGTCCCTGCGCGGGTCGTTCGCACTCTCCAGCCGGAGCAGCAGCCGACGGCGAAGCTCGGCGTCGTCAGGGCGGCCGCAGATGGGCGCGTAGCGATCGGCAAGCGCCGCGACGATCGGATCGGCCTGAGGGGAGGCCGGGTCGATGCCCGCCGTCAGGGCTGGGGCGACCAGGTCACGGACAGCTGCGGCGAAGTCGGGGCGCGGGCCCGTGGTGTCGCCCTGTGCTCGTTCGGCTGCCAGATCCTCGGCCATTCGTCGTACGCCGGCACGGAAGTCGGGGTCCAGGGCCAGTTCGGCCCACTCCACCCATGCTCGGGCCTGCTCCGCCTCGGGAGCATCCGGCAGTTCGGGGGTCATCGAGCGCCTGACCCCCGCGAATGCGGGGTCGGCACCGAGACCGTCGAAGACGGTGTCGAGGAAATCGCCGATGAGATCTCGGCGTTCGTCCTCGGAAAGCTGGGCAAGCTGGTGCATGAGATCGGTCTCCTCGGGAGTGAGCCCTCGCTCGGCCACGACTGTCAGCACCGCGTGCCGCAGACGAAGGATGCGAATCTGCGCCGCGAGTGCGTCGGCATGCGCCGCGGCGACCTCGGGGAGGGAGAGCTCCCGATCCACGATCTTGCGGATCGTGGGAAGGTCGAGCCCCAGTGTCCGCAGGGTCCGCACGAGGTCCAAGCGCGCGACGGCGTCGATGTTGTACAGGCGGTAGCCGGCCGGGCTGCGGTCCGTCGGCGTCACGATTCCGCGATCGGAGTAGAACCGAATGGTCTTGATCGTGAGACCGGTCCGCCGAGCCAGCTCGCCGATCGAGTAAAGCGTGTCGCCGTCCATGCCCCTAGCTTGGTGTCTCCCCCTACGGGAGACTCAAGCCCCCCTCGCCGGCCGACGGCCAGCCCCCTCGTGCACAGGTCTTGGCTGTTCCTCGGGCGCTGTCTCCCTCAGGTGACACGCCCGCGGGCTGAACTTCCCTGCAGTTGTCACCGCTGGTTGTGGGCCGGGCTCCTCCACGCACGACCCGGAAACCGGCCCCATGGCCGACTTCGAACTCGCGGAGAACCTCACCAGCCTCTCCACGACTGAGCTCGAAGACCCCCCACCAGGACACCGTCACCACGGTCCTGGAGCGCTTCAGCTCGTCCCCCGGATGCCAGCGCGACCTCGCCGAACTCCGGTCTCTCGCCGCCGAGATCGATGCCCGCGCCGCCCAGGTCCTCGGCGGGCCGGAAAAGCCCGCCGCGGCCACCGGAGGCAAGGGGCGACGGCGACGAGGGCCCGGCCGAGGTGAGCGAGCAGTTCGTCGAGGAAGCGACAACCGCCGCGGCCGTTCGTCACCCGCCCCGCCCCCTGCTCGACCTGTCCGCCGTCCGCCGTCCCCCGTCCGCCGTCCGCCGTCCGCCGGTACGACCCCGGATCCAGCCCCCGCAGGACCCGCCCCGGGACACGGAGATCACCACCGCCGTCGAACATCCCCGGCGCGCCCCTCACCTCCGGGACGGGCGCCCGGACCACACCGGTCGAGCGCCTGCCGGTTTCCGTTCGCACGGACTCCGAGGATCCAGGAGCGACGGTGACGCGGGGTGTTGGATCAGCGCCGACGCGCACCGCTCCCTCTGCCCACGCGGGCGGTGCGCGGCTACGCTGGGGGCGTCCGTGCGGCCTACCGCCGCCGGGTCGGCCGGGGGGCCGGGAGCTGGGGGCGCACGGTGGACTGGCTGCTGACCGACGGCGAGGGAATCCTGACCTTCTGGGTGCTGGCGTTCGGCGTCTGCAACGTCCTGCGCGGCGTCTACTGCCTGGACCGTGACCGCAGATGGCGGCACAGGGTGCGTGGCCTGACGGCGCGGGGCGTGGATCCGGTCCGCGCGGGATATCTGACCGGTGGCGCGCGGGACGCGGCGGAGGCGGCGGCGTTCGTCCTGGCCGCCGGCCGCTTCCTCAGCGTCGCCGACGACGGCGGTCTGCGGCTCGTCCCCCGGCGCAGGAAGCCGCGCGACCCGGTGCTCACGGCGTTCGTCCGGGGAGCCGGAGGTGCCACCGGCGTGAAGGTGTACGAGATCCCCGGCCACCCCCGGTTCGAGGAGTTCCGCACGTTGCTGTGGGAACGGGAGCGTGACACGGGGCTGCCGATGACGACTGGTCTCAGCAGGCCCCTGATCGCGGCCTTTGCCGCCATGGCGGCCTTCTTCATGGGCATGCACGTCGTGGTGACCGAGGCTCCCGTGCCGTTCGACGAGGACGCGGGACAGGCAGCGTGGCTGCTCGTGGGCCTGATCACCTGGGCGGCCCTGTCGGCGGTGACGGCGCTGTGGCCCGGTGCCGGCGGACGCCGCTGGCCGGCACTCGACGCGCACTGCCGGGCAGAGGTGGAGCGCGCCCGGGCCGCCGTGCCGGAGGGCACGCGCCGCGCGGTGGCCGCCTCGAAGTACCGGCCGCGCCCCGCGCCGAAGCCCCGCGGGGCCGGCGGCCGGTCGGGCGGGTCCTGGGCAGACGACATCGGCGGCGACTCCTGCGGAGGGTGCGGCGGTGAAGGACCCGCACCCGGCCCGCCATAACCCGGGAACCACCACGAAGGTTTCTGCGGTGAGATCCGGCAGGAGATCGAGCGCGGATGCCGGCCGGAAAGGCTCGGTGCCTGTCAGCGACGCGATGCGCTCCCCCAGGCCGTCGGGCACGAGAGCATCCGATACTTCCGCCACATGCGTCACATGCGCCGCATGCGCCACACGCGCCACTTCGCCGGCATCCGCTGGGTCGCCGAGCCCTCACCCCGAACCCGTTCGGAAACGATCAGTTGCAGTTACCCCGCCGGGGCGCGGACGCGGTGTCCGCGCCCCGAAGGGTCAGGACGTGGCGCAGGCCGCACCGTCGAGGGTGAAGGCCGACGGGGTCGGGTTCGTCGCCCCCTTGGTTCCGATGAAGCCGACGGTGACCGATCCGGACGGAGCGATCGTGCCGGTGTACGAGGCGGGCGTCACCCGGACCGCACCGCCGGTCTGGGTGGCGGTGCCGCCCCACGCCTGGGCGACGGTCTGCCCGGCGGTGAAGGAGAAGCCGAGCGTCCAGCCCTGAACGGGGGTGGTGCCGGTGTTCCGCAGGACGATCTCACCCTGGAAACCGCCCGGCCACTCACCGACGACGCGGTAGCCGACGGCGCAGTTCGCGCCGGGGACGGAGGTGCCTTCGTCGGTGGTGACATCGACGGAGGCCGAGCGGGCGGACCGGTTGCCCGCCGCGTCGCGGGCGTAGACGGCGAAGGTGTACGTGGTGTCGGCGGCAAGGCCCGTGAGGGTGACCCCGGGGACGGTGGTGGCCGCGACCGGCGTTTCGGTGGCGCCGCCGACCCGGACGACGTCGTATGCCGCGACCCCGGTGTCGTCGCTCGCCGCCGCCCAGGTCAGGGAGGCGGAGTCGGCGGTCACGCCGGTGACCGAGAGCCCGCCGGGGGCGGTCGGGGCCTGGGTGTCCTGGGATCCTCCGCCGAAGACCGTGGCCTCCCGCGAGGTCTGAGCGATGCCGTTCGCGCCGTGGAAGATCCGCTCGCCCCACGCACTGAGGCGGCTCGGGTCGAAGTCGACGGCGAGGTCGAGGACGGGATCGGTGTTGCCGCTCCAGGACCAGGCGAGGTAGCCGAGGCGGAGCTCCTCGGCAGCGGCCATCATGGTGTCCTCGTCGGGGTCGCCCCACTGGTCGGCGGGTCCCCCGAACTCCCCGATGAGAATCGGGAGCCGGGCGGCGGTGAACGCCCCCAGGTAGTCCCGGATCTCCTGCGCGGTGTCGAAGACGCTGTACATGTGTATGGAGAAGATCAGGTTGCCGGTGGTGTCGGCGGCGTACACGGACTGCGCTTCGGCCTTCATGACGCCCTGCCAGTCCTGACCCCAGTTGGGCGCGTCCACCATGAGGGTGTGCGCGAAGCCGGCTGCGCGGAGCTTCTTCACGGCGGCGACGGTGGGGGCGGTCCAGCCGGCCGGTTCGGCGTTGCCCCACGGCTCGTTGCCGATGTTGACGATGACGTGGTCCTCCTGGCCCGCGAGGACGCTCTTCAGGCCGATCCAGTAGTCGGCCGCCTGGTCGAGGGTGCCCGCGGCCGCCTCCTCGCCGTAACCGGTGGTGTCGTGGACCTCCAGGACGCAGATGAGGCGGTTGGCCTTGCAGTCGGACACGACCGCCTGGACGTCGGCGGGGCTGTTCGCGGCCCAGCGGTGACCGTTGGAGAGCACGACCCGGACCGTGTTGGCGCCGAGGGCCTTGATGTCGGCGAGCGACTGGGTCTCGCCCGGGTACCAGGTGTGGGCGTGGTTGACGCCCCTCATGATGAAGTCGTTGCCGTTGGCCTCCAGCAGTCGTCCGTCGCCGATGTGGAGTCCTGTCGCCACGGCGTCGGCGGTCCTGGCCCGCGCGTCGGCCGCGCCGAGCAGGACGTACGCCAGGAGCGTCGCGATTCCGGTCACGAGGGTGAGGACGGCGTGGGGCAGGGGTGCCGCTCGGGTATGCACGGGGCCTCCAGTCGACGAGGTTCGAAAGACACGTGGGAGCGCTCCCATGAAGTCATCGCAACGTCGGTCCGTCAAGACTTGGAGGGCATCTCATTTGGTGAGCCCGCGGTGGCAGACGAGGGCGGGGAGGCGGCGGCAGCCGGCGAGCCGGGCCATGGGTGCGCTCCCCAGTCCAGCGGTGGCGGCCAAGTCGTCGTGAGGACCCGGTCCCTTTGTGGGCGATGCCGCGGGTGATGCCGCGTCTGCGTATCCATCGTCGCGGCTGGGGGTAGTCGTAGCCCTTGTCCGCGTGGAGCGTTCCCGGCTTGCGCCGCCTGCGTCCACGGCGGGAGCGGAACGAAGGGAAGCCTTCGGCCGACGAGATCAGGGCTTGGCTGTCGTGCAGGTGCGGCGGCAACTGGCGTGCGCGGCACCCCTCCATCCGCCCCGCAACTCGGGAGCATCCCCGTGGTCCTGTCTGGTCTCGGCACACCTACGCTGGTCTCGACGCCGCCCACGGCTTGCTCGTCGAGGCCTTCCGTCCCACGGCAGGTGGTCTCGCGACGTGCCGGGCCCGCCTCTCGGCCCCTCGAACGAACGTACGCTGCCGTCATGACGCCCTACTTCGACGCGGCGGCGGCACTGTTCCAGGCGCACCCGAGCTGCAACGGTCGCCGGGAGGACCGTCTGTGGCTCAATGTCCCAGGGCCGGTGTACGGGGCCGAGACGGACAACTGTGCGACCGGACGACTCGAAGCCCCGCGTCATATCCACTACGGCGGTCCGTACTTCACCGAGTACGTCTACCGCCAGCCGTGCACACCCGACGAGGTCCAGGACCTGCTGGGCGCCGTCGAGGCCGAGCCCATGGACGGCTGCGCCTGGGACGGAGACCGACGGTGGACACCTGGGGCGGTCCGCGAGTGGTGGCGGAACCGGCAGCGGGTCCTGGAGTACCTGCACAGCCAGGTCCACGAGTGGAAGCGATACGACCAGTGGATCCCGAACCAGCGAGCAGTGGAGGGCACCCTGGACTTCGAGGCCTACATCGCCGGCGGCACCGAAGCCGGAAGCCTGGAGACTCGCGAAGCGTGGATGCGGCTCGGACAGGACACAGCTGTTCAGGAAGCGGCTGCGGGAGTCCACGACGAGCGTGGGTTCGGTCAGTGGGGAGCGTTCGGTCGCATGGTAGACCGTGCTCACGGTACGGCCCGCAGGAACCTCCAGCTCTGGCAGAAGGCGGGCCGCGGCACCTGTCCCGGGCGAAGCCGCCCGGTCGGTCAGCAGGCCACGACCGCGAAGGAGGTCCCGGGCGGGATCGGTGAACCGTCGAATCCCTTGCTTCGTCGACACGAGAACGGCGGGGCTGAACGGGCGCAGCCGCAGGCGCTTCAAGTCAAGCCGTCTCTTGACCTGCGGGTACTAGGTGTGGAAGACCTGGAATCCGCAGTCGACCGTAAAGCCTGAGACCTGATCGGTGCGCATGTGGCCGCCCGCCGACTCGTCCGCCTCCAGGAGGCGGACCGCGAGGCCGGCGCCGGCGAGGTCTGCCGCACACGCCAGGCCCGCGGCACCGGCACCATGACGTCCGTACGCTCACTCGGGAACGTGGCCATGGAGGTACTCCTCACTCACAGTGCTCTGCAGGGCCGGTGGTCGCCCCGGGAACCCACGGCCTCGGCCGAGACCCTCCTGCCCTGATGACGGTGCACAACTCCGCGGGACTGCGCGACCCTTGCCACCGCCGCACTCGTATCGATAGCCGACGACCGGAATCGGCTCAGTCTCCATGACCCGTTCCCCCGCTACCGAAGCCGCCGCTGGAGATGCCCCGCCACTTGCGCTCCTCCTCGCTCGGGGGTTCAGGGGCGGGCTCGCCTGTGTTCGTTAGGTTGTACGGCATGAGCCGGTGCTCCCCGTCGGTCAGAGGGACGTCCGACGGCTTCCGGTACTCCGTCATCTCCCCGGGCAGTCGGTCGGATTCGGGCCGGTGCGGCTGTGATTCCGGTTCGGGAGGCGGCAGTTCCTTGTTGTTCACCCGCATCCCGAAGACGAAGGCACCGATCAAGATCGCCACGACTACGAGGCCGCCGAGGACCTGGGCCAGCCCGGACTGCCAGACGCCGGCCGCGAGTGTCGGCCCTTCCAGAAGATCAACGCGCATGAGGTCTACCTCACTGTTTCTGCGTGTCGCTCGAGTGACGCTTCGAGAGTCGGCAGCGTCATTGATCCATTCCTTGCGAGAGACGAACGCGGATGCGCTCTCAAGGCTGGCTTCGAAACCTGACACGGCCCTTCCCATCACCTTCGGCCAGGTGCTGGCCTCCTTGGAGGACTTCCGGCACGCCAAGCACTGCGACCGGGGAACGGTGCGCTGGAACTCAGATATCCGGAGCACCTATGAGTGGAGTTCGTCTACCTTTCGGACAGGACTGCCCAGCGCCTTCCCGTAGCCCTCCTGGAAGCTGAGCCATTGAATTCTTCAGCGTTGACGCTCCAGGGTGAGGATGGCTGCGGCGATGGTGGTCATGCGGTTGGGGCTGCAGCGGGCTTCGCCGAAGATGCGCATTCGCAGATCCGGATGATGCGGTGGGTGCGGGCGGCGGTCAGGTCGTGGGTGCGGCCGGGCAGCGCGAGTGAGATTCACAGCAGCCTGCCCGCGGGATCGGCCACGACCTGCACGTTCACACCGTGACGGCGGTGCTTCTGGGAGAAGTCCGCCCGGCCGTCGCCGACGCGGTCGCACTCGGCGAGCGTCCCGTCGAGCAGGACGTACTCCGGATCGTCCTCCCGCAGGACCCGCAGGACCCGCAGGAGGCCCAGTGCCCGGCCGGACAGGTGCTGGACGACTGCCTGGACGTAGGCGTGGGCGGTGTCGACCGTAATGCCGAAGGCGGCGGCGATCTGCGTGAGCGTGTCGTGCCGGCGGAGGTAGACCAGGCCCACGAGAGCACGCTGGGGGGCGGCAGCTTGCAGCGATGGGGAGCCAACAGGGCTCCTGTGCCGATGGGTTGAGACTTCGAACACCTCCCTCAACGGCGCGGGAGCCCTGTGCGTTGCGGTCCTCATCCCGACTCGGCCTGAGTCCCTCGATCAGTGGCCATTCTGATAGAGCTCACTGAATGCCCGGCAGCCACCCCCGTCCTCGCAGGGCACCCGGCTTCGGTCTTGTGGCCTACGGCCCCGTGAATGGTGGCGCGGTCTTACCTGGCCCGGGGTGCGACAACGAGCTTCCCGGCAGGATCCGTGCTGAGAAGTTCAGCACCTGCCGCCAACGCGTCCGCGACGGCGGCGGCCACATCAAGCGGATCACCGCCCTTCGGCATCTGCGGGGCCGTGCCCATCACAGCACGGTCCGCAAAACCCGTGTCGAGGTGGGCAGGGCGAATCTCGAGCACCCGAACGCCGGCCTGCCGCACTTCGCGACGCACGGCACCGAGCCACGCGCTCAATGCTGCCTTCGAGGCGCTGTAGTCGGCCATCCCGGACTGCGGGCGCTCGGCCACCATGCCCGTGACAGCGGCGATCGCGGAACCGCGCTGCAAGACGCCCAGCGCGGCACGGAAGAACGCCACTGGTGCCAGGTAGTTGACGGCCGCCAGGTGCTCGGCGATCTCGTCACCCACCTGTTCGACCCTGCCGAAGGCCACCGAGCCGAAGGCCACGACAACCGCGTCCAGGCCTCCGAGGGCAGCCGATGCCCGGTCGACCGCACGAGCGCATGACCCGGCGTCGTACGCTTCGAACACAGCCGTCGGAGCTGCTGGATACGTCTCCGCCGCCCGGGCCAGGCTGCTCGGGTCGCGACCGGCGAGGGCCGGCCTCGCACCGCGGTGGACCAGCTCGGTCGTGATCGCACCCCCCAACACGCCGGTGCCACCTGCCACAAGGACACGTGCGCCATTCAGATCCATGCTCCACTCCCGCAAGCGAATCGACTACTCGTATCCCATCCACCTCTGTTTCTTGCCTTCGGCCTCCCCCGGATGCGATTCCCAGAGGCGCCATGCCGTCTCGGCTGGTCTCTCGCACGGCTTCCCTGCCCGACGTCGCCGCGACCCACGCCTGGAAGCGCAGGTCGAAGCCGGTGGTAGGGCGCATCTGCAAGGCCTACCAGCTCGGGGGCTCCAAGCCTTCGGTAGTGAGCACGGCGCTCGGCTGTCCGACCCGCATCCGTGAAGCCCGTTGCCAGGGACGTCATGAACGAGAGGGTGATCCAGATGAGGCAGGCCGCGGAAGGCGCGCACCCGCCGAGTCGGTCTGGGGCTATCCCAGGCCTCCGCTCGCGGATCCCGATGAGCGCCATGTCGTCATTCGCCATGCAGGAGTAGTCCTTGCCGAGTCTCGCCGATGCATCCGCGTCCTGGAGACAAGCCACCCACCGGTCTTCTGCCTTCCACGGCAGGACATCCGCACCGATCTACTGACGCCGCCATCGCCTCGGCGAACGCGCTGTGAGTAGAAGGGCGTGGCGTCGTACTGGTCCCTGGAGCTTCCTGGGAGCACCGTCAGGGGGCAGCCTTGCATCCACGGACCACGTACCGGCCTGTGGGCTGATCGACTGCCCGCGCGAGGTGGACGCACGTTCGCCGAGAAGCGGTGGTTACGCGAGGACGCCCCGACCTTGCGGTCGCGGACCCGGACGAGGATGCCGTCCACGATCCACAGCCGCTCGACCGCGTCGGCGGCCGAGTCGCCGACTCGGTCGCGAGCTTTGGCCACAGCCGATGGGTCTCCCGGCCGACCGCCGCGGCCGAGCAGCGGCGCGATCTGCCGGATAGTGAGGTCCTCGGGGCAGCGGACGGCGACCAGCAACACCGGGTCGCCACCGCCGCCCGCCGCACGCCGACCGTCGCGAGCATCCCGAAAACCGGTCACGCCAGCCCCTCCGATCAGCACGAGGGTCAGAAGTGGGTGGCGATGTCAAAAGCCTGTCGGAGCTGCGTCATGTCGAGACGGTCGCGGTCGGCCGGCTCGTATCCCCGGTGAAAGTAGACCTGCTGATCGGCCGATATGCAGGGGACGGTGGTCCCCTGGATCGTCCCCGTGACAAAGCACGAGGCGGGATGGGTGAACGGGTGCTCGACATCGGATGACGACTGGACTGCGGACCCGTCGGCGGCAAAGACCGCCCGCATACACGTCCACGGTCAGGCCCGGGACTGCGTGCAGGACGGACACGGTGGCTTCGTCGGCCTGCGATGCTGCCAGCGCGGGAGCACCGGAGGCGCAAGCGAGGAAAGCGGCGGTGCCCATGGCCATCGCGGCACCGGCGTGGCGAGACGTCATGACCAGCATCCCTTCGAACAGTCGAGACGGTCTCGAACCCTGTGTCGAGAATGCCTTCGTCAGCCGGTCACCCCGTGGTTGCACATGGCGTCGACATTTTCGTGGCCCGTCGCCTTCCGATGCCGTGTCGGCGAGCGGTCGATCCGGTGCGGACGCGTCAGGGCACGCGTACGGATTCGGCCGGAGAGCCGTACGCGCGGCTCTCGTCCGCCGCGCACTTGCGGGCCGCCGCGACCGCGGCGTAGTGCTCGGCCAACGTTTCGGCCATGGCGGCGGACGAGAACGTCGTACGGACCAGCGCCTGCGCCCGGCCGGCCATCATCGAGGCCGACCGGGCATCGACGGCGAGCAGGCGGACCAGTCCGTCGCCGAGTGTCTCCACGCGGGAAGTGTCGATCAGAAGCCCGTTGTGGCCGTCGATGAGGTAATGCGGTACGCCCCCACGGAGCGGGCCCGCCGCGAGCAGTCCCGCCTCCATGGCCTCGAGGAGCCCCAGTCCGAACTCCTCCTTGGCGCTGGCGCACACGTATCGCGCGGAGGACCGCCGCACCGGATCAGCCAGCCGTCTTTCGAGCATCCGGACCTCCGCGTTGGAGAGGGCGGGCAGGATCACCAGCTGCCGTCGCGCCTCAGGACAGGTGCGGAGCGCGTCCTCGACGCGTGCGCGCATCGCGCGTTCGACGGGGTCGCCAGCGTGCGGGCTGCCTCCGACGAGGACCAGGGCCGCACGCCGATGACACCCGGAGCCGATCCAGGCACGGACCAGAAGGTCCTGCTGCTTGACCGGGTGGAGCCGTCCCACGCTGAACAGCACCGCCGGAGCGCCTCCGTCCGCGGACTCCGGCGTGGCCGCGACGGCCGCGTCGATGGTCCGGAGGAGCTCCGCGCTCCTCGCCGCCTCCCTAGGGGGCGGGAGGTAGGGCGGGATTCCCTCCGGAGGCGCGCCCGGCACACCCTCATCGTTCCGATCCAGCAGTTGCGGGAAGTACCCGAGCAGTTCCGACGCCCCGCCGTCCCGGCCCGCGATGCCCACCACGCGGTCGGCGCGCTCCACCAGCCGGTCCGCGACGAACACCCGGTGCAGGTCCCCGCGCAGGGCGGTCGCGTCCGCTGCAGGAGTGTCGTACCGCTCGGTCATCTGCCGGTGCGGGTCCGGGGTGGCCGTGAAGACGACACGCGTCCCGACCCTGCGGGCGGCCTCGGCCAGAGCGAGCGAGCCGTCGTCCGCGTAGCGGACGTGCAGGACGTCAACCGGCCTGGCCAGCGAGGCGAAAAGCGCGGCAGCCCACCAGGCCATGGCCTCCCGATGCCTCCCGAACTCCTCCGGCCGGAGCTCGTTCACGCTGTCCACCGGGATCCTGAGGATCCAGTGTCCCGGGGCCCGGCGCCGCAGCAGCGCGGGGTCGGCCTCCAGCTCCGGCGTGCAGGCCGTGACGACCGTGAGCGTCCGGGCGACGGCCTCGGTGCCCGCGAGGGCGTCTCCGAGCGAGCTGAGGAGGACGCCGAGGCCGCCGCTCATGCCTTCGCCCGGACGGTCGATCCTCCCCAGAAGCATGGACTGGGCGACGACGACGCCGCGCCGCGGCTCGTCCCGCACCCGGTCGGCCGAGGGCCCCAGGCCGAGCAGAGTGAGGAGCGTCCGCTCGTACGCGTCCCCGGCACTGCGGACGTCCGGTATCAGGGACTGTCCACCCGTCGCGGAGAGGAGGCGCCACGCGGCGTGCCGCGTCAGGCGGCCGGGCGCACTCGCGGCCGCGCGGAGCTCCGTGCGGCTGAGGGGGCGCAGCGCGGCCGCCGCGGCGAGGTCCAGCATCGCCGCGACCGCTTCCTCTGGAGCGGCCCCGGCCCGGAGACCGACGCGCAGCGCCGCCTCCGCCCTCGTCGGGCCGAACTGCCGGACGACGTCCCGCCACACGTCGAAGACGGCGGCTCGCGCGGAGTCGCAGCCGTCGAGCAACCGAACGCACTCGGCCGGTGTCGGAAGGCCTCCCCCGCGCACCAGACACCTCAGTCGCGCCAGCACGAGGTCACGGGGCGTGGCGAAGACCGCAGGGTTCGTCGCCGGAACTCCTCCCCGGTACTCGGCGCACACCAGTTCTGCGAACAGGTGCGGTGTGCCCGGCCAGCCCGGAGCGTCCCCGGTCAGGGGTGCTCGCCAGTGCGCTGCGCGAACTGCCAGGAACGGCTCCGACGATTCCCCCTCGGCCGTACGCGAGCCGGTACTCAGGAGCTGGTGACCTGCGGGCACGGCGCCCGTCCGGGCGGTGTGGGAGCGGTTCATCGCTTCTCCTCGTCGACGACGGTCGGCGCGCAGTTCTTCGCCGACGATCCGGATGCCGGATGCACGAGCCGTGATCACGGGGCGCCGACGGGGGCACCGCCGTAGCCCGCCCGGTGCCGACGCATCCGATCGGTCCGGAAGGGGCGAACCCCTCGGCGTGGAGTCATCAGGATTCGTCTCGGGGCGCGCACCGCGCGTGGTCGTCGTCAGCCCTCCCTTCGCATCCCACGCGCAGCCGCTCTCCGTGTTGGCCGGGGCGCTGGCCAGCGCGGGCACCGACGTGGTCTTCGCGTCCGGGCCGTCCTTCGAGGACTTCGCGGACCGCGCGGGCGTGACGTTCGTGCCGCTGACCGTGACGCGGAACGCGAACACCGGAGTGGCACGCAGCACCCGGCAGGCGCCCGGCGAGGCCCAGCGGCTGGAGGAGTTCATCGACTCCACGCGGCGCGGGCCGGTGTCCGCGCTGCTCACGCAGACCCATCACCGAGGCCGGGACATGCTCGCCGATCCCGAGAGGACGCTGGCGGAGCTCCGCGCCCTGGACGCGCGGCTGCGCCCGGACTGGTATGTCGTCGACCAGTTGAGTTACCCCGTCACCCTGGCCCTGCACTGCCTGGGCCTGCGCTACGCGACGTTCTGCCCCGGTCATCCCACGTACGTCCCTGGCTCCGACGACCTGCCGTTCGGCGTGCCCTACGCGTGGCCCCGGGGGATCCGGCCCGGGGAGGATGAGCTCGCGGAGCTGCGCGCGGCGGCGGGAGCCGTGGAGACGGCGTTCACCGGGCGCTTCGCGGACGTGGCGCGCCTGCACGCTCCGGGAGCGCGGCCACCGGGCCGCGCCTTCGCGCTGACCTCCCCGTACGCCGTGGCGTTCGGCTACCCGGAGTTCCCGTGGCTGCCGGGCCACCCGGAGAACGGGCCGTCGCTCCTCTACGGAGGGCACTGCGGGCCCGACACAGAGCCGGATCCGGGCCCGCAGTGGGGAGAGGTGGTGCGACGGCTCAGGGCCGGGCACGACCGCCTGGTGCTGATCGCCCTTGGGACGTTCCTCTCCGCTCGTGACGATGTCCTCGCGCTGCTCGTGAAGGGGCTGCGCACCCACGTCCCCGGGGCGGCCGCGGTAGTGGCGGCGGGGGACAGTGCGGCGGCCCTCTCCGCGCTCGCGGGGCCCGGTGTCCATGTGGAGGCGACGGTGCCGCAGCGGTGGCTGCTGGGGAAGGTCGACGCGATGGTGCACCACGGCGGGAACAACTCCTTCACGGAGTGTCTCGTCTCCGGGGTGCCCGCCCTCGTACTGCCCTTCTCGAGCGACCAGTTCGCGATCGCCCACGACGCCGAGCGGGCGGGTGTCGCTCGGTGCGTCGACCCCTCCCGGCTGGACGAGCGCTCGGCCGGGCAGGCCCTGCGGCAGCTGCTCGACGAACCGCTCCCGGGTCTCGGCGGGTGGTCCCGGTGGGTCGGGCACCGAGGTCCGGCGTGGACGGCGCGCGGGCTCATCCGGGAGATGTCCGGTACGGATGGCGTACACCCCGCCGCGCCGGCGGTCCTGCGCGTTCGGTGACTACCCACGTTCCCGCCGGCGGGAACGTGGGTCGGCAGCTCCGCGTTCCCGCCGGTCAGGACCGCGTTCACCGCGGGGGTTCTTCGGGATCCGCCGGACGGGACGTTCCGGGAAGCATCGGGGCTGTGGTGCGCGCGGCGCCGGCCGGGAGGGACGCGGCGGCCATGCGGCGGCGTGCGAGCGACTCCGCGGCGGCCGTGCGCGGGTGGCGCCTGATCCAGTACGGGTTGTCGTGCGACAGCTTGCTGGACACCCGCCCGTACATGCCGAACGTGAGGATCAACAGCCCCATGAGGAAACTGAACATCACGTTGGTCATGCCGAAGTCCAGGAAGTTGGCGGGCCGGTCGAGCACGAACAGGTGGTAGAAGCCGCTGATCAGGAAGGAGCCGCCCACGAGCATGTTCACGGTGGAGGCGATGTTCCCGCCCGCGACCGCACCCGCCAAGAGGACGAGTCCCGTCAGCACCGAGATCCAGCTCAGCGCGGAGTTGGTGGTCATCCCGGCGATCCGCTCACCGGAGGTGTCGAAGGGGCTGAGCGCGTCGGCGAAGCCGAGGCAGCCGAACACGAGCAGGACGCACCCGCAGAGGGCGGCGCCCCAGCGGTACACGGTGGCGAGGTGGTGGTCCACCGGAAGTTCTTCTTTGAGCCGCATAGCCGTTCCCTACCTGTCCGTGGTTCCGTCCGTCGCCCGAGGCCTCCGTCATGCGGATCGAGCTCCGCGCGAACGGTCATGCGCGAAAGAACTTTTGTTGCACTTTCACCCCCTTTCCTCGTCACCAGGGCGCCCGGATGCGCCGCACCGTCCGACAGGGAGTCGTTCACCCGTACGCCCCAGCTGGTCGTTGACGGTCCGCGGCCTCCCCGGATGCATCCGGTCCGGCCCTCCGGCCCGAAATGCCGGGTGAGCGGAGCCGGCGAATAGACCGGTCCGACGTGGAGGAGGCCGAAAGGTGATCAGTGTGGAGCGGGTGCTCGTGGTGCGACGACCCTTGGCGGAGGTCGTGACCTATCTGGAGGACTTCGCCCGGGCGGAGGAGTGGGACCCCGGCACCGTACGCTGCGTGCGACTCGACGACGGGCCCGTGCGGCAGGGCGCACGGTGGCGGAACACGTCCCGGTTCCGGGGACGAACGACCGATCTGCAGTACGAACTCTTCGTCCGGGAGCCCTTCCATCTGGTGTTCCGCGGCGAGAACAAGACCGTGACGGCCTTGGACGACCTGCGGTTCGCCGAGGAGGGGACGGCGACGCGGCTGACGTACCGTGCGTCCCTCACCTTCAAGGGCTTCGCCCGCCTGGCCGCACCGTTCCTGCGCGGGGAGTTCGAGCGGATGGCCGACGGCGTGGCCGACCGCCTTCCGCCGGCGGCCGTGGCGTGGCGCTCCTGACCATGCGCCCCGGCTCCCAGCGCACCTCCCCGCATCGCTTCCGCACCCTACGGTGGTGATCACGTACGACTCCGATCACGGCATCACCACGGGCGCCCTGGCCCGCCGTCTCGGCGTCTCCCCGACCACCGTGCGGTCCTGGGACCGGCGGTACGGGATCGGTCCCGCCGACCGCGGCGACGGACACCACCGGCGGTGGAGCCCTGCGGACGTGGCGATGGTGGAGGAGATGTGCCGTCTCACCGCTTCCGGCGTCCCGGCCCGCCGAGGCGGCGCGGGCCGCCCGGCGGGAGCGCTCTTCGCCGGACGCACCCCCGGTACGTGGCTCCGCCGCGTCCCGGGTCGCGGCAGGCGCACCGGACGTATCCGCCGAGGAAGCCGTGCCGCATCGGGCAGTGCCCTCCCGTCGGTCGGCTGCCGGCAGCGGCCTGCCACCAGGAGACGTCCGGCAGGAGTGCCGGGGACCGGCCCGTGCTGTCATGCGGCTCGACGCACCCGCCGTGGAAGTGATACCCCCGTCCGCTGCACAGTCCGCCCTGGACTTTTCCGCCCACAACTCACATCGCTTTGCATCGGAACAGGGCGTGCATCGATGCAGCCGGGAGCACGGCGACGACGTCGTGACCTTCCGGGCCCATCCGGAAGGGCGTCCGTGCCGAACCATCCCGGGGATCTCTTCTCAGACTCCCGCCGGGCTGCCGAAGGGGCGGACACCGGCCCGCCGAACCGCGAAGGACCAGCATGCGATGGCTCCCCACTCCGAGAACGACCAATCGAGGCGGCGGCTCTGTCCGGTCCCGACGTCCGGAGCCGGCCAGGTGACCCGACCGCTTCCCTCCGGTACCCCTGACGCCGACGCTCGGGGCGACCTGGCCGACGTGATGCGAGAGGTCTCCCGTGGCGACAAGCAGGCGTTCTCCACGCTCTACGACGCCCTCGCCCCGCTGGTCTTCGGCGTCGTCCTCCGTGTGGTGCGCGACCGGTCCCAGTCCGAGGAAGTCACCCAGGAGGTCATGATCGAACTCTGGCGCCAGGCCGCCCGCTACGAGCCGACGGCCGGAAGCGTGACGACCTGGGCGGCCACGATCGCGCACCGGAGGGCCGTCGATCGCGTACGGTCGGCCCAGGCCGCATCCGACCGGGAGCACGCACAGGCGGCGCGGGAGCACACCACCCCCTTCGACGAGGTCGCCGAGCAGGTGGAGACCCGGCTGGAGAGCGAGCGGGTACGCCGCTGCCTGCGCGGCCTGACCGAAATCCAGCGCGAGGCTGTGACCCTCGCGTACTACCAGGGCCTGACCTATCGTGAGGTCGCCCAGAGCCTGCAGACTCCGCTTCCCACCATCAAGACACGCATGCGCGACGGACTCATCCGCCTCCGCGACTGCATGGGGGTGACCTCGTGACACAGCAGCACCATTCCGACCTCCACGCACTCACCGCCGCCTACGCCCTGCACGCCCTCAACGCCGCCGAACGGGAGGAGTTCGTCGCCCACCTCGCGCACTGCGAGGACTGCCGCAGGGAGGTGAACGGGTTCGAGGCGACCGCCGCCCGGCTCGCGGCCGCCACCGGCCGGACGCCACCGGAGGCCCTCAAGCGACGGACACTCTCCGCCGTCGAGGGCGTACGCCAGCTGCCGCCCCGCGTGCCCGCCGCCGGCCCGGCGGCGGGCCTGACCCAGGCGGTCAGGCGCAGGGCGGTGCCGCTCGCGCTCGCCGCCAGCCTGGTCGCCGCCGTCTCGTTCGCCGGCCTCGCCGCCCGGCAGCACCAGGAGTACGAGGACGCGCGGGAGCGGGCCCGGCAGACCGAGGAACGGCTGGAGACCGTGAGCGGGGTGCTGGCCGCGCCCGACGCGCGGACCGTGCACGGGCGGACCACCAACGGCGCCGTGGCCACGGTCGTCTCGTCGAGCCTGCAGAACCGAGCCGTGTTCGCGACCACCGGGCTTCCGGCGCCCGCGGAAGGCCACACGTACCAGCTGTGGCTCGACCACGAGGGCACCATGCGGCCCGCCGGGTTCGTCCAAGCCGACGGCACCGTACTCCTCGACGGCGACCCGGCCGACGCGACGGGGGTGGGGCTCACCCTCGAACCGGCGGGTGGTTCGGCTCAGCCCACGACCCAGCCCCTGCTCCTGCTCGCCCTCCCGGCCTGACCGCCCGCCTCGTCGGGGCCGGTGTCCGGACTGCCTCCCTTGGCCTGCTCAGGCCAAGGGAGGTGGGGGTCAGGGACGGTGGCGCAGGGAACCCGGCCACCAGACCGTGGGGCCGATGTCCCGGACCAGGGCCGGCACCAGGAGCGAGCGGACGACCAGGGTGTCGAGGAGGACGCCGAAGGCCACGATGAAGGCGATCTGGACGAGGAACGCCAGCGGGATCACACCGAGCGCCGCGAAGGTGGCGGCGAGGACCACGCCGGCCGAGGTGATGACCCCTCCGGTGGCGACCAGCCCTCGGCGCAGACCCTCGCGGGTGCCGTGCAGCTCCGTCTCCTCCCGGACCCGTGACATGAGGAAGATGTTGTAGTCGACTCCGAGGGCCACCAGGAAGACGAACCCGTACAAGGGCACGGCGGAATCGGTACCGGTGAAGCCGAGGACGTGCTCGAAGACGAGGGCTGAGACACCCAGCGTCGCGAGGAAGTTGAGCGCGACCGTGCTCACCAGGAGCACGGGCAGCAGCAGCGAGCGCAGCAGGCCGACCAGGATGACCAGGATGATCGCGAGCACGACGGGGACGATGAGATTCCTGTCCCGCTCGGCCGTCACCTGGGTGTCGTACTGCTGCGCGGTGGCCCCTCCGACGAGGGCGTCGGCGCCGGGGACCGCGTGGAGGGTGTCGCGCAGGGCGACGACGGTGTCCTTGGCGGCGTCGCTGTCGGCGGCGTCCGTGAGCGTGGCGTCGATCCGGACGCGGCCGTCGGCGACGAACGGCCGGCCGGAGCCGGGGGCGGCGAAGAGCGTCGCGGAGTCGACGCCCTCGACGGCCGCCGCGGCCGTCCGCACCTTCTCCGCGGCGTCGGCGTCGGCGATGACGACGGCGGGGTTGCCCGCGCCGCCCGGGAAGTGCTCGCTCAGGCGCTGCTGGGCGGCGACGGACGGGGCGTCCTTGACGAAGATCTCGTCGAACGGGACGCCCTTGGAGTCGAGCGAGAACGAGAAGGCGGCACAGGCGACGAGAGCGGCCAGGGAGCAGGCCCAGACCTTGCGGGGGGCACGATCGACGAGCCCGGCCACCTTGCGCCACACAGGGTGGGCCGCCTCGCCTTCGGCGGTCGCCCTGGGCCGGGCGGGCCAGTAGGCGGCGCGGCCGAGCAGCACCAGGACGGCGGGGAGGAACGTCACCGAGCTCAGCACGGCACAGACGATGCCGATGGCGCCGACGGGTCCGAGAGCCCGGTTGTTGGTGAGGTCGCTGAACAGGAGGGCCAGCAGGCCGAGGGCGACGGTGGCGGCGCTGGCCACGATCGGGCCGAAGGACTGCTTGAGCGCGGCGCGCATGGCGGGGACGCGGTCGCCGTCGCGGGTGGCGAGCTCCTCGCGGTAGCGGGCGGCGAGCAGCAGGGCGTAGTCGGTGGCGGCGCCGATGACCAGGATGGACAGGATGCCCTGCACCTGGCCGTCGACGCGGACGACGTCATGGTCGGCGAGGACGTACACGACGGCACAGGCCAGGCCGAGCGCGAAGACGGCACCGATGATGATCAGCAGCGGCAACAGGACGCTGCGGTAGACCAGGAGGAGGATCACCAGGACCGTCACCAGCGCGACGACGAGCAGGAGGCCGTCGATGCCGGAGAACGCGTCGCCGAGGTCCGCCTGGGTCGCGGCGGGACCCGCGAGCCACACCTCGGTCCCTGGTACGGCGGAGGCGGCCGCCTCGACCTCGTCCAGGACCGCGGGGAGTTCCTCGCCGAGGTCGGGACGGAGCTGGACGATGCCGCGGAGGGCCTTCCCGTCCTCGGAGGGAAGGGCCGGAGACGGTGCGCCGACCACGCCTTCGGCTCCCTCCAGGGAGGCCAGGGCGCGCGTGGCGGCCGCCTGCGCGGCGGGGTCGACGCGGCCACCGCCGTCCGTGGTCCAGACGACGAGGGCGGGCAGGGTCTCCTCCTGGCGGAACGCCTCCTGCGCCTTGAGGACCTGGGTCGACTCGGCACTGCGGGGCAGGAAGGCGGCCTGGTCGTTGGTCGCGACCTCGCCGAGCTTGCCCGCGTACGGGCCGAGCCCTCCTCCGACGGCGAGCCAGACGACGAGCACGAGCAGCGGCAGCAGTCTGCGCACCCAGCGCGCGGGTGTGGACATGGAGAACTCCCCGGAGATATCTCAGCAGTAAAGCATCTTAATGATCGAGATACATTGAACCATTGAGACACAGGGCACTTGGCGTCACCCCTCATGGGGCGGTGCCAGCCGACCGACCGTGCACTGGCCTTTCCCCTGATCGGCACGCGACGGATGCGGTTCGGCCGCGACGGGAACCCGCGACGAGGACTTCGAGCGCCGTTCAGGGAGCCGGGTGGGCCCGGCCGGAGCGGGGCGGGGCCTGGACGGCGGAACGTTCCATCAGCTCCTCCTCGATGTGCCCGCCCGTGCCCAGCAGACCGGTCTGCTCGAAGGAGTACTCCCTCAGGAGCCGGGGAAGCTCTCGGCGCGACACCAGGTCGACCGCGACGGGGAAGAACGACCGCCCGGCCTGGGCGAGCCACAGCCACGGCGGCGCGTAGACCGAGGCGCGGCGCCGCTCGATCCCCCGCACCAGCCAGGAGGCGACCCGGTCCACCGGGTACACGCGGCGGGCGGGCGCGGGCATGTGCCCACGGAGTTCGCGCAGGACCGCGTGGCGATCGACGTCTCGGACCATGTCGGTGTCGGTCCAGTGCAGGTAAGCCACGCCCACGCCGACGTGCAGGTGCGCCACCTCCGCCCGCAGAGAGCGGGCGAAGGCCTCGGCGCCCGCTTTGGATGCGCAGTACGCGCTCATCATCGGAGCCGCGCCGAAGGCGGCGGTGGAGGCGACCTGGAGGAAGTAGCCCCGGGTGGCCCTCAGACCCGGCAGAAAAGCCCTCGCGGTAGCCGCGCTGCCGACCAGGTTGACCTCCACGACACGGCGCCAGGTGTCGGCGTCTGAGCTCTCGAAGGGGCCGCCCTCCGCGACGCCCGCGTTGGCGATGACGACCGACGGCGGGCCGAGGGTCCGCGTGACCTCCTCGGCGGCCCGCTCCATTCCCGCGTCATCGGTGACGTCGACCTCCACGACGTGACTCTCGGTGCCGAGTGTTACGGCAACGGCGGCGAGCCTTGCGTGCTCCCGCCCCAGCAGGGCCACGCGCATGCCGCGCGCGGCCAGCAATCGGGCCAGTCCGGCGCCGAGCCCTCGGGCGGCGCCGGTGACGACCACGACACGACCTCGGGATTCCGGGGAACTGGGCATGAGGGCCTCCGATGACGAGAGTGTGTGACGGGGCCGATGTCCCGGTGCCTGCCTCGGAACTTCCCACGACACGGGTGCTCCGGATGCGGGTGGCGTGCATCTCGCGGCCGTCTCACCCGTTCGGGCCGCATCCAGCCGCGTTCCCAAGGGCGAACCCCTTCGCGACGGCGGCAGACACCCACGCGTCGGGCGCGGGCCCGCGCCCGACGAGGCATGAAGGACGGACGAGGGATGACGGACACACACTGGCTCTTCGGGGACCAGCTCGGGCCCTCCTTCCTCGAACCCGGCCACGGCGGTCCGGCTCGCGACGCGCCCGTGGTGATGATCGAGGCCCGGTCGGTCTTCCGGCGCCGCCGCTTCCACCGGGCCAAGGCCCACCTGGTCCTCTCGGCCATGCGGCACCGCGCCGCCGAACTCGGCGACCGGGTCACGTACGTACGGGCGGACACCTACGGAGAGGCACTGCACAAGGCCGTGGGCAACGGCCGGGTGACGGTGCACCACCCCACCTCGCGGGCCGCACTGGGTCTCGTCCAGTCCCTCCACAACGTCACCGTGCTGCCGCCGCGCGGCTTCCTGGTCGGGCCCGAGGAGTTCGCCGCCTGGGCGGACGAGCAGCGCACGCTCCGCATGGAGAGCTTCTACCGGCGCGTCCGGCGCGACCACGACTTCCTGATGGAGGGAGGTGAACCGGCCGGCGGCACTTGGAACCTCGACCACGAGAACCGCCGCCCGCCACCGCGCGGGGCCCGCACGCTGGGCGCACCGGCGCCGTACCGTCCCCGGGAGGACGCTATCGATGACGAGGTCCGGCACGACCTGGACCGCTGGGAACGCGACGGGGACGTCTCCTTCGTGGGCCGCGACGGTCCGCGGATGTTCCCCGCGGACCGTCGGGAGGCGCTCGCCTCCCTGCAGCGCTTCCTGGACCACCGGCTCGCCGGGTTCGGCGCGTACGAGGATGCCGTGCTCGCCGCCGACGGCACCATGAGCCACAGCCTGCTGTCGGCCTCCCTCAACCTGGGCCTGCTCGGCCCAGCCGAGTGCGTGGAGGGCGCGGAGGCCGTCTGGCGCGCGGGCGGCGCGCCGCTGAACTCGGTGGAGGGGTTCGTCCGGCAGATCGCCGGCTGGCGCGAGTACGTGTGGCACCTGTACTGGTACTTCGGCGAGGAGTACCGCACGAGCAACGCTCTCAGGCACACCGGCGCCCTCCCCCGCTGGTGGCAGGAGCTGGACGCGGACGCGGTGTCGGCCCGGTGCCTGGCGACGGCCCTGCGCCAGGTCCGGGACACGGGTTGGACCCACCACATCCCGCGCCTGATGGTCCTGGGCAGCTACGCGCTCCAACGCGGCTGGGACCCGGCCGCCGTCACCGACTGGTTCCACCGCAACTTCGTCGACGGCTACGACTGGGTCATGCTGCCCAACGTCGTCGGCATGTCGCAGTACGCCGACGGTGGCCGGATGACGACCAAGCCGTACACCTCCGGCGGCGCCTACATCGATCGCATGAGCGACTTCTGCGGCCCCTGCCCGTACCCCGCCCGGACCGGAGGGTCGGCGAGGACGCCTGCCCGTTCACCGCCGGGTACTGGGCTTTCCTCCACCGGCATCGCGATCGACTCGGCCGCAACCACCGCATGGGCCAGCCCGTACGGGGCCTCGACCGACTGCGGGACCTGCCCGCCCTCTTGGACCAGGAAGGGGGCCGCGGGGCAGGACCTCCCTGACGGACGCGCGCCGTGCGGGGACGTGCGGGAGCATTCCCACCCTCGGACCCCTCGGGGCCCCCGTCCGGGGTGCGGGCCACTTCGCCATACAGACCGTGTAGATGTTGCAGACGTTGGCGTTCGCCGAGGCGGGGGCGTCACCGAAGAGCCGACAGGGCGCCTCCTCCCGCATGGTTCGCGAGCATCTCCGAAAGCGCGGGATCAGCGCGGTGATCCCCGTCGGAGCAGGAGCGCACCGCATCGTTTCAGGGACCGGGGCCGCAGTAGTGGTTCCTATGCCCCGCGGCGAGCACGTGGCCCCTTGGGGAGTTCCAGCCGGTCGAGCAGAGCCAGTGCGGCGGCCGGCTCCAGGGTCGCCGGAGACATCGCGGAAGCTCGCCAGGAGGATCCGGAAGCCCGAAGGCCAGCCGGAACTGGCCGGCCGCGTCCAGGCCCTCGGCGAACACGTCACCTGTGGGCGGTCATGGCAGTACTGCGAGAGGCCTGGTGACGTTCTCGGCCTCCCGGAGTGGGACTTCTCAAGTCCGTTCGGCCAAGAGACAGGAGAGCGATCGCAGCGCCCTTCTGGTGTGACTCTTGACCGTACCCAGGGGCAGCTCCAGACGCCTTGCGATTTCAGGCTGAGTGAGCCCCAGATAGTACGCGAGGAAGAGAATCTCACGGCGTTCGGGTGGCAAGGCGGCCATGTGGCCGACGAGTCCCAGGCGTTCAACCGCACGCGCGCAGCCATCGATGCCATCCGGAGCAAGCCCTCGTTTCAGACGGCGCATTCCTTCGTAGCGGCGCACTACCGCACCTGACGAGTCAGCGGCTTTGTGAGCCGTGATGCCGTGGAGCCACGAACCGAGACTGCCGCGGCGCGGACAGTACCTTCCGGAGTGCAACCAGACTTCTATGAAGACCTGTTGGGTGACATCCTCAGCGTCGTCGAGATCGATACAGCGTCGTCGGGCCCAACGAAGGACATCGGCATACCAATCAGAGTAGATCTCCTCGAAATCCACACGCACGATGTCGCCGTGCGGCGGTTCACCATCGTTCCGTTCCCGGCAGTAGACGCAGGAAGGAACGGGCAGCGCTTCGGACACCAGTCGTCTCCGGACACATCCGGGGATAGGGACGGGGTCGCGATACTGACGGCCGTATCGGGTCCCTCGGGACGAGGCCGCAGCGTAGTGATGCCCACGGCATCAGAGGATCACGAGGGCCCGCCTTTCGCCATCGCACGTGGGCCGACCGTGGAAGCGGGAGCATGCCGAAGCAGTCCCGCGCGTCCGGTCACAGCTCAAAGCCGCCTGCGGGCCGGGCCGCCTCGCACACCTCCGCGTCGTCAGTACCCGACGCTCTTTCAGAGTTCCTTCAGAGCCTGCCTGTCGAGGGCTCCTGACGCGGCTCCGATCCTCCGACGTCCGGTGGTGGCGTCAGGCAGGAAGGGCCGTCAGGAGCAGGGGGGACGGTGGTGGGCTGCGGGGAGCCTCCCGCGGGTTCCAGGGTGAGTCCGACGGGTCCGGCGTCAGTGGGGTTGCCGGCGAGAAGCACACTTCCTTGTAGTGCAGTTCGCCTCCGTGCTCCTCGCGCACGAGAGGTCGGCCCCCACCCCGTTCTCGTACGGCCGGACCACGCCGCTGGCCACCTCGCACCTCAAAGCCCACCGCCCAGGCGCCGACAGGAACGCCTTCACTCTTTCGAGTGACTGGCCAATCCTCCGGGCTCTCGCCGCCGAATCCCTCACGTGAGCACCTTCCGCAGCAAGCTCGTTCGCGCCTCGATGGGCGCATTGGCCGGACTCATGGCCGCTTTCACGGCCCTGGCGGTGGCCGAGCTGGCCGCTGGACTGGTGCGGCCCTCGTCCGGTCCCGTCACCGTGGTGGGCGGGGCAGTCATC
This sequence comes from Streptomyces sp. NPDC007863, assembly GCF_040633895.1. NCBI lineage: Bacteria > Bacillati > Actinomycetota > Actinomycetes > Kitasatosporales > Streptomycetaceae > Streptomyces > Streptomyces sp. NPDC007863. Next base: position 27,147 of record NZ_JBEYEI010000022.1, read on the forward strand.
GACCGGACCCCGGCCGTGGTCAAGGACTTCGCGATCCGCACGTTCGGAGAGAACGACAAGATCGTTCTGCAGCTTGGGATCCTCGTGGTTCTCGCGCTCATCGCCACCGTCCTCGGCATCCTCGCCCTGCCCCATCGGCTCGCCGGTGTCGCCGGAGTGCTCCTGTTCGGGATCGTCGGAGCTCTCGCGGCCCTCGGCCGTCCGGACTCCGCCGGCCTCGGTGACGCGCTCCCTTCGATCGCCGGAGCGGCAGCGGGAGCCCTTGCCCTGCACATCCTGGTGGGCCGGGCCTCCGCGGTTCCTCACGCCGACGGTGCGCACGAGCCGGGGGGCGAGGGCATGAGGAGCAGGCGCGGATTCCTTCTCGCTGCCGGCGCGACCGGCTTCGCCGCGACATCGGCAGGCCTCCTGGGCCGCTACTTCGCCCGTCAGGACGGAGAGAGCGCCGTTGCTTCCCGGGAAAGCCTCGTGCTCCCCAAGCCGGCTTCCCCGGCCCCAGCCGTGCCGGCCGGAGTGCAGTTGAAGGTACCGGGCATCAGCGCCTTCACCACCCCCAACCCGGCCTTCTACCGTGTCGACACGGCCTTGGCCGTACCCAAGGTCTCGGTCGCCACCTGGCGGCTGCGCATCCACGGCAAGGGTGTCGCCCGGCCCCGCACCTACACGCTCGACCAACTGCTCGCCCGCCCCCTCATCGAGCGGGACATCACGCTCACGTGTGTGTCGAACGAGGTCGGCGGCCCGTACATCGGCAACGCCCGCTGGCTGGGCGTTCCCCTCGCCGGCCTCCTGGCGGAATCCGGCGTCCGGCCGCCGTCGAAGGGCGGACGGGCAGATCAGCTGGTGGCTCGGTCCGTGGACGGGATGACGCTCGGCTCCCCCGTGGAAGACGTGATGGACGGCCGCGACGCCATCCTGGCCGTGGGCATGAACGGCGAGCCGCTGCCCTTCGACCACGGCTTCCCGGTCCGCATGCTCGTCCCCGGCCTCTACGGTTACGTCTCGGCCTGCAAGTGGATCGAGGACATCGAGCTCACCACCTTCGACGCCTACGACCCCTACTGGGTCAAGCGAAAGTGGGCACGCCGCGCTCCCATCAAGACCCAGGCACGCATCGACACCCCCGCACCCTTCGCCCGCCTCGCCGCCGGCACCGTCGCCATCGCGGGCGTCGCCTGGGCTCAGCACCGTGGCATCAGCCGAGTCCAGGTCCGCGTCGACGACGGCCCCTGGTGGGATGCCGACCTCGCCGCGACGGCGGGCATCGATACCTGGCGCCAGTGGTCCTACCGCTGGAACGCCACCCCCGGCGGGCACACGATCACGGTCCGCGCCACCGATGGCACGGGTCAGGTCCAGACCGAGGAGCGCGCTCGCACGATCCCCGACGGAGCGAGCGGCTGGCACAGCGTTTTCGTCACCGTCCCCTAGACCACCCGGACGGGCGCGATGCCCGCACCGGGCAGCACCACCATTCCACCTCGACACACGAGTCACCGAGAACAACCCCCAAGGAGTACCGGGTCATGAACAGCCTGAAGATTCGCCGTACCGCGATCGCCGTTGCCGCAGCCGCCCTGTTGCCCTTCTCCCTGGCCGCGTGCTCCGACTCCGGCAGCGACACCAAGGCCGCTTCCACCGCCGCCGAGGGAGCGGGTACGGAAGCCACCGCCCCCTCCGAGACGCCGATGACCGACGGCCGGCCCTTCGGTCCGGCCTGCGCCGGAGTACCGAAGGACGGCGCGGGTTCCTTCGACGGCATGGCCAAGGACCCGGTCGCCACCGCCGCGTCCAACAACCCGGCCCTGTCGACGCTCGTCGCCGCCGTGAAGCAGGCCGGTCTCGTCGACACGCTCAACAACGCCGAGAACATCACGGTGTTCGCCCCGACGAACGACGCCTTCGCGAAGATCCCGAAGGCGGACCTCGACAAGGTGCTCGCCGACAAGGCCACCCTGACCAAGATCCTCACGTACCACGTCGTCGGTCAGAAGCTCACCCCGGCGCAGCTGGAGAACGGCAGCTTCGAGACCCTTCAGAAGGGCATGATCACCACCAAGGGTTCCGGTGAGGCGTACACCGTCAACGAGAGCAAGGTCGTCTGCGGCAACGTCAAGACCGCCAACGCCAACGTCTACATCGTCGACACCGTCCTCATGCCGAAGTAGTCGTTCGGTCAGGGCCTGATTCCGTGGTGGCCCCGCATCCCTCTCCCTCGGGAGGATGCGGGGCCACTGCCATGATCGACAGCTCTCGGCGGTCGTCACGGGAGGCTGTCGAGATCTCGTAATAGGCGATACATTTGCTCTCTGATACTCCACGATCTGAAACACGGGAGGACGGATGGCGTGCCCCTGAGGACTGCGCGCCTCCTTCGGAGATCTCCCGCCGCTGAAGGGAAATCCATGAGTCTCACGCTGGCCGACGAGATCCGCGGTCGACTCGGGGAGCTGAGCCCTGCCGAGCGCAAGGTCGCGCGGGTCCTCCTGGCCGGCTACCCCGCCGCGGTGTTCGAGACGGTCGCCACGATCGCGGAGCGCGCCGGTGTCTCGGCACCCACCGTGTTGCGGTGCGCGTCGAGGCTGGGATACCGGGGCTTCCCCGATCTTCAGGCGGCCCTCCGCTCGGAGCTCGACGCCCGCAACGCCTCGCCCATCACTCTCTACGCGGCCACGGAGACGTCGGAGCGGGAGGCGGCGGCCCAGCCGAGCTCCCCGGGCACGCATCTTGGCGAACAGTCGGCTCTCGTCCAGCAGGCGGTCTCCCAGACCTTCGAGGAAGTGACCCAGCACGAGTTCGAGGAGGCGGTGAGTCTTCTCAGCGACCCCAAACGCCGTGTGCACGTGGCGGGAGGACGGTTCACGCATCTTCTGGCGGAGTATCTGGGCCTGCATCTGTCGCAGTTCCGCGACCAGGTGAACCTCCTGCCGCACAAGGACGTGGAACGGACGTCCTTCCTCACGCAGCTCGCCCGACGCGACGTCACCGTCCTCTTCGACTATCGGCGTTACGAGACCGACAAGACACTCATCGCCGAACTGGCCAGGGAGCGAGGCGGCAAGGTGATCGTGTTCACCGACCCGTGGCTCTCCCCGGCCGCCGCTCACGCGGACGTCGTCCTCATCACCCAGGTGTCCTCGAACTCCCCCTACGACAGCCTGGCACCGGCTCTGGCGGTCGTGGAGGCGGTCGTGGCAGCCGTCCTCGACCGCATCGGCGATGACGGCCATGAGCGGATGAAGGAGGCCGAGCGGGTCGCCCGGCGCACCGGCCTCCTCTAGGCGAACCTCCCTCAGCCCCCACTTCATCGACACGGGTCAGTCGACGGCTCCGTTGACGATGGCCTCCGGGATCCCGATGCCGGGGACCCCGTCCTTTGTGAGGATCTTGCGATACGAGCCGTCGTCCATGAGGGACTGAAGGGCCGACGGAGACGGCCGCGGTGCGGGGCTGAAGGGACACGAGGAGCCTTTCCCGGAGATGACGGGCCCGTGCGGAGGCGGTTCGACAACCTCGCGGCGGAACGCTGCGCGGACGCGGAAGGAGGGTGGCGGCTCTCCGGGTCAGCGGCTCGCCGCGGTGCGGGAATCCCGGACGCGGAAACCCGCGAGACGGCCCGACCGGATGTCCTCTGCTCCATTCTGGTGAGACCAGACGGTGCTGTTCCGCCGAGGGCGCTCCGCCCTCGGCGTAGGCAGTGGTGGGCACGGCCGGTCCCGTGAGGCCGTACCCACCACTCGGCCGATCACTGCGGCACGATGTCGATGCGCAGCGCGAGGAGAGTCCGGGCGGTCGTGCCGTCGCTGGTGAACGCTGCGAACCCGCGTGCCTTGGCGAAGGCCACGGTGAAGCGTGGTCCCGTCTCGAATGTCGTTGCTGTGGCGCTGTTCTGTGCCTGGGTCGACGCGAGTGCCCGGGCGGTGGTGCGGAAGGAGTAGGGGGCGCCGTTCGGATTCGCGGCCGAGTAGAAGACGTCCGTGTTGGCCGGCACGGGGGCCGTGGCAGCGGGGTTCAGGAGCTGCTTGTCCGGGTGGACGCGCGGTGTCCAGGTACGGGCGTCGTACTGGTCTCCGTCGGTGAGGTAGCTGTACCGGGCCCGGCGCAGGGCCCAGCCGTTCGCGGAATCGTGTGCGCGGGCATCACGCAGATCGAGGACCGAGACGCCGTTCGGGCCGAGGACCGTGATGTGCTCACGGCTGCTCCCAGGCCGGTCGACGACCAGGGCGGTGTTCTCCTCAAGGGCGTAGACGCGGTCGTGACCGGTGTCGGAGGCGAGGCGCAGAGCCCGGCCTTCGCGTCCGTAGGCGCCGGTGTGCGTGTCGACGAGTCCCGAGCGGAGGAAGCCGAACCCGCCTTGGGGGATGTATCCGAGGCGGGTCGGGTCCTCGAAGTAGCCGGGTGCGCTGCCGTCCCGGAGCGACTCGTAGGACTCGCCGCCACTGACCATGTCGGGGCCGGAGGCGATCTGGGCACCCGCGGAGGAACCGGAGACCACGGCCCCGTGGGAGAGCTTGGCCCGGATGGCGGCGAGTACTTTGGAGTCCTTGTGCTCGGCTCCGCGCAGGAGCGTGGTGATATAGCGGTACTGGTCGCCTCCTCCGAAGAAGAAGCCGCTCATCGAGTTGACCTGCGCGACGACGGCTTCCGAGTCGGCATCGGCCACGTGGTCGATGTCGAGGGGGATCCACTGGGCGTCCGCGGCGCCGTGGCGCTTGAAGAGGTCGGCGTAGTAGGCGCCGTTGCAGGCGGAGTTGCTGCACCGGTCGGGATCGCCGGCGTGGGGATCCTGGCTTTCGGGCACGGAAGCGGCGGTGAGGATGCCGATGCGGGCCCGCGGCCCGCCCGCCCGCTTGATGATCTCGCCGTAGACCTGGGTGTTGTCCTCTTTGAGTGCTCCGCCGACCAGCACGAGGGAACCGGCATGGTTCAGGGCCGGCCGGGAGTCGGCGCTCGCGGGTGAGGCGGCGGTGAGGAGGGCGACGGCAAGGCCGCAGGCGAGAACGGCGCGGCGTGATGGAGGTGAAGGTGCACGCATGATGCCTCCGAGGGCGGGAGAAGGGGGCGATGAACTCGTGGGGCGAGCGTGCGGCGCGAGCCCGAGTCGATGCGGCAGGCGTGTCGGGCCTGTGGGCGGGGGTAGGCGGACCCTCCCGCCGCCCACAGCTCCCTGCCGCTCAGATGGTGCCGGTGTCGCCGAGGGAGACGATCAGGTCGGCGAGCATGGCGACGCGCTGGGGAACGCTGGTGGTGTCGAGCCACTCCTGCGGCGTGTGATCCGCGCCGCCGACGGGTCCCAAGCCGTCCAGGACCGGAACTCCCGTCCCGGCGATGAGGTTGGCGTCTCCCACTCCTCCCGTCGCGGCGGCACCGAGATCGATGCCGGCCGCACGGGCAGCCCGACACGCGTGGTCGAACATGCGTCGGGAGGCGGGGGTGTCTTCCATGGGAGGGCAGAGGTCGAGCTGCTCGACCTCGACGGTGACGCCGGGGACGGCCGGGCTGTCGGCGGCTTCCCGGATGGCCCTGGTGACCCGCTGGATATCGGCCGTCGTGGCGGCGCGGACCTCGATGCGGAGCTCGGCATCGGGACAGACGATGTTGGCGCGGGTGCCGGCCCGGACGACGCCCACGTTGACAGTGACGTCGTCCCAGTGGCCGTTGAGAGCCTGGAGGGCGACGGTCAAGTGAGCCGCGGCGAGAGCGGCGTTGGCCCCGCGTTCCGGTTCGATCCCGGCGTGCGCCGCCCGGCCGGTGACCGTGAGGCGGAAGTCCGCGACGCCCTTGCGGGCGATGACCAGGTCGCCGTTCTCACGGGCGCATTCGAGACCGAGCCCGTAGTGCACGCCTCTGGCCGTGCTCTCGATCAAGGTGCGGCTTGCCGGGGAGCCGATCTCCTCGTCGGGAGTGGCGAGGAAGACCAACTCGGCGTAGGCGTCCACGCCGCACTCCGCGAGGATCTCCAGAGCGGTGAGACCCGCGAGCAGACCGCCCTTGTCATCGCTCACTCCTGGGCCGTACGCCGTGGAGCCGTCGATGCGGAAGGGGCGGGCGGCGGCGGTGCCGTCCTCGAAGACGGTGTCCATGTGGCCGGTGAGGAGGATCCTGCGGCCTCCCGCCGTCTCGGGGAGGCCACCCCGTCTGCGTCCGATGAGCGCGTCTCCGGTCCGGAACCCGTCGGCGGCCACCGGGAAGCTGACGCGTTCGATGTCGAACCCCGTCTGCTCAAGGCGACGCTCGACCCAGTCGGCGACCTTGTCGACGCCCTCGGCGCTGTAGGAACCGGAGTCGATGGAGACGAGCTGCTCCAGATCGCGCAGGTAGTCATGGCGGCGGGCCCGGGCCAGGACGAGGAAGTCGTCGAGGCCGGCCGGCCGGCGGGTGGGGGCGCTCACAGGACCTTGGACAGGAAGGCGCGGGTACGTTCCTGATCCGGGTCGACGAGAACCTTTCGAGGGTCCCCCGCTTCCACCACGACACCCTCGTCCATGAAGACGGCGGTGTCCCCGACCTCACGGGCGAAGCCGATCTCGTGGGTGACGACGACCATGGTCATGCCGTCGGCCGCCAGCTGTCGCATGACGTCGAGGACGTCGCCGACGAGCTCGGGGTCGAGGGCGGAGGTCGGCTCGTCGAACAGCATCAGCTTGGGCTTCATGGCCAGCGCGCGGGCGATCGCGACCCGCTGCTGCTGGCCGCCGGAGAGCTGGGCGGGGTAATGAAGGGCACGGTCGCCGAGTCCGACCCGTTCGAGCAGTTCTTGTGCTTGCTCACGGGCGTCGCCCTTGGAGACCGAGCCGACCTTCACGGGAGCTTCCATGATGTTCTCGACCGCGGTCATGTGCGGAAAGAGGTTGAAGCGCTGGAAGACCATGCCGATGTCGCGTCGGCGGTCCGCGACCTCTCGTTCGCGCAGCTCGTGGAGCTTGTCGCCCTGCTGACGGTGGCCGACGAGCTCGCCGTCGACGGTGAGCCGGCCTCCGTCCACCTTCTCCAGGTGGTTGATGCAGCGCAGGAAGGTGGACTTGCCGGATCCGGAAGGGCCCAGGAGACAGCAGACCTGGCCGCGTTCCACGGTGAGGTCGATGCCCTTGAGGACCTCAAGTCTCCCGAAGTGCTTGCGTACGCCTTCGGCGCGCACCATGGGGATGCTCATCGGTTCTGCTCCTTGCTGTTCCTGCCGAGCCTCTCCGAGGTCCCGCCGAGGAGACGCCGGAACGGCGAGACGTGTCCGGCACGGTTGGTGCCGCGCCCGTACCGTCGTTCCAGCCATGCCTGGGGCACGCTGAGAAGGGTCACGAGGGCCAGATACCAGATGCTGGCAACGACCAGCATGGGAATGACCTGGTAGTTCTGTGCGTACACGTCCTGGATGTTCGACATCAGGTCGTGAGCCGAGATGACCGAGACCAGTGCGGTCATCTTGAGCATGTTGATGGTCTCGTTGCCCATCGGCGGGATGATCACACGCATGGCCTGAGGCAACACGATCCGGCGCATGGTCAGTGCGGGACGCATGCCCAGCGAGTGAGCGGCCTCGGCCTGACCGGGGTCGACGGACTGGATGCCGGCACGGACGATCTCGGAGGCGTAGGCGGCTTCGTTCAGCCCGAGCGCGAGCAGGGCGGCGACGGCCGGTGTCAGCAGGGCGTTGGTCTCGGCCTGGAAGAACGTGATGTCGGTGAAAGGGACGCCGATCTTCACGTACTTGTAGAGCGCTGCTGCGTAGCCCCAGAAGATGATCTGGACGAGAAGCGGGGTGCCGCGGAAGACCCAGACGAACGCAGTGGCGAGCCCGTACAGCACGGGACTGGACGAGAGTCGCATGACGGCGATCAGCGTCCCCAGCCCCAGGCCGAGGAACATGGCGGCGGCGGTCAGCCAGAGCGTGGTGGCCAGGCCGTCGAAGACGAGGTCGGCGAAGAGGTAGTCGCCGACGACGTCCCAGTGCAGGTTGTCGTTCTTCGCCAGCGATCCGACCAGTCCGACCAGGGCGAACAAGGAGGCGACCGCGGCGATCCAGCGCCCGTAGTCACGGACGGGCACGATCTCCGGATCGCGCGTGCTCGTCGCGCCGGTGGCCGTGCGGTCGGCGGGAGACTTGATGTCGATCATGCTCAGTCCACCGACGCGTTCTTGGTGGCTTCCTTCACCGCGATCGACGGGACGCCGTACTTGTTGTAGATCTTGACGAGAGTGCCGTCGTCGATCAGGGCCTGGAGGGCCTTCTGCACGGCGTCCGTCAGTTCGGGCAGCTGCTTGCTGATCGCGATGCCGTTGGGCGAAGCGTTGTAGCCGCCGGGCGCGGCCGGGTCTTCGACCAGGTCGAAGGCCTTGCCGGCGTCGGCGGTCTTGGCGACCCAGCCGGCAGCGGGCTTGGTCAGGACCTGAGCCACGACCTTGCCGGAGCGCAGGGCCAGCTGGGCGTCGGAGTCCTTGGGGAAGGTCTGGATGTCGATGTTCCCCTTGCCCGCCTTCCCGCAGGACTCCTGGTGGGACTTCAGCAGGTCGAGCTGGTTGGTGGCGGCCTGGACGCCGACCTTCCGGCCGCACAGGTCGTCCAGCGTCTCGATCTTGGAGGGGTTGCCGTCGCCGACGAGGATGCCGGAACCGGACTGGGAGTAGTCGACGAAGTCGACGACCTTCTGCCGGTCCTTGTTGTCGGTGATGGCCGACATCGCCAGGTCGAACTTGCCCGCCTGGATGGCCGGGACGATCCCGTCGAACTTCTGCGGGGTGAAGGCGAAGGTCACGCCCAGCTTCGCGCCGAGCGCCTGGCCGAGGTCGTAGTCCAGCCCGGTCAGCGCGCTCTCCCCCTCCTTCACGTACATCTCGAAGGGCGGGTACGGGACGTCCGTCGCGACCCGCACCTCACCGTCCTTCTTGATCTTCTCGGGAAGCAGGTCGTGCAACTTCTGGTCCTTCACGACCTCCACGCCCGCGATGACGGCCTTGCCGGACGGGGCGGCGGCGTCATCGCCTCCGCAGGCGGACAGGGAGGCGAGCATGATCGTCGCGGCGGCGGCGGCCGCGGGACGTGCGATACGAGCGTTCATCGCGTGGAACCTCTCGGTGGTCTTCTGCCGACGGAATCCGGCCGTCAGGCACAGCAGAGAAGTTACATAGAGACGTGTCCATTGACTAGATGTAAGTCCCATTACGTTCATGCAACAAGACTCATCCGGTCTCAGCCGAGTCGATTTGGGCGATTAAAGTGCAATATTTTGCCACCGAAGCGGTCGACGCCTCTCGACGGGGCCTTACATCTCCCCACGAACTGTCACTCCTTGTATGTCCCGCTACCTACCGTCAATTCCGCCAACGGGGCGCCGCGGAGGATCGGGCTGGGCAACCCGGCGTTCACCATGAACGGCTCCGGCGGCACACCGCCTCGATGCGCCGGCCGCGAGCGCGGGACTTCCCCCATGGCCGCGAACGACCGCAACGGCATGGCCACCCACCACGGCGAGGAACACCTGCGCCCTCTCGTCGATCACCAGCCCGAGCAGCCCCACTGAAAGCCGCGGCGCAGACGCAGGGAGTGGCGGACACACTGGTCGTCATCACGCTCCTGGCGGGAAGGCGCTGGCCATGGACGGCTCGGTCCGCATCGACGCGCTCGCCGCTGGCGCCCGGTTCTCGTCAGGGACATCGACCCGCAGCCTGGTGGCCCAGCAGGCTCGCCCGGGAGGCCTCCGGACACACGAACGCCACCGGGACCGACGTGAATGCACCGTCCAGCGTCGGCGACGGAAGCACGCACGTCAGGGTGGGGCGGCCGGCCTCGCCACCCTGACCCCAGAAGGGACGACATGACCGACAGAGGTCCCGGTCCGGACGACTGAGCATCGCCGGGCAGATCGACAGCAGACGCCCCCTCCCGGGGCGGCGGCAGGTACGGCGGGGCGCCCCTGCCGCGGTCGGCGCGCTCCACCAGTCGGTCCGCGACGAACGCCCCGCGCAGGCCGAGTCATCGTTCGCGCAGCGAACGCGCAGGACATCAACCGGCTTGGCCAGCAAGGCGGGAATCGAGGCAGCCCACCAGGCCATGACCTCTCGAACTCCTCAGACCGGGGCTCGTTCCCGCATTGGAACTTCTCGGTGATTCTCCGTCGACGGAATCCGGTCGTCGGGAACGACCGTGAAGTTACATTCGATCGCAGATATTGATCACACGTACGTCCTGTTACGTTCATGTAACTCGCCTTATGCAACGTCAATAGGTTCCATTTGGGCTGTTATATCTAGACAATTTGGAGGCAAGAGGCCGATCGCAAGTGACAACAAGCCTTACATCTTCCCAGAGAGATCCGTAACTTGTATGTTCCGCTACCAACCACCATCCCGTCAGCGGGCTGCTGCGGAATTGACCCATCCCTCTTCCTGGAGCGCAGATGTCACGTTCACTCCGGTTCACCTCGGCTGCCGTCGTACTCACCGCGACAGCCTCGGTTCTGATTGCTCATCAACCGGCGGCCCACGCGGCGGCCGACAGGGTCCGGCTCGGCAGCGCGTCCGACGTCGGCAGAAGCTCGTGGAACGGCCCGGCATTCACCATGAACGGTGCCGGCGGCATCGTCGCCGCATCAATGACGCGAGCCATCGACGACATCCGCGGCAGCACGGGGACGCTCGACGTCGTCGTCCTGGCGGGCTCGGCGCCGACCTCGGGAAGCAAGACCCCCGAGTGCGACACGATCGTGGGACTCTCAGGAGTCAACTCCTGTACGACATGGACGCTCACAGCGGCAAGCGACGGCAACAACTCCCAGGTCAACACCGACGTCCGTAACGCCGAGTTCGTCTACTTCGCCGGCGGCGACCAGTGCCGCTACGCCGCGTGGAAGGGAACCGCCCTGGAAGCGTCCGTCGAATCGGTCGTCGCCAAGGGCGGGGGCTCGGGCGGCGGCAGTGCCGGCCACCACATCAACAGCCCGATCGTCTACGACGCCTGCAACGGCAGCGTCACCAGTGCCGAGGCACTCGCCAACCCCTACGACCGGTACGTCAGCTTCACCACCGGCATGTTCGAGTGGGCGAATTACGGAGCCGTCGTCAACGACTCCCACTTCGTCACACGCGACCGCATGGGCCGCACCATGGCGTTCCTCGCCCGCGCGGTGAAGGACGGCCTCGCACCGGGGGGCGCCGCCTGGGGTGTGGGCGTCGAGGAGGGCGGCGGCTCCCTCTTCCTCGACCGCAACGGCATGGCCACCCAGTACGGCAAGGACGCCTACGTCGTCCTCGCCGATCACCAGCCCGAGCAGGCCGTCGACCGAAAGCCACTCACCTACTCGGGCTTCAAGATCTGGCGCCTGACCCCCGGCACCACCTTCGACTTCAAGAACCGGCCCACGTGCGGCTACTACCTCCGCAGCGTCACCAACGGCGTTGCCGACGCGAGCCTCTACAACGGCACGCCGGTGACCGATTGCGGCAGCCAGGGCGGCGGGGCCCCACTCGCCGAAAGCGAGCCGAACGACACCCGCGACACCGCCGACGACGCAACCGCTCTCGCCTCCCCCGGCACCCTGACCGGCACCATGCAGTCGAGCAACGACCGCGACTACTTCAAGATGACGCTCTCCTCGGGCCAGACGGCCTCGCTCAGCTGCGCCATCCCTTCCGCCTACGACGCCGACCTGTACTGGCTCGACGCGAACGGAAGCACGCTGACACGCTCCGTGAACGACGGGGCAGGTGCCGACGAGTCCCTGTCCTTCACGAGGACCGCCTCCGGGTCGGCCACCTACTTCCTCGACATGGAGGCCTACAGCGGATCCGGCACCACTTCCTACAGCTGCTCCGTGACAAAGAGCTGATCCGATCCACATGACGGGCGATCGGATCGCGCCCGCGGCTCGATCGCCCGTTCTTCGCCGAACTCAACTCGGCCGAACGAGACGCCACGGGTCGAGCAGAGACGCGAGCTCTCCCTCCGGGACCAGTCCGTCGCGAGCGGCCAGTTGCAGCTCAGGTCTTGCCACGGCGCTCAACCCGGTCATCGGCTACCAGCGGGCGACGGCCCTCGCCCGTCGGTGCCAGGCGACGGGCGTGCCCGTCCGGCTACCTCCGCCGGCACGACACGTTCGCGCAGATCGCCGCCGCCTTCGGCATTACGGTCGGCACCGCCCACGCTACGGATCCTCCGGCCTCGTCCCGCTGAGTCTTCCCGAACTCAGACGCCTGATCCACCGCCTCACCCACCGGCGAGCAGCCTCGCTCGACCACATCCTGCACTGGTCCCACTGGCGTCGCCGACGACAGGACCAAGCCCGGATCAGCCACTACCGACGACGCGGCCACACACCACCCGAGCCTGCCCCACCATCAGGAAAAACACCGTTGCGGTACTAGAGGGGCCTGGCGGAAGCAGCCCAGCCTCCGCCGCCGCGAGCGGCGTTCACACCTTCGTGCGCAGATGAGGCAGGAAACATGCTCGACCAGCTCATGCGGGACATCAACCGTGGCACGATACGGGGCCAAGCGAGGCTCCTCGGTCGTTGCGGTGGTGCGTAGAGAACACCACCGCAACGACCAGGAGCCTCGCCTCGTGACACACCCCGGATCGTAGCTCCGGCCGAAGCGTCCGCTGCTGTCGTCGGCCGATCCTTACGCGGCCGGGGCGAGTTCGGCGCGGCCGAACAGCAGGGCCCAGCCGGTGGGGAGCTGGTGGAGGATGCGGGTGATCAGGTCGGAACCTGCATGGGCGGAGACGGCCGCGAAGACGGACCCGGTGTCCCATCGGGCGGCGGCCAGGGAGGCGCCGGAGCGGGCTGCAAGGTCCTTGACGAACGCCCAACCGGTCAGCGGCTGGGGGTCGGGGATCTGCTGGGTGAGGGCACGGGCGGCCTCCTGCGGCAGGCAGGCGGCCAGGTCGACGCGCTCGTCACCGGTCAGCTGACGTCCCAGCCCCGCCAAGACCAGGCGGACGGATTCCTCTGCTCTCTCACGGGTGGGGTAGGCGCCTTCGTAGCGGACCTTCTCCAGCATCTGCTCGTACGCCGTCCCGTACGGCAACTGTTGCTGCTCAAGCGGTACCCGCACGTCGGTGATCACTGCGGTCATGCCTTTCATGAAGTCGAGATGGGGCGGTGCTCATGTACGGCGCCGCTGGTCAGGTGGGCCGGGGGCGGCCGAAGAGCAGGTCGTAGCCGGCGGGGAGCTGGAGCAGGATCTGACCCAGCAGATCCTCGCCGGCCGCGTCGGCGGCCGTGGACAGCACGGCACTGACGTCCCAGGTCGCGGTCTGCTCCGTGGCGCCTTCGATCCAGGCCGCCGTCGCCCGTACGAATCGCTCCGGCGACAGCGGTTCGGCGCTGGTCAGCGGGTTGAGCAGGATCAGGGCGAAGTCATCCGGTAGGCGTGCCGCGAGCCGGGCGCGGACTTCGCCGACCAGGTGCGCGCCGAGAAGGGCGAGAACCACGCGTGCCGCGCGCTCGGCTTCCTCCGTCGTGCCGTACTCGCCGCGTTCCTTGACGTGGTCGAGGAACGCTTCGCTTCGTAGGGTCATCGGCTGCCACCCCTCTTCTTCCTCGGACTGCCCACAGGGTGCGGAGGGCGAGGGGAGGGGGAGATCAGGCGCCCGTCCTCCGCACCTGTCCGGCTGGTTTCAGCCGGAGATCTCCTTGCGACCGGACCCGGCGCCGATGGAGATCTTGCGGGGCTTGGCTCGCTCGGCGATCGGGATGCGCAGGGTGAGCACGCCCGCGTCGTAGTCGGCCTTGATGCGCTCGGTGTCCAGGGTGTCGGCGAGCACGATCTGGCGGGAGAAGACCCCCAGAGGCCGCTCGGACAGCTCCATCTGCATGTCCTCGGCCTTCGCCATCGGTCGACGCTCGGCCTTGACCGTGAGCATGTTGCGCTCGACGTCGATGTCGATCGCGTCGGCGGTGACGCCGGGCAGGTCGAAGGCGACCACGTACTCGTCGCCCTCGCGGTAGGCGTCCATCGGCATCACGGACGGCTTCGACCAGGTGCCCGGGCCCATCAGCTGCTGCGCCATGCGGTCCAGCTCGCGGAAGGGGTCAGTGCGCATCAACATCGTGGATACACCTCCAGCGGTTTCAGGCAGTTGCTGCCAATGCGCTTCACTGACACCGTTGTAACATGTCATCCAATGGATGACAAACACGATGTCGTCGATGCGATGACACGTCGAAGGAGGTGCCCGTGACAGCACCCGAACAGCCCGCTGACCGCGCAAACCCGGCTTCGTTCCTCGCTGCCGCGACGGCCCTCAACGCCATAGACGACGCACTGCACGCCGCCAGCCGAAGGCCGTCCGAGGCGCCCGGCGGCGGGCCGGGGGCGGAACGGGCCCTGGCCTCCCTGCTCCTGCTGCGGCAGGTGCGCGAACAGCTCGCCGGATGGGAGACCGGCTTGATCGAAGCCGCCCGCGACGCCGGCGCCAGCTGGGCCGACCTCGCCCACCCCCTCGGCGTAGCCAGCCGCCAGGCCGCCGAGCGCCGCTATCTGCGCGGCCGTCCCGGCCCCGCCGGAACCACCGGTGAGCAGCGCGTCCAAGCCACCCGTGAACGCCGCGCAGCACAGCGCTCCACCACTGCCTGGGCCCGCGAGCACGCCGCCGACCTGCGTAGCCTCGCCGGCCAGGTCACCGCGCTCACCGACCTCCCGGCAGAAGCCCGCCGCCCCCTGGGCAGGCTCCGCTCCGCCCTCGCGGACGACGACGCCGTGTCGCTCCTCGCACCCCTCCGTGACACCCGTCCCTACCTGGCCACGCACCCCGGCCTCGCCGACCAGATCGACGCCCTCACCGAACCCACCGGGCCGTCCCGCTGACGCACGCCTGCGGGCGGGGCGGTCCAGTGGTGGACCTGGTAGTGGTCCAGGCCGAACTGGCCCTTCGCAGCCTGGACGCACTCCTCGATGCACCATCCGGTCCCGGCCACTCGCACCGGCTCGGACAGGGGCACCTGATGCGGGGACCAGCACGGGTGGAAGGCGAGCTCGCCGTTGTCGAGGTTCCGGCGGAGCAGGAGGTGCCGATCACCACTGGTGCCGGTATCGATCCAGGCCCAGTCGCAGTAGCGGGCCCCTTCGCGCAGGCTCCGGCGCTCTGACGGTGCCAAGCGGTGGAGGTAGGCAGTCGCGACGGTGTCCGCCCGGGCAGTGGACCGGCCCTGGTTGATCCGCACCCGGGTGCTGCAGGCGACCGCCAGGACGTAGCCCAGCCCATGTGCTTCCAACAGGGCACGCAGCCCCGGGTCCTGACCGCGTGCCTCGACTCCGGTCATCCAGGACGTGCTGGTCCCGGCCCCCAGGGCTGCCGCGATCGTCTGCCGGCCGGGGCGGGCTTGGTGGCGAACGCCAGATGGCCGGGGATCCCGGCGCGGGTGCGGCGCTCGGTGCCCTGGCACCAGGTCTGCTCGGGCAGATAGAGCCGCCGGTCGATCAGCGCCCCGCCTCGGCTGGAGGCGTAGGCGAGAAACACGCCGACCTGACTGTTCTCGATCCGGCCTGCCGTGCCGGTGCACTGCCGCTGCACGCCCGCCGAGCTCCGGCCCTTCTTCAGGAACCCCGTCTCGTCGACGGTCAGTACGCCGTCATCGGTGCCGAGGCGCTCGAAGGCGTCAGCGCGGACGTCGTCGCGCACTTCATCGGCGTCCCAGCGGGCGGGCCGCAGCAGCCGCTGCATCGGTCCGGGGCGATCGTGGCCGGCCTGCTCGCCCGGCTGCCGGCAGTTCTTCCGCTCGGTTCGGGACAGTAGTCCGAGCGCATAGGCGCGAGCGGTCGCCCGCGGCTCCACCCTGCGAAGCCGGCCCGCGATCCGGGCCCCGCTCGTCGGCCACACCGAGCAAGCGGAGGGATGCCTTGAGCCGCGCCGTTCAAGACCACGGCGCGCTCGTTCATCCCGCCCACCTCCGCTCCACCCCAGGCCGTCAACCTTGCACGGCCATCGAACCAGATCGCGAAGGGTCCGAGATCGGGCTACCTCTCGGACGTGACGGCTGTCGAGTCGCTACCCTCGACACATGGCCGAGTTGACGTTGTCCATCGAGGACCGCCTGGCGGACCAGGTGGCCGCGTCCGCTCGCCGGTACGGGCTGCCGTTGCAGGAGTACGTGGAGCGAGTGCTCCGCGCCGCAGAAACACCGGGGGCGCCTGACCGTGAAGGGCGCGCGCTGGAGCTGGCGCGCGGGGCCTACCGGCAGTACGTGGACAGTGGTCGGTCCGAGGGCGGCGCGATGTCCATGGCGGAGGTCTTCGGTCCGCGACCGCGATCCCCGCGCGGTTCGCGTCGACCGTCGGCCAGACCATCCGTTCCCTGCACGTAGCCGAGCGCGAGGAACTGCAGGAGGCCATCGTCCGCGCCTGTGACGACCCGTGGTCCTGGCCACAGGCCGACAAGTACGAGATGGACGAATCCGTACGCGTCATCACCACCCGCGCCGCCATCGTTCACTACGTGATCCTGCCGGCCCCCGATCCGCACCTGTGGGTCTTCGTGATCGCCGTCTGACGTCCTGTCCGCTGACTGCTGGTCACCGCAGTGACAGAACTCGGTCACGAACGAGCGGCCCTTTCGACGGGTGGATCCCCGGCAAAGGGGCCGTGTCTTCTTCTGGGGTATCGGGCGGCGGAGATCTCTTGGATGTGGGGAGCTCAGCGCTGCCTGCCGCCTCGTCCTCGGTACGCATCCGTGCCGCGATCACAGCGGTGCCGTCCCACGTGCTCGGCGTCGGCCGGCCCATCGGCGGAAGGGGTTCTCGGTGCCCGGTGGGCTGGTTGCCGCTCCGTCGCGGGAGCGGGGTCAGACGGTGGTGGGTGCCGGGTGGTTCAGCATGTCGAGCGTGGTGTCCGCGATTCCGGTGACCACGGGGTCGTGGGTGGCGACGACGGTGACGCATTCATACCGGTGGGTGGTGCGGGCGATCAGAGTGGTGAGGTCGTGCGCGCGGGTGCGGTCGACGGCGGCCGTCGGTTCGTCGATGAGCAGGAGTTCCGGCCGCATGAGGAGCGCGCGGGCCAGGGCGATGCGCTGGCGTTCACCGCCGGAGAGCTGGTCGGGACGGTGGGCCAGCCGGTGTTCGAGTCCGACTTCGACGAGCAGTTCCCGTGCCCGGGCCCGTACCACCCGGGGCTTGTGGCCGGCGAGGGAGGCTGCGGCGAGGAGCTGTTCCTCGGCGGCGAGTCCGGTGAGCAGGTTGCCGCTCTGGAACATGTACCCGATGCGTCCGCGCCGCGCTCGGGCGCGTTCGCGGTCGCTGAGGGCGGCCAGGTCGGTGCCGTTCAGGAGGACCTGACCCTCGTCGGGCCGCAACAGCGCGCCGGCGACGGCGAGCAGGGTGGACTTGCCGGAGCCGGAGGGGCCGACGAGTGCGGTCATGACGCCTGGACGGAACCTCGCGTGGAATCCGTTCAGGGGGGTGGTGCGGGAGTCTCCCTGCCCCAGGCTGACGGTGATGTCGTTCAGGTGGAGGCTCATCGGCCGGCTCCCAGCATGGTCATCGGGTCGACGGTGGTGACACGTCGCAGAGTGAGGGCGGAGCCCGCGAGGCCGACCAGGGCCACTGCGGCCATCGTGGTCGTGAGGGTGCTCGCGGGAAGGCTGAAGGGAACTTGCTCGCCGACGAGCAGACCGACGCCGGAGGCGAGGGCCGCGCCGACGGCGGTGCCGGTGGCGACGACCACGGCCGCCTGGGCGAGGGTGTGGCCGAGGAGTCTGCGCCGGGAGGCGCCCATGGCACGCAGGAGAGCGAGTTCCGGGGTGCGCTGGACGGTCCACACCGCGAAGAAGGCGCCGACGACCAGTGGGGCGATGAGGAACAGGAAGGTCTGGATCGACGTCATGGTCAGGCGTTCGCCGTCGTAGCCGGGGGCCGCCTCGAACGCCGTCTCCAAGGGGACCGTCGTGGTGTCGTGGCGTCGGTCCGCTTCTGCCAGGGCCTTCGTGTCCGCGTCCGCCGGGAGCTTGAGTGCCACGGCGCTGTACTGGACCGGCAGGTCCGCAGGGGCTGCCTTCGCTCCGGGCGCAGTGAAGCGGATCTGGCGCCAGGTGTCGGTCGTGACGTACGCGACGGGGACGTGACCGTACGAGGAGCGGCCGGTGGTGCCGACGACGTCCAGCCGGATCCCGAGGCGGTCGATGAGCAGGGTGTCGCCGATCCGGACGCCTTCGCTGACGAGCTGGCGCGAGACGACGATGCCGTGGGGGCGGGACCGAGCGAGTGGCTTTCCGTCGTCGGTTCCGGGGTCGGCGAAGGCACCGGGCTCGACGCCGAAGGCGGCGAGGTCGACTTCGGTGCCCCGGCCGGTGGTGCCGTGGGTGATCGAGATGCCGAGGGGGGTGGCCTCGACGTCCTTCTCCCTGGTCCAGCCGGTGGTGGTGCGGTCGTCGATCAGGCCACGGGCGAACTGGTCCGAGTCGGAGCCGACGGCGAAGGCGATGTGCGTGGCGGGGAGTCTTCGCAGGGCGGAGACGGTGTCGTCTCCGAGGCCGGTGGTGAACCCGGAGACGATGCCGACAAGGGCGGCGACGAGGACGACGACGCTGCCCATCAACAGGAAGCGGCCTCGGGCCGCTTTCAGTTCCAGCAGGGCGAGAAACACAGTGTTCCCTCCAAAGATAGAGACGGTGCGTCCCCACGATAGAAGATGGCGACACGGCGTCTCCAAGTGGGGGTGATGCCGCACCTCACAGAAGGGCCTGGTGGCGCTCCGCGCGTCCGTCTCGATGGGCGCTCGCGCCTGCGGCCGGTTCTCGACGGGATCCCGATCCGCTCGGGCCCCTAAACTGGGCCCGTGCCCAAGATCCACGCTGCCACGGTCGCCGACCACCGCTCTCAGCAGCGTGCCGCCCTGCTCGAAGCGGCCCGGGAAATCCTGACCGAGGGTGACGCCTCCCGGGTGACGTTCGCGGAGGTCGCCCGCCGCACCGGGCTGGCCCGCAACAGCGTCTACAAGTACTTTCCCGACCGACGCCATCTGCTGACCGAGGTGGTCCGTGAGGCGACGCCGCGCTGGACCCGGCGCATCCACGCCGCCCTGGCCGCCGCCGGCGAATCCCCCGAGGCCCGTGTCGCCGCGTTCGTCACCGTCCAGCTCGAGATGGTCCGCGACGGTGAGCACCGCATCGCCCGCGCTACAGCCGACGATCAGGACGCCGCCGCCCTGCGCACCGGAGCCGACGAGGCGCATCGCGCCCTGCTGTCCCCGCTCGTCGACGCCCTGCGCGACCTCGGTGACGACGCCCCGGCGATGTCGGCGCGCCTGCTTCAGGGGTTCGTGAACGCCGCTACGACGGCGCTGGAAGCGGGCGGCGACTTCGGTGCCGTGACCACCCGGGCCGTGCGGCTCGCCGTCGCGGCCCTCCAGGGCATCGCGCCGGCCGGCAGCGGCGGACACGCGTAGGACCCGGACGCCGCCCCGGCCGCGGCGGCGAAGACTACGCCGATCCGTTCGGGGGCCGACCGCAGGCCGTACCGGGTGGCAGGTAGTCGGTGACCAGGGCCGTCGCGCCGACAGCGACATGACCCGCGGCCTCGTTGAGGCAGACGGTCGGGCCCCGGCGGGCCGGTCCGACCAGGCCGATCTTCACGTTCGCGGCGACGATCCACCACCGGCCCGGCGCCCAGGCGAGGATGAACGGCACGGGGATGCCGATCGGCCAGCCCACGAGCGGGAGCCGCCTGCGCCTCAGGCGGGCCGTGAGCGCTCCGGCCGCCAGGCTGGTCAGGGCCTTGGTCGGACCGAAGGCCGCGATGAACGAGAAGGAGCCGGATCGCCCCTGAGCCCGAGGATCCCGGTACCCAGGAGCGGAACCGCGGTCCGTTCCAGCCCGACGCGGGCGCCGACCGCCATCGTGATGACGACGAGCCGGGTGAACTGCCCGGGGTTCTTTCGCGGCCCGAGCTGCACCGCTGGGGGCGGGGGCTCGGCCACCAAGGTCCGTTCCGCCATACCGAAGCACCGTCCTATTAAGTAACAGCAGACCACTATACCCCTAGGGGTATTTTTGGGCTAGACCTGACCATCCGCCCGGCAGGCGCCATCAAATACCCAGGGGGGTATTTGACTTCCACTCCCGACCCTGCCTACAGTCGATCGCGTAAATACCCCGGGGGGTATCCGAAAGGGTGATCTTCCATGCGTGAAGTGGATCTGGACGTCTTCGCCTCCGAGCTGGCAGAAGGTGCCTTCGCCATCGACGTGCGGGAGCCGGACGAGTACGCGGCGGGTCATGTGCCGGGGGTTCGCCCCGCACCGCTCTCCGAGCTGGGCGCCCACCTTGCCGCGCTGCCCGCGGACCGGCCCGTCTACGTCGTCTGCGCGAGCGGCAACCGCAGCGCCTGGGCCGCCGAGCAGCTGGAGTCCGCCGGTTTCCACGCGGTCTCGGTCGTGGGCGGCACCTCCGGCTGGGCGCGCACAGGCCGCCCGGTCGTATGCGGCACGGACGCCCGGGCCGCCTGATCGGCCGGCTGCCCGCCCTCACCGCACTTCCACGGGGCTCCGCTCCGTACTCGATTTCTCCGTCGAAAGGTTCGCCGTGTTCTTCGCCCAGTACTACCTCGACTGCCTGTCCCAGGCGTCGTACATGATCGCCGACGAGCAGTCCGGGCAGGCGGTCGTCGTCGACCCGCGCCGGGACGTCTCCGAGTACCTCGCCGACGCCCGGGCGCACGGCTTCACCGTCGTCGGCGTGATCAACACCCACTTCCACGCCGACTTCGTTGCCGGGCACCTGGAGATGGCGGACGAGACGGGCGCGTGGATCGGCTACGGCGCACGCGCCGAGACCGAGTACCCGATCCGGCACCTCGCCGAGGGCGAGCGGATCCCCCTGGGCGACGTGGTGCTGGAGGTCATGGAGACCCCCGGTCACACCCCGGAGTCGATCAGCGTCCTGGTGTACGAGCACGCCGACGACGCCGTCCCGTACGGCGTCCTGACCGGCGACGCCCTCTTCATCGGCGACGTCGGCCGCCCCGACCTGCTCGCTTCGGTCGGCGTCACCGCCGGAGAGCTGGGCGCGATGCTGCACGACAGCGTGCAGAACAAGCTGATGGGCCTGCCCGACGAGGTCCGCGTCTTCCCCGCCCACGGCGCGGGCTCCGCCTGCGGCAAGAACCTGTCCACGGAGAAGTCCTCCACGATCGGCGAGCAGCGCGCCACCAACTACGCCTGCGCGCCGATGAGCCGCGAGGAGTTCGTGGCCCTGGTCACCGCCGGCCAGTCGGCGGCGCCCGGCTACTTCGCCTACGATGCCGACCTCAACCGCAAGGACCGCACCCTTTACGACGCGACCATCGCGGCCCGGCCGCTCGCGCTCGGCGAGTTCACCGCCCTCCGCGACGGCGGCGCGGTGGTGGTGGACGCCCGCGACCCGCAGGAGTTCGCGGCCGGGCACCTGGCAGGCGCGGTGAACGTGCCCGCCGACGGACGCTTCGCCGAACAGGCAGGCACGGTCCTGGACCCGGCCGACGTACTGGTCGTCATGGCCCCGCAGAACCGCGAGGAGGAGGTCGTCACCCGCCTCGCCCGCATCGGCTTCGACCGGGTCGCGGGCTACGTCCGCAACCCCGAGGACGCGCTGCGGGTCATGGCCGACGAGGTCGCTCCGGCCAGCCGCCTCACCGCCGCACACCTCAAGGCAGCCCTCGCCGGGCACAATCCGCCCCTGGTGGTGGACGTCCGCACCTGCGGCGAGCGCGAGACCAACGGCTTCATCCCCGAGGCCCTGCACATCCCGCTCAGCGAGCTGCCCTCCCGTGCCGGCGAACTGCCCGCCGACCGGCCCCTCGTCCTGCACTGCGCGGGCGGCCACCGGTCGTCCATCGCCGCCAGCCTCCTGCGCCACCGCGGCTTCGGCGACGTCTCCGACATCCTCGGCGGCTGGACCGCCTGGGCCCTCGCCGCCGAGACCACCGGCGTCTGACCACCCCGGCCGCCGGTCGGGCACGGGTTCGGGACTCCTCCCGTCGTGCACCGCCGGCTCACGGCGGGGCCGGAGGCCGCACTGCCTCCGCTCCTCCGCCCCGTCGCGGGCCGGGGCCGCACTGCCCCGCCCGCGACACCCCCTCCCCCGCCCGGGGAACCCCGGGGCCCCTCACACCCTCACCTATACCCCTACGGGTATCTCTCCCCTTCGGAGTCATGCATGAGCACCGAGCGCACCATCCAGTCGATCACTCCCGCCGTCCTGCACCGCATCACCGAGGAGGGCCGCGCCCCACGTCTGCTCGACGTCCGCACGCCCGGCGAGTTCCGCACGGCACACATCCCCGGCTCGTACAACGTCCCCCTGAACACCCTGCGCGAACACCGCGCGGAACTGCTCTCGCACCTGGACGAGGAGGTCGTGCTCGTCTGCCGCTCCGGCCAGCGGGCCCGCGAGGCGGAGCAGGCCCTCGCCCAGGCCGGCCTGCCGAACCTGCGTGTCCTGGAGGGCGGCATGAACGCCTGGGAAGCAGCCGGCGCCCCCGTCGAGCGGGGCGCCGAGCGCTGGGACATGGAGCGCCAGGTCCGCCTCGTGGCGGGCTCGATCGTGCTGGCCACCGGCCTGGTGGGCCTCCTGCTCCCCGGCGCCCACCTCATCGGCACCGCCGTCGGCGCCGGCCTCACCTACGCCGCGCTGAGCAACTCCTGCGCCATGGGGGTCCTGCTCTCCAAGCTCCCCTACAACCGCGGCCCCCGCACCGACCTCCGCACCGTGATCGCGGAGCTGCGGAGCGCGTCGTGACCGCCCTGATCGTCGCGGCCTCCCTGCTCATCGGCGTCAGCCTCGGGATCCTCGGCGGCGGCGGGTCGATCCTCACCGTGCCGATCCTGGTCTACCTCGCGGGGCAGGACACCAAGGAGGCGATCGCGACCTCGCTGTTCGTCGTGGGCGTCACCAGCCTCGCCGCCCTGATCCCGCACGCCCGCGCCCACCGGGTCCGGTGGCGGACCGGACTGCTCTTCGGAGCCTTCAGCATGGCCGGCGCCTACGGCGGCGGACGGCTCGCCGAGTACATCCCCGGCACGGTCCTGCTCGTCGCGTTCGCGCTGATGATGCTCGCCACCGCCTTCGCGATGCTCCGCAAACCGCGTGACGGGGCGAAGAGGGCGGCCCGGCCCGCACACCGTGACCTGCCGCTCCAGCACATCGCCGTCGAGGGCCTGGTCGTCGGCGCCGTGACCGGCCTGGTCGGCTCCGGCGGCGGGTTCCTCGTCGTCCCCGCCCTGGCGATCCTCGGCGGACTGCCCATGGGCATCGCGGTCGGCACCTCGCTCCTCGTCATCGCCATGAAGTCCTTCGCCGGCCTGGCCGGACACCTCTCCGGGGTGTCGATCGACTGGGGCATCGCCCTGACCGTGACCGTCGCTGCCGTGATCGGCAGCCTGATCGGCGCCCGCCTCGCAGGGCGCATCCCGCAGGACGCGCTGCGCAAGTCGTTCGGCTGGTTCGTCGTCGTCATGGGCGTTTTCGTCCTCGGCCAGCAACTACCCCACACCGTCTGGACCAGCCCCCTGACCTGGACCGGCGTCGCCCTTGTCGCGACGACCGCCATGGCATGGGGTGCCGTACGGACGCGGCGGGAACGGAACACCCCGGACAGGCCTCGGGTGGGCCCCCGGGAGCCGAGCACACACCCCTGACGCACATACCCCAGGGGGTATTTCGTCGACAAGGAGCCGGTGTGTGAGGAGGAATCAGGTGAAGGCGGAAGAAGAGGCGGCGACCACGGTCCTCAACCCGCCCTCGCCCTCCGCACGGACCAGGACCCCGGCCCGCTGGTACGCCGTTGCCGCCCGGCCGTGGCGTCAGCGGGGTGGCCCGGCAGACTGCCGGCTGCTTCGACGCCCGGGTTCCGCAATGCCCCGCCACACTCCCATGACCCCGTCACCTGACCGACAGGCTCCGGCAGGGGACCGTTCGGCCCTCCCGCCGCGCCGCGGTCGGCGCGAGACTGGGGGGCGGACATCGTCGAGGAGGCACCATGAACTCCGCAGCCCCCGCGTGTCACGTCGTCAGCGACGTCATGACCCACACCGCCGTCGCGATCGGCCGTGACGCCTCCTACAAGGAGATCGTGGCGCTCATGGACGAGTGGAAGGTGAGCGCCCTGCCCGTCCTGGAGGGCGAGGGGCGGGTCGTGGGGGTGGTCTCGGAGGCGGACCTCCTGGCGAAGGAGGCGTTCGGCGGTACGGATCCCGGACCTGCGGCGGACGAGGACGCCGCGAAGGCCGTCGCGGTGCGGGCGGGGGACCTCATGTCGAGCCCCGCGGTGACCGTGCACGCCGGCGCCACCTTGGCCGAGGCCGCGCGGATCATGGCCCGCCGGAAGGTGAAGCGGCTTCCCGTCGTCAACGAGATCGGGATGCTGGAGGGGGTCGTCAGCCGGAGCGACCTTCTCAAGGTGTTCCTGCGGGAGGACGGCGAGATAGCGGCGGAGATCCGGCGGTCGGTGCTCGGCGGGGCGGGGCTCTCCGAGCTGGACGTGACCGTGGCGGAGGGGGTGGCGACGCTGCGTGGCGCTCTCACGGACCGTTCGCTGGTGCCGTTGCTGGCGAGCGCCGCCCGTGCCGTGGAAGGGGTCGTCGACGTGCGGATGGAGCTGGGTGCCCATGGAGGGGCTTCCTGACGGACAATCCTTGTGGGGTCGGGTGGACACCCGACGAGGACAGGGGTCGCCATGACCGAGACGCAGGCAGCCGAGGAACCGACGCGGGTCTTCCTGGTGGACGACCACGAGGTCGTCCGCCGGGGGCTGCGCGACCTGATCGACGACGAGCCCGACATGCGGGTCGTCGGTGAGGCGTCCACCGCCGACCAGGCCCTGGCCCGGGGGCCCGCGTTGCGCCCGGACGTGGCGGTCCTCGACGTACGGCTGCCCGACGGTGACGGGATCGCCGTGTGCCGGGAGCTGCGGTCGCGGATGCCGGAGCTGGCGTGTCTGATGCTGACCTCGTTCGACGACGAGGACGCCCTGCTCGACGCGATCATGGCCGGGGCGTCCGGGTACGTCCTCAAGCAGATCAAGGGGTCCGACCTCGTGGCGGCGGTGCGGACCGTGGCGACGGGACAGTCGATGCTCGACCCGGCCACCACGGCCCGGCTGATGCGTTCGCTGCGGGATCCGGAGGCGGCGCAGCCGCCGGAGGACGAGCGGCTCGCGGCGCTGTCCGAGCGGGAGCGGTCCGTGCTGGAGCTGATCGGGGAGGGGCTCACCAACCGGCAGATCGCCAAGCGGCTCTATCTGTCGGAGAAGACGGTGAAGAACCACATCTCGCGGCTGCTCGGCAAGCTGGGGGTGGAGCGGCGGGTCCAGGCGGCCGTGATCGCCGCGCAGGCCCATGAGCACGAGACGGGGAGCGGCGCCTGACGGTCAGCGGGGCTGTCCGTCGTCCGGGGGCAGGGGGATGCGCCAGGTGAGCCGGGTCCCGCGGCCCGGTCGCGGTGGGGATTCGACGGTGAGTGAGCCGTCGAGGCGTTCGGCCCGTTCCGTGAGATTGCGCAGTCCGCTGTCGGTCCGGTCCCGTGGGAGGCCCGTCCCGTCGTCCCCGACGGTCACCTCCAGGACCCCGTCCTCCGCGAGGAGCGTGACCTCGGCCCGGTGGGCGCGGGCGTGACGGGCGACGTTGGTGAGGGCTTCGCCGATGACGGCGACGACGTCGTCGGCGATGCCGACGGGCACGTCGGTGTCCAGCAGTCCCTCCAAGCGGAGCGCGGGAGCGAAGCCGAGGGTCGAGGCGGCCGCGTCGACGGCCGTGACGACGCGGCTCCTGAGCTTGGGGGCGGTTCCGGGGGCGTCGTGTTCCCGGAGGCCGAAGATGGTCGAGCGGATGATCTTGATGGTGGCGTCGAGGTCGTCGATCGCCCGGGCCAGGCGGTCCGCCGCCTCCGGGTGTTCGACGAAGCGCTGGGCACTCTGCAGGGTCATGCCGGTGGCGAAGAGGCGTTGGATCGCCAGGTCGTGCAGGTCACGGGCGATGCGGTCGCGGTCCTCCAGCAGGACGACCTGCTCAGCGTCGCGGCGGCGGTCGGACAGTTCGAGGGCGAGGGCCGCCTGGCCCGCGAAGCCCGGAAGGGCCGCGGTGTCCGCGCTCAGGAAGGGCGTGCGCCCGCTGCGCCGGGCGAGGATCAGGACGCCGTTGAGGTGTTCCTTCGTGCCCACCGTGACCGCCACGGCCGGGCCGAACCCCTTCCAGCGTTCGGGCTGGACGGTCACCCGGGCGTCGCTGGAGACATCGGCCACGGTGATGAGTCCGTCGGTCTCGGCGAGCGCCGCGGCCGCCAGGGTGCCCTCGCTGCTGGTCAGGACGACCCCACGGTGGGTGTCGGCCCCCTCGCCCCGGGCCAGTGAGCCCCGGAGCTCGCCGCCGGGGCCGACCAGGTAAAAGACGCCCATGTCCGCCTCGGCGATGTCCACCGCCTGCTCCAGCATCCCGTCCAGGACCTCGTCCTCACCCGTACCGGACAGCAGGGCGCTGGTGAAGTCGGAGCTCGCGGCGAGCCAGCGCTGCCGGCGGCGGCCCTCCTCGTACAGCCGGGCGTTCTCGATCGCGATGCCGGCGGCGACGGCCAGGGTCGTCACCACGGCCTCGTCCTCGGCGTCGAAGTCGGCTCCGCCGCGCTTCTCGGTGAGGTAGAGGTTGCCGAAGACCTCGTCGCGGACGCGGATGGGGACGCCGAGGAAGGAGTGCATGGGGGGATGGTGGGCCGGGAAGCCGTACGAGGCGGGATGCTCGGACAGCTCGGTGAGACGCAGCGGCTCGGGGTTGCGGATCAGCTCGCCGAGGATGCCGTGGCCGGAGGGCAGGGCGCCGATCCGCGCGCGCAGGTCGTCGTCGATGCCGATGGGGAGGAACTCGGACAGCCGGCGGTCCTCGCCGATGACGCCCAGGGCCCCGTACTCGGCGTCGACGAGGGAGACGGCGGCCTCGACGATGTCGCGCAGCACCTGCGGCAGGTCCAGTTCCCGCCCCACCGAGATGACGGCTTCCAGGAGCCCCGTGAGGCGGTCCCTGGTGCCGCGCACCTCGTCGATGCGGACCTGGAGCTCGTCCAGCAGCTCGTCGAGCCGGAGCCTCGGCAGCCTGGCGTCCCCCGGTCCGGCACCTTCCCGGCCCATCCGAACCTCCGGTCGCGTCCGGTACGCACGGCGTCCGCCGCACCCGGTTTCACCGTAGTCCCATTCTCTCGTCCGTTCCTGCCGGACCCGATGGCCGGAAGGCGGTGCGAAGGGCACGTGCCGCGAGGAATCCGGCCGGCGCGCAGGCCGCCGCCAGGGCGAGGCCCGCGCCTCCCAGCGGGTCCGTGTCGAGGCCGGCACGGAGGAAGGGCACGTACAGGGCCGCCAGGGCCAGGAGCGCGGAGACGAGGACCGAGGCGGGGAGGAACGGGTTCTTCCGGGTGAACAGCCGGGCTCGCAGTCCGAGGACGACTCCGAGCTGGGCGGCGAGCAGGGCGAGGAAGAGGACGCTCTGCCAGGCGAGGCCCCGTGCCTGCGCGGCCAGCCCCGCGCCGAGGGACACCGCCGTGACGACCGCGGCGAGGACCAGCAGGCGCTGCCAGGCCCCGCCGCCGAGGATGTGCTGGTCCGGAGGGCGCGGCGGGCGTCGCATCGTCCCGGGCGACGCGGGTTCGGCGCCCATGGCCACCCCGGTGAGACCGTGGGTGAGGAGGTTGATCCAGAGGATCTGACCGGCGCGCAGCGGCAGGGGCAGCCCGAGGAACGGGCCGGCCAGCATCACGAGGATCTCCGCGGCCCCGCCGGCCATCCCGTAGACGAGGAAGCGGCGGATGTTGTCGTAGACGCGTCGCCCCTCCTCCACGGCCGACACGACCGTCGCGAGTTCGTCGTCCGTGAGGACGAGGTCGGAGGCCTGGCGTGCGACCTCGGTGCCGCGAGCGCCCATGGCGACACCGATGTCGGCCCGGTGCAGGGCGGGGCCGTCGTTGACACCGTCGCCGGTCATGGCCGTGACCGCGCCTTTCGCCCGCCAGGCCGCGACGATGTCCAGCTTCTGCTGGGGGTCGGTACGGGCGAAGACGCGTACGGACGTGAGGTCGGGAACGCGGCCGGCGGCGACGTCCGCTCCGGTGACGACGTGGACCGCGTGGCCGTCGGTCTCGTCGGCGAGGCCGACGGCGTCCGCCACGGCGCGGGCCGTAGCCGGATGGTCGCCCGTGATGAGGACGGGGGTGATGCCGGCCGCGCGGCAGGAGGCGAGCGTCCGGGCCGCGTGGGGCTTCGGCGGGTCGCTCAGGGCCACGAGGCCGAGGAGCTTCAGCCCCGACTCGGCTGTGGCGACCCGCTCCGGCACGTCGTCACGCACACCTGATGCCACGGCGAGCACCCGGTACCCCTCGCCCGCGAGGTCCGCGGCCGCTCTCCCGGCGTGCGCGACGGTGTCCGCGTCCGTCCTCAGCACCGTCGCGGTGAGGACCGCCTCGGGCGCTCCCTTCAGACAGACGAGGACCCGACCCGGGGCTGCCTCGTGCAGGGTGGTCATGCGCTTGCGGAGACTGTCGAAGGGCGCTTCGCCGATCCGGGGGTGCCTGGCCCTCAGTTCCGGCTCCGGGGGGCATCCCGCCTTGGCCGCCGCCGCGAGGAGGGCGGCTTCCATGGGGTCGCCCACGGCGGTCCAGCGGCTTTTGTGGTCCGTCGCGTCGGGCGGGCGCAGCGTCGCGTCGTTGCAGAGGACGGTCGTCCTGAGCAGCTCCCGTACCGGGGCGAGCTCCTCGGGGAGGGCGTTCCTGCCGACGACCAGGGCCTCCCCCTCGGGTTCGTAGCCGACGCCGGTGAACTCGACGCTCACCCCGGGTGTCCAGACCCGCTGGACGACCATGCGCCCCTCCGTGAGGGTGCCGGTCTTGTCGGTGGCGAGGACGGACACCGAGCCCAGGGTCTCCACCGCCGGCAGTCGTCGCACCAGGGCATGGCGGGCGACCATGCGGCGGGCCCCGAGGGCGAGGGCGAGCGTGACGACGGCGGGCAGGGATTCGGGAACGGCGGCCACGGCCAGGCTGATGGCGGTGACCGCCATGGTGCCGAGCGGGAGACCGCGGACGAGCCCGAGGGCGAAGACCAGGACGCACAGGGCGAGCGTCACCGCGGCGAGGATCCGGCCGAGGGCGGCGAGGCGGCGTTGCAGGGGGGTCGCCTCCCGCCGGTCGTCGAGCAGGGCGGCGATGCGGCCGAGGGCGCTCCTCGCGCCCGTCGCGGTGACGGTGGCCACGCCCCGGCCGCGTACGACGACGGTTCCCGCGCTCAGGGCGTCCTCGACGTCCTTGTCGACCGGTACGGACTCCCCGGTGAGCATGGACTCGTCCAGGAGCAGGGCGGACGCCTCGCCGAGCAGGGCGTCGGCGGCGACGATGTCGCCCTCGCCGAGGACCAGGACGTCGCCGACCACGACCCGGGCGGACGCGAGGTCGCGGACGGCGCCGTCCCGCCGCACGCGCGCGTGCGGGGCGCTGAGGGCGGACAGGGCGGCGACGGCGTTGTCCGCGCGGACCTCCTGGACGACGCCGACGGTGGTGTTCACGACGACGACCAGGGCGATGACGATCGCGTCGGGGTGGTCTCCGATCGCCAGGGTCAGCGCGACGGCGCCGAGCAGCACCATGATCAGCGGGTCTCGGAGCTGGGCGAGGACCCGGCTGTACAGCCGGACGGGCCGGCGGGCGGCCACCTCGTTGGGCCCCTCGGCGGCGAGCCGTCGGGCCGCCTCCGCTTCGGTGAGTCCCGTCGCCGGGGAGGCCGGGGCGGCCTTGGCGGTGGCCGGTGTCGTCATGGCGCGCACTCACCCGGTGGGGACGGTGATCACGGGGCAGTGGGCGCGGTGGAGCAGTCCGTGGACGACGGAGCCGACGCGCATGCCGGTGTAGCCGCCCCGGCCCCGGCGGCCGACGACGACCGCCAGGGCGTGCTCGGCGGCGGCGGCGAGCAGTTCGACGGGCGAGCCGATGAGCATGTCGTGGGTGAGGCGGACGTCGGGGTACTTCTCGGCCCATCCGGCGGTGGTCTCCGAGAGGAGCCGGCGTTCGGCGTGGAAGAGGGTGTCCCCGGTGTGGAGGGTGAAGACGGGCGGCTGCCAGACCGCGACGGCCCGCAGGGCGCAGTGCCGGAGGTCGGCCTCCTCGAAGGCGAAGGCGAGGGCCGCCCGGGAGGATTCGCTGCCGTCGACGCCGACGACGAGGTACGGCGGGTCCTGGGTGGTGTGCTCGGCGTCGCCCACCACGACGACCGGGCAGCGCGCCTGGGCGGTGACCGGAACGACGAGGGATCCGGCGCTGAGGAACTCCTCGGTGCGGCTCAGGTGCCGGGAGCCGAGGACGGCCATGGCGGCCCGCTGTGCCGTGCCGGCCATCACGGCCGCCGGGAAGCCGTCGACGAGCGCGGAGTCGACGTGTACGTCCGGCTGCCTCGTCCTGACCCAGTCGGTCGCGGCGCGCAGCGCGTCCTCGCCTCGCCGGGTCAGGGCCTCGTGGCGGGGCGTGCCGTCGACGTGCCGGTGGTCGTGCGCGGGAGGTACGGCGACGACGAGGCGGAGTGCCAGCCGGCGTCGGTGTGCCTCGTCGGCGGCCCAGGCCAGGGCGAGGCGTCCTGCGCGGGCGGGGTCGATGCCGACGACGATCTCGCGGTGTTCCGGGGTGGTGGTCATGAGGTGCTCCCGTGTCCGGGTCCGTGCCGGGGGACGAGTTCCACCGGGCAGTGGGCGTGTTGCAGCAGGGCGAGCGTGGTCCGGCCCAGGGTCGGCCCCAGGTAGTCGGGGGCGCGGCGGCCGCCGACGACCAGGAGGTCGGCGCCACGGCCGGCTTCGACGAGGGATCCGGCGACGCTGGGGTTCTTCTCGCCCTCGGTCTCGATCTTCAGGTCCGGGAACTCGTCACGCAGGCGGACGGCCGTCCTGGACTGGACGGACACGTGCTCGGCCGCCTGGTCGCAGAGGCGATCACGGGAGACCGTCCACTCCCCCTGCGGCCAGGCCCTCCTCCACACGTGCAGCAGCCGGAGCGGTCGCCCGCGCAGCAGGGCCTCGCGGGCGGCCGCTCGCGCGCAGCCGAGGTCGTGGTCGTCCCGGATCCCCGCCAGCACGGCGCCCGGGGGCCCGGTCCGGTCGTGTCCGCGGACCACGACCACCGGTGTGCTCGCGGTGGCCGCGGTCCGCAGGCCGACCGATCCGAGGAGGAGCGAGGCGAATCCGCCGCGGCCCCGGTGCCCGACGACGATCGTGCCGCTCAGGGCGGCGGCGTGCCGCAACGCCTCGGAGGGCGGAAGGTCGCTGAGTTCCTTGACGACGGACACGTCCGGGTGGCGTGCGGAGACGGTCTGCGCCGTGCGGTCGAGGATCTCTCGCCCGGTCCTGCGGCTCTCGTCGATCTCGGCCTGGAAGAGGTACCGGGCGACGGAGTCCGTGTCCGTCGCGTGGACGAGGAAGACGGCCGATCCTCGCAGGTGTGCTTCCTCTGCGGCCCACAGGGCGGCGGACAGCGCACCGTCGGATCCGTCGACGCCGACGACGACGCTTCCGGGGCGCCGGGGTCGCGGGGCTGCGGCCATGGCTCCTCCTTGCCGGGTGCGGGGGGACTGCCTTTCGACCCTCGCACCCCGCGCCCGGAGGACCGGAGGGCCGCTGGGGGCAGAGGTGGGGCCAAAGGTCCCGCTCGTGGTGGAGCGCGGGACCCGCGGGGCCCGGTCGGGCCCGTGGGTGGACCGTTCGGCCCCTCGCCGATGCCGCCGGCGGGGGTGGACGGTGGTGGCGTAGGGATCCACCAGTCGACTACCCGATCGGGAGGCCGCGATGAAGCACCTGAAGGTCGGTGGCCTGATGACCGACGACGTGGTCTCCGCCCTCCCCGACACGTCGTTCCGGGAGGTGGCGAAGCTCCTCGCCGAGCACGACATCAGCGGTCTGCCCGTCGTGGACGCCGACGAGCGCGTCGTCGGCGTCGTCTCCGAGAGCGACCTCCTCGCCCGCAGGGCCCTGACGGCCCGGGGCGTGATGAGCGCTCCGGCCGTCACCGTGCACGCCGAGGAGGCGGCGGCGGACGCGGCCCGGCTCATGGTGCGTCGCGGGGTGGAACGCCTTCCCGTGGTGGACGAGGAGGAGCGGCTGGTCGGCATCGTCACCCGCCGCGACCTGCTCCGCGTCTTCCTCCGCCCGGACCACGAGATCCGACGGCGCATCCGCGAGGAGGTTCTCGCGGACGCCATGGACCTGCCGCCCGACGCGGTCGACGTGCACGTCCTGGACGGTGTGGTGACCCTCTCCGGCCGCGTCCGGCTGCGGAGCCAGGCCGTGATGCTCCGGCATCTCGCCGACCGCGTGGAAGGCGTGGTCGCCGTCGTGGACCGGCTGTCGGCACGCGACGGCGACGGACGCCTCGACGCCCCGTCCACGCGGTCGGCCTACGACTTCTCCGAATGACCGCCCGGCGCACAGACAGAATGCCCGCCCGCACAGACAGGACGTACCGTGTCCCCCACCGCGCTTCTCCGTCCCCTCGTCACCTCACTGGTGGAGGAAGCCGTCCTGGCGCCGTCGATGCACAACGCCCAGCCATGGAGGTTCGTGCACCGGGAGGCGTCCGGCACTCTCGAACTGCACGGCGACCCGGCCCGCGGCATGCCCCGTCAGGACCCCGCCCACCGGGCCCTGCACATCGGCTGCGGCGCCGCCCTGTTCGGCCTGCGGGTGGCCGCCGAGCACCGGGGCCTGCGTCCCGAGGTCCGTCTCCTGCCCGACCCCGAGGACCCCTGGCACCTGGCCGACGTCCGGTTCGGCGTTCCCTCGGCCGCCGGTGGCGATCTGGGCGCGCTGCATCCCGCTCTGGCCAGGCGGCACACCAGCCGTTTCCCTTTCTCCGAGGAGCCGATCCCGGTCGAACTGCTCGACGGTCTGTGCGCCGCCGCGCGGCTGGAGGGCTGCCGCCTGGTCGTCCCCGGTGACTGGCACACCGACACCGTCATGGGCCTCGTCCACGCCTCCGAGCTTTTCGAGGCCGCCGACGAGGCCGTCCGCGCCGAGATCGCGGCCTGGACGCGTACGGGAGCGGCCGGCGAAGGGACCAGTGCCGACGGTGTCCCCGCCTATGCCTTCGGCCCCCGTCAGTACGACGTGACCGCGCCCGTCCGGGACTTCGGCGCCGCGGGCCGGACGCCCGTCCGCGCGTCGGCCCGCTTCGAGAAGACGCCGCAGATCACCCTGCTCGGAAGCGCCGCGGACACGCCGGAGTCGTGGCTGGCGGCGGGGCAGGCCCTGCATCGGGTCCTGCTCCAGGCCACCCTCGACGGGCTCGCCACCTCCCTCATGTCACAGCCCCTCGAATGGCCGGAACTCCGCTTCGACGCGCGGGACCCCCTCTCGGCCGTCGGATACGTCCACATGGTCATACGCCTCGGCTACGGGCCGGCCGGCCGGGCGACGCCCCGACGCGCCGTCGCCGACGTGCTCGCCTTCGCCTGAGCGCGGGTGGGCCCGCCCGCCCCCTCTCGCCCCTCTCACAGCGTGAACCAGCGTTCCTCGCCGGGCAGGACGGTGAACTTCCGTTCTCCCGGCAGGACGAGGGAAACGGAACCTCCCGGGCCGGCGGGGACGTGTATCCCGATCCGGCCGGGCAGCACGCGCAGGCGGACGCCCCGGTGCCCGCCGGAGCACAGGGTGAAGGCGAACCGGGGCAGCTCGCGGAGGGCCACCGGCGCCACCCGCAGTCCCTCCGGCCCGGCCTCCAGGCCGGTGATCCCTCGCTCGACCAGATCGATCGTGCCCGCCATCGCACCGAGGTGGATGCCCTCCCCCGTCGTACCGCCCTGCACGTCGGCCACGTCGGCGAGCAGGGCCTCCTCGCAGTACCGCCAGGCGCCGGGGCCCTTGAGCCGTGCGAGCACCCAGCCGTGGACCAGGCTGCTGAGGGTCGAGCCGTGGCTGGTGCGGCGCAGGTGGTAGTCCACCGTGGCGCGCCAGGTCGCATCGTCCATCCGGTGTCCGAGCCGCGCGAACAGTTCGACGAGTTCGTCGGGACGGAAGAGGTAGCCGAGCATGAGGGTGTCCGCCTGCTTCGACGCCTGGTAGCGGTTGACGGTGTCGTCCTCGGCCTCCAGGATCCGGTCCAGTCGGCGGATGTCCCCGTAGCGCTCCCGGTAGGCCTCCCAGTCGAGCTCCGCCAGCTCCCCGAACCCGTCGAACTGGCTCACGACGCCGTGGTGGAACGGCACGTGCAGGCGGCGCGACACGTCGTCCCAGCGGGCGATGTCCTCCTCTCCCAGGGCGAGCCTGCTCCGCAGCTCCGCACTGCGCCCGGCGGGCAGTTCACCCAGCAGGTCGATGCCGCGAGCGAGCACCCAGGCCGCCGTCACGTTGGTGTACGCGTTGTCGTCGATGCCCGGGGTCTCCGCGTCGGGGTAGGCGTCGTGGTACTCGTCCGGCCCCATCACCCCGCGGACGCGGTAGCGCTCCAGAGCGGGATCGAACACGGCGGCGCCCGCCCAGAACCGGGCGACCTCCAGCAGGATCTCCGCCCCCTCGCCGTACAGGAAACGGCGGTCGCCGGTGGCCCGCGCGTACTTCCACACGTTGTACGCGACGGCCGAGCCGACGTGCCGCTGGAGCCGGGAGTGGTCGGGCAGCCAGCGGCCCGAGCGCGGGTTGAGGTGCACCTCCTGGGTCTCCTCGTCACCTGAACCACCGCTCTGCCAGGGATACATGGCGCCCTGGTGTCCTGCGCGCAGGGCCGACGCACGGGCGGCGGGCAGACGTCGGTGGCGGTACATCAGCAGCGCTCTCGCCACGTCGGGGAAGTGGAGGCCGAGGTAGGGCAGGACGAAGAGCTCGTCCCAGAAGACGTGGCCCCGGTACGCCTCGCCGTGCAGACCCCTGGCCGGGACGCCCACGTCGAGGCCGGCCGTGTGCGGGGAGAGCGTCTGCAGCAGGTGGAACGCGTGCAGGCGCAGGATGTGGCCCGCCTCTCCCGGCACGTGCAGCTCGCCCTTCTCCCAGAGCCCCTGCCAGGCCGCCTCGTGGGCGGCCCGAAGGACGGGGAAGGCGGGGGCGTGGGTGGCGGTCCGGACGGCCACCGCGAGGAGTTCGCCCGGCCGTCGGTCCGAGGAGGTGAGCAGGGCCAGCGTCTTGGCGCACCACGCCGGCCGCCCCCTGGCGATCGGCAGGCGGTACGTCTGCACGGTGCCGGTGGAGGTGCGGATCGACCGGGCGGGGCGCTCGGGGCGGGTTTCCGTCCGGACGGCCAGGGCGATCAGGTGTCCGGGGTCGCTCGTGCGGCAGGAGAGTCCGGCGACCCCGCCGGGCGCGAAGAGCGTCCGGTGGCCGGTGAGATGCCGGCGCTCCAGGTGGTGGTAGCGCTCGACGCCGGTGTTGGCGACGTCGCCGTCGAGCACGGACTCGACCTCGATCTCGCCCCTCCAGCCGTAGGCGTGGAAGGTGGTGCGCTGGGCGGCGAGCTCCGGGTCTCCCATGTGGACGAACCGGGTGTGTCCGACGCGCAGTCCGCGTCCCCGCGCGTCCCGGAACAGGAGGTCGCGGTGGAGGATCCCGCGCCGCAGGTCGAGCCGGACGTCACAGTGGCGCAGTTCGTCGGAGTCGGGGGTGAGCCATGGTCCCGCCGGTTCGCCCTCCGGCAGGCGGCGGTACCGCAGCAGGGTCCAGTTCGGGAGGTTGACCAGGTCCTCGTTCTCCACCGCGCGGCCGTCGACGAGCGAGGTGCGGCGGTCGTAGCAGCCCGCGAGGTAGGTCCCCGGGTAGTGCGTGGTGCCGGCGACGCATTCGGGCGCGGAGCCCCGGGTGGCGAACCGGCCGTTGCCGAGCGTGCAGAGGGCCTCCACCAGCCGCTCCCGCTCCGGCGCGTAGGCGTCGTACCGCCAGGTCCAGCCGCGGCCCGAGGTCACGGCCCGGCTCCCCACACCGCCTCCACGAGCTCCATGAGGTCGGTGACGACGAGATGGGCACCCTGTTCGCGCATCGCGCCGGCGGCGTGCCGGTCGGAGGTGCGGTCGACACCGACGACGAGGCCGAAGCGTCCGCGGCGGCCCGCCAGAACGCCGGCGAGGGCGTCCTCGACGACCGCGCATTCCTGGGGACGGACGCCGAGGGCGTGCGCCGCGTGGAGGAAGAGCGCGGGGTCCGGCTTTCCTTCGAGGCCGAGCCGGGCGGCGTCCGCGCCGTCCACGACGGTGGTGAGGAGCCGGTCCGTCCCGGCGGAGGCGAGGAGCGCGCGGGCGTGGCGGGAGGCGGAGACCGCCGCGCGGGGCACACGGAGGGCTGCCCAGGCCGTGAGGGCCCGCGAGGCGTCCTGGAAGGCGGTGACCGGCCGGGCGTCCAGGGCGTCGCGGAAGGCTTGCTCCTTGCGGGCGGCCACCGCCCGGACCGTGTCGCAGCCCGGCCGGTCGCCGGCCGAGCCGGCGGGGAGGCGGATGCCCCGGGCGGACAGGAAGGCGGCGGCCCCGTCGTATCTGGATCTGCCGTCGACGTACCGCCGGTACTCGGCGTCCTCGTCGAAGGGTTCCCCGCTCCCCGCCCCGGCCGCCCATCGGGGAAGGCAGCCGTCGAAGGCGGTCTTCCAGGCGGCGGCGTGGACGGCGGCGGAGTCGATCAGCACGCCGTCGGTGTCGAGGACGACGGCACGTGGGGGCGAGGGACGGGTCCTGTGCTCGTTCATGCGGCTCCCGTGGCGGGCGCGGGGTCGACGGCCGTGTGCTGCGGTCCGCCGAGCGCGACCTTGATCGCGCCGGTCCGGGCGGCGTGCCCGAAGACGTCGTACGCCTCCTCCATCTGCCCGAGTGCGAAGCGGTGGGTGACCAGCTCGGCGGTGGGGAGCCGGCCCGCGGCCGTCATGCGCAGCAGCATCGGCGTCGAGGAGGTGTCGACGAGCCCGGTGGTCAGGGTGACGTCCTTGATCCACAGGTCTTCGAGGTGGAGGGCGGCGGGCTTGCCGTGGACGCCTATGTTGGCGACGCTGCCTCCGGGGCGGACCATCCGGGTGCACATCTCGAAGGTCTCCGGTACGCCCACGGCCTCCATGACGACGTCGGCGCCGAGGCCTTCGGTCAGGTCGGCGACGAGCTGTTCCGGTTCCTCGCCGGCCGTCGCGGTGGCGTCGGCGCCGAGGCGCCGGGCGGCGGCGAGGCGGGAGTCGGCCAGGTCGACGGCGACGATCCGGCCGGGGCTGTAGAGGCGGGCGGTGATGATCGCGGCGAGGCCGATGGGTCCCGCGCCGACCACGACGACCGTGTCGCCCGGCCGCACGCCGCCGTTGAGGACGCCCACCTCGTAGGCGGTGGGGAAGATGTCGGCGAGGAGCACGGCGTCGAAGCTGTCGACCGTGCTGGGAACCGGGTGGACGGAGAGGTCGGCGAAGGGCACGCGGACGTACTCCGCCTGGGTGCCGTCGATGAGGTGGCCGAGGACCCAGCCGCCACCGCCCCGGCACTGCCCGTAGCGCTGCTCGCGGCAGAAGCGGCAGCGCCCGCAGGACGAGATGCAGGAGATCAGGACCCGGTCGCCGGGCCGCACCGTCCGCACGTCGTCACCCGTCTCCATCACCGTGCCGACCGCCTCGTGGCCGAGCACGCGTCCGGGTTCCACCTCGGGCACGTCCCCCTTGACGATGTGCAGGTCGGTGCCGCAGAGGGTGACGGCGTCGACGCGGACGATCGCGTCCGCCGCGTCCTTCACCGCGGGATCGGGCACGTCCTGCCATGCGACGCGGCCCGTTCCCCGGAACACGAGAGCCTTCATGACGACCGCCTTCCCTGAAGTCCGAGGGTCCCGCCCCCGCGGATCCCGTCGTCAGGCTCGCCCCACGGCACCCCCGCGCGCATGGGCCGGTCGGTCCCCCGCCGGGGACCCTCGGGCCCCTGGCACCCGGCGCCGAACGGCGTGAGGGTGGAGCTGGACCGGTGCGACCGGCCCGTGGCGCGAAGGAGGGCCCTTCCATGTCCGAGGCAGCAGCGCACACCGCCCCGTCGGTTCCGCGCCCCGCCCTGCTCAGTTTCCTGGGCGGCGTGGGGACGGTCACCGGAAGCAAGTTCCTGGTCGAGAGCGACCATGCCCGGATCCTCCTCGACTGCGGTCTCTTCCAGGGTTTCGCGAAGCTGCGGCGGCGCAACCGGGACCGCTTCGCCCGGGACGCGGCCGACGTCCGCGCCGTGATCGTCACCCATGCCCACCTGGACCACTGCGGCTATCTGCCGCGCCTGGTCAGGCAGGGCTTCCGCGGCCCGATCCTCGCGACCCCGCACACGGCCCGGCTCGCCGGGATCGTGCTGCGGGACAGCGCCCGCCTCCAGATGGAGGCGGCCCGCCACGCCAACGAGCACGGCTGGTCCAAGCACCGTCCGGCGAAGCCGCTCTACGACGACACCGACGTCGAGAAGACGATGTCCTTCTTCGACCCCGTCCCCGTCGGGGCGGACGTGGAGATCATGTCCCACACGCGGCTGACGCTCCACCACGGCGGACACATCCTCGGCTCGGCCTGGGCCCGCCTCACCCTGGAGGACGGGCACACCCTGGCCGTCTCCGGTGACCTGGGACGCCCCGGTCATCCGCTGCTGCTGCCCCCGGAGCCGTTCTCCGGCGCCGACGTGCTGCTGATGGAGTCGACGTACGGCGACCGCCGCCACGACCAGGAATCCGCCCGCTCGGAGTTCGCCGCGGTCATCGAGCGGACCCTCGCGCGAGGCGGCACCGTGGTGATCCCGGCCTTCGCGATCGACCGCACCGAGGTCGTCCTCCACGAGCTGACCCGGCTGCGCGAGGCGGGCGTCCTGCCCCGCTCGGTACCGGTGTACGTGGACAGCCCCATGGCCCTGGCCGCGTTGGACGTCTACCGGGACGCCGTACGCGAGCGCTCCTCCGAGCTGCGGCCCGAGATCCTGGCACGGGGCGAGGCCGCGCTGAGTCCGGCACCGTTCCTCGCCGCCCGTACGGTCCAGGAGTCGATCGACATCAACAGCACGCGCGGCTCCGCCGTCATCGTCTCCTCGGCCGGCATGGCCACCGGCGGCCGTGTCCTGCACCACCTGCACCGTCTCCTGCCCGACCCGCGCAACGCCGTCGTCGTGGTCGGCTTCGCCGCCGCCGGCACCCGCGCCCGCGACCTCGTCGACGGGGCGCGGGCGCTGAAGATGTTCGGCGAGTACGTGCCCGTACGGGCCGAGGTCGCCGACGTCCCCCACTTCTCCGCCCACGCCGACGCCGCTCAGATCGTCGACTGGCTCCGGGACGCGCCCGCCCCGCACACCACCTACCTCGTGCACGGCGAACCGGCCGCGTCCGAGGCGCTGCGCGACCGCGTCGACCGCGAACTGGGCTGGACGGCCGTCGTGCCCCGCTCCGGCGAGGCCGTCCTGGTCCGCTGAGACGGGCCCATCGGCCCCTCGACGGGACCCTCGCGGCCCTGCCGCCCGCGGCACGCTCCACGGGATCCTGCAGGGGAAGGGCTGGAGGACACCATGACCACCACGCGGACCCTGCTGGACGAACTCTCCCCGGAAGCCCGGACACGGCTCCTGGAGCACTCCCGCCCGGTCCGTTTCGACGCCGGCGTACGGATCTTCCGCGAGCGGCAGCGTGCCGACCGCTTCTGGATCCTCCGGACCGGCCGGATGGAGCTCGACACCCATGTACCGGGCCGCCGTGACGCCACCGTCGACACCCTCGTCGGCGGCGCGCTCCTCGGCTGCTCGTGGATCATGCCGCCGTACGTCTGGCACCTCGGCGCCACGGCGGTGACGGAGGTGCGTGCGCTGGAGTTCGACGCCCGGGCGGTCCGGGAGCTGTGCGACCGGGACCCGGCCATCGGCGAGGCGGTGTTCGCGTGCGTCGCCGCGACGATGGCCCGCCGGCTGCTGACGCTCCGCGGTCGCCTGCTCGACGGCCTCGTTCCCCGGCACGGCACCGAATTCCCGGCCTACGCCCGCTGAAGGAGAGAGCCATGACCACACGACCGTTCACCGTCGCCGACGTGATGACCACGAAGGTGGTGGCCGTCCGGCCCGACACCGCGTTCAAGGAGATCGCCGCCGCCATGGAGCGCTGGAAGGTGACCGCCCTGCCCGTCCTGGAGGGAGAGGGGCGGGTCGTCGGTGTGGTGTCCGAGGCGGACCTGCTCCTCAAGGAGGAGTTCCACGACCGCCACATCGGGATGGTGGAGCAGCTGCGACGACGGGACGCCACCGCCAAGGCCGGTTCCGACCGGGCCGCGGAGCTGATGACCACACCCGCCGTCACGGTCCGCCCCGAGGCCTCCCTGCCCCGGGCGGCCCGGGTCATGGCCACCCGCCGGGTCAAGCGGCTGCCGGTCGTCGACGCCGACGGGATGATCCAGGGCGTGGTCAGCCGGTCCGACCTGCTCAAGGTCTTCCTCCGGTCCGACGAGGAGCTCGCCGACGAGGTCCGCCGCGACGTCGTCGGCCACCTGTTCCCGCTCTCACGGGACCGGATCGAGATCAGCGTCGAGGCCGGTGTCGTGACCCTGACCGGCGACGTGCGCGACAGCACCCTCGTCCCGCTCGCGGAGCGTCTGACCCGGGCCGTCGAAGGTGTGGTGGACGTCCGGTGCGCCCTCACCCTCGCCACCGGGGCGTGAACCCGGTGGCCCGTCCCCGGCCCGCCCCGCCCCGTGGTGACGGACGATCCCGACAGGTGGGGGCGCTGGTTCCGTACAGGGAAGGTGAACGGCGATGAGGCACCGAAGCGTGGCCGAGCTGATGACTCCCACGGCCGTCAGCGTCGGGCGGCAGACGACGTTCAAGGAGATCGCCCGCCTCCTGGACGAGTTCGACATCACCGCCGTCTGCGTGGTCGACGAGGAGAACCGCCCGCTGGGCGTCGTCTCCGAGGCCGATCTCGTCCGTCACCGCGTGGTCGGCTCCGGTCCCGACACGGCCGGCGCGCTCATGTCGAGTCCTGCCGTGGTCGCCCGTCCCGATTGGAGTGTGGTGCGGGCGGCCCGGGTCATGGACCGGGCCGGCGTGAAGCGGCTGCCGGTGACCGGCGACGACGGCCGGCTCGTGGGGGTCCTGAGCCGCAGCGACCTGGTCCGGCTGTTCCTCCGCAGGGACCGGGCGATCCAGGAGGAGATCGTCGAGGACGTCATGACCCGGACGCTCGGTCTGCACCCCTCGGACATCGCGGTGGAGGTCGAGGACGGCCGGGTCACTCTCAGCGGCACGGTCCGGCGCCCCGGACTCGTGCCCGTCCTCCTCAGGCTCTGCAACAGCGTCGACGGAGTCGTGGGCGTCGTGGACCGGCTCCGACGCGACGACGAGACCTCCGATACGGGGACGTGACGACGCGAACACCTCGCGCTGTCCCAGGGACCTGTTCGACCTGATCGTCGGCCTCGACCGCCGGGTGCTCCGCGTCGCCGCCACGCGAGCCTCATGACGGACCGGCGCCCCGGGAGAAGTCCCCCTGACGGCGCCGCCGGGCGCGCCGCACCTCGTCGACGCCCCAGACCAGCAGCGGGAAGGTGCCGATGAGCAGGACGACGTCCCAGGGGAGCGGGGCCGTGCCGAAGACCTGTCGCAGCGGAGGGGCGTAGACGAGGGCGGCGGTGAAGCACAGTTCGAAGGCGATGCCCGCGAGCAGCAGGGGGTTGGACAGGACCCCGATCTCGCGGAGCGCGGCCCGGTCGGTGCGGGCAGCGAAGGCGGTGCCGACCTGGCAGGAGACGATGCCGGCGAACGTGGCCGTCGTCGCCGTCACGTACGCGCCGTGCAGGGGGGTCCCCTCGCCGGTGGGGTCGCCGGGCTGCCAGCCGGCGCGCCACAGGACGTAGAAGAATCCGGCCATCACGAGGACGGCCGAGACCAGGCCGAGGTATCCCCAGGCACGGACGAGCATGTCGCGGGAGATGACGCCCTGGTGTTCGGGGCGGGGCGGCCGTCGCATGACGCCGGGTTCGGAGCGTTCCCTGCCCAGCGCGAGGGCCGGGAGGGTCTCCGTGCCGAGGTCGATGGCGAGGATCTGGAGCACCGTGAGGGGAAGGGGCACGGCGCCCGCCGAGAGGGCGAAGACGAGGAAGGGCACGATCTCCGGGGTGGCGTGGGCGAAGATGTAGACGATGAACTTCCGGACGTTGTCGTAGACGCGACGTCCCGATTCGATCGCGGTCACGATGGTGGCGAAGTCGTCGTCGGTCAGCACCATGGCCGCCGCTTCGCGGGCCACGTCCGTGCCGGAGCGGCCCATGGCCACGCCGATGTGCGCGCGGTGCAGGGCGGGGGCGTCGTTGACTCCGTCGCCCGTCATGGCGACGATCCGGCCATGGGCACGGAGCGTGTCGGCGACCTTGAGCTTCGTCTCGGGCGAGGAGCGCGCGAAGACGATCTCGGCGTCGTCCTCGACGAGGAGCCGGTCCAGTTCGTCATCGCCCAGGGATTCGGAGGCGGCCACGACCTCCAGGCGAGGCACCCCGATGCCGGCCTCCCGTGCGATCGCGGCCGCCGTGGCGCCGTTGTCCCCCGTCACCACGTGCACGCGCACCCCGGCCTCGTGGCAGCGGCGGACGGCAGCGGCCACCTCCGCCCGTGGCGGGTCGTACAGACCCACCAGGCCCAGCAGGGTCAGGCCGGCTTCGGCGTCCTGCCTCCGGGCGGGTGTCCCCTCGTCCACCGCGAGGTCGCGCACGGCGACGGCCAGGACGCGCGTGCCGGCTTCGGCGAACCGCTGGGCCGCTGCTCGGGCCGCCTCTCGGTCGGGACCGGGCAGCACGCGTTCCAGAACGGCTTCGGGCGCTCCCTTGACCACCACCCTGGCGGCCCCGGACTGCCCTGTGTCCTGCACGACGGACATCGTCCGAAGCCGTGGGTCGAACCGGAAGAGTGCCCGGCGCCGCGCGTCGCGCCGGTCGAGGTCCGTCGGGACGTCCAGCGCGGCGGCTCCGTCGACGAGTGCGGACTCGGTGGGGTCGCCGTGCAGCTCACCGTCCGTGTCCCGGGTCACCGTGGTGCACTCTGCGGCCGCCCGCACCAGCGCCTGGGCCCAGGGTCCCGCTTCCGTTCCGTGGCCCGGCGTCCAGTGCGTCCGCAGGTGCATGCGGTTCCGGGTGAGGGTGCCGGTCT
Source organism: Streptomyces sp. NPDC007863 (assembly GCF_040633895.1). NCBI lineage: Bacteria > Bacillati > Actinomycetota > Actinomycetes > Kitasatosporales > Streptomycetaceae > Streptomyces > Streptomyces sp. NPDC007863. Next base: position 70,178 of record NZ_JBEYEI010000022.1, read on the forward strand.
TGTCCGTGCAGATGACGCTGGTGGAACCGAGGGTTTCGACCGCGCTGAGCCGCTTGACCAGGGCGCCCTGCCGGGCCAGGGCGCGGACGCCGACGGCGAGGGCGAGGGTGATGGTCGGCAGCAGCCCTTCGGGGACGTTGGCGACGAGGAGCCCGATGGCGAACATCAGCGAGTCGGTCACCGGCAGGCCGACCGCCACGCCGAGGACGAGGAAGACGACGCCCATGCCCGTGGCGACGCCGGCAATGAGCCAGGCCACCTTCTTGACCTGCCTCTCCAGGGGGCTCGGCTCTCGTATGGTCCGCTGGCTGAGGGCGGCGATCCGTCCCAGCTCGGTGCGGTCCCCGGTGGCGAAGACGACGGCCCGGGCCTGGCCTTCGACACAGGTCGTCCCGCTGAAGACGAGGTTGGGCTCTTCCAGGAGGGGCGCGCCGAGCAGCCCGGCGGCCGCCACCCGTTCCGCCGGCACCGACTCCCCCGTCAGCATCGACAGGTCCACCTCCACACCGCCCTCGGTGATCCTGCCGTCCGCCGGAACCTTGTCCCCCTCCTCCAGGACGATGACGTCGCCCGGCACGAGGTCGCGGGCCTCCACGGCGAGCGGGTGCCCGTCGCGCACGACGAGGGCGTGCTCGGGCAGATAGCGGGCGAGGGTCTCCACCGCGCGCTCCGCCTGTCGTTCCTGGAGCAGCGCGAAACCCGCGTTGACGACGATGACCGCGAGGACGGCCCAGCCGAGCACGGCCAGGTCCGCCACGAAGGCCAGCGCCGCGGCGGTCCACAACAGCAGGGCCAGGGGGTGTGCCAGCTGTGCGGCCACCTCCCGCCAGAAGGGGACGCCCGCCTTGCGGCGCACCTCGTTCGGGCCGTGCACGGCGAGGCGGCGGGCCGCCTCGCGGGACGACAGCCCGTCCGGGCCGGTGGCCAGCTCACGGCGGAGGCGGGGAAGGGGCTCGCTCGGATCGAAGGGGAGCGCCTCGGCTGTCGGCCGGACGGTGTTCGCACGTCGGTCGGCGCGACCGGTCACCGTCCGGTCGGCGCCGTCGTCAGGCATCGTCCGTCCCGGGGCCGCTGTCCGGGCCGTTCTCCCTCCGGAGCCGGCCGGACCAGACGGGCTCGACCTGCTCCCACTCGTGCTCCAGCGCCGCGAGCGTGCGGCCGTCGACCCTCCGCCGCAGGAGGGCGAGGACGCCGGCTCCGGTCGCGGCGACGGCCCCCGCCGTCGCGGTTCCGCCGGCGACGGAGGTCAACAGGACGTCCGACGAACTGTCGGCCCGCCGGACGGCGGCTCCGGAGTCGTCCACGGAGACGGTCACGGTCCGCCCCTCGGCCGTCCGGGTCGGGACGTCGACGGTGCCGGAGCGGCGCACGCCGTCCGGGTACTCCCACACGGCGGGCGCGACGGCCCGGTTCGCCGCCCCGCTCCGGGCCAGCGCGGACGGCTCCTGGGCCGGGCCCGTGGTGGTCGCCGTGACCTGGTGCAGGTGGGCGGCGCGGATGCGTTCCGCCCGGGCGCCGAAGCTCCACAGGTAACCGGCGGCGATAGCGCCGCAGACCAGGGCGAGGGTCAGGACGACGATCACGGCCGTCCGGCGGCCCGGCCCGCGCGGCGGTCGCGGCCCCGTACGGGGCGGTTCACGGTCGGTCATGGCACGCCTCCGGGCGCTTGTCCCCCGCCGGCGGGAAGGCCGGGACTCAGCCGGCCTCGTCGAGTGCGGCTCCGATGCGGTGGGCCCAGGCGCGGATGCGGGCCGGGTCCCGGAAGTCCCCGCCCTTGCCCTTGCGGACCATGGCCCGGGCGATGAAGTCCGGGTTGTCGGCGGTCAGCGCGCCCCCGAACGTGACGTGCTCCCTCGCGCCGAGCTGCTTCATGCGGCGGGCGACCCCGGGTACGGGCGGGATGTCGTGCTGTTCGGCGGAGCTGTCGACGGGGCCGCTGCTGAAGAGCCAGACGGGGCGGTGCCGGAGCTGTTCGGCGTTGCGACGGGCGCATTTGCGGGCCTTGCCGTTCCAGCGTCCGGCGTAGAGCGCCCCGCCGAGGACGACGCCGTCGTAGTCGCTGACGTCGGTGACGGTGTCCGCCGGCCGGACGTCGGTGTCGAATCCGTCGTCCTGGAGGGTCCGGCCGATCTCGTCGGCGATGCCGGCGGTGGCGCCGTGTCTGCTGCCGTAGGCGACGAGGACGCGCTTCGGCGTCATGATCGGTCCTCCTCGCCGTCGGTGGCCCGCTTGACGCGGATGGTCCGTGTCGCGCGGGTGTCCTGGGCGGGCATCGGGATGCGGACGGTGAGGATGCCGTCCGTGTAGGAGGCGTCGACGTCGTCCACGGGAATGCTGTCGGGGAGGCGTACGGTCCTGCGGAACGCGCCGTAGCGGAATTCGGAGTGATCCTTGTCCTCGGTGTTCTCCCGGTGCTCGGCGCTCACGGTGAGGAGGTTGTCGTCGGCCGTGAGGGAGATGTCGTCCGGGTCCATGCCGGGGAGTTCGGCCCGCAGCGTGTAGACGCCGTCGCCGCTGGTGACCTCGACCGGGATGGCGTGGGCGGCCGTGGCCGGACGCCATCCGGGGAGCCCGGGGAACTCCCTGCCGAACCACGTGTCGAAGTCGGGGAAGAAGCTGTGCCTGCGTTCCGGCTTGGCTCCGGTCATGGTCCTGCTCCTCTTCCGCGGTGCCGGGTCTGCCGTCCCGGCGGGTGGCGGAGGGTCCGCCTCCGCAGTTCCAGGCTGCCGCCTGTCCGTCGCGCGGCGCAGTGTCGAAAGGGGCGGTCGGAGAGGGCCGAACGGTCCCGTTTCCCGGGGGCCCGACCGGCCCTTGTGGCTCCGGCGTCCTGGTGGGCCGGTCACCGGGCGAGGTCACGGCGGCGCAGCAGGACGTGGGCGGCGAGGAGGCCCGCCGTGCCGACGCCCACCAGGACGGCGAGCTGTGGCCACAGGACGGCGCCGCGCGCGAGCGCGTCGCCGGGCGTGTAGTAGTGGAACGGACTGGCGTAGCGCAGGGGCGCGGCGGGCTCCCAGGCGAGGGCGATGAAGTTGACGGCGAACCCGACCGCCCCGAAGGTGACGACCGCGCCGAGGACCCGGGACCTGGTGCGTCCGGCCGCCGACACGGCGAGGGCGGGCCCGATCATGCAGAGCGTGAAGCCGTAGCCCATGAGACCGGCCGCGAAGACCCCGCCGAGCCCGACCTCGGCGTGGATCTCCGGGGACAGCGCGACTCCGACGGCGACCGTGAGGGTGGCGGCCGCGGTGACCCCGGCGGAGGCCAGCAGGCACGCCCCGGTGCGCTCCGCGAGGAGCCGGGCGCGGGTGACGGGACGGACCATGACGAGTTCGATCGTCCCTGATTCCACATCGGCGGCGACGGCCGCCGCGGTGAGCGAGCCGACGGCGGTCAGCTGGAGGGCGATCCAGAAGGGGTGGACGAGTCCGGCGCCGAGCAGACCCGGGTAGCTGGCGAGGGAGACCTCGCCGCTGGAGCCGCTGAAGGCCCGGTAGGCGGAGGGGGGTCCCTTCGTACCCGAGGAGAAGAGCTGCTCGGGCGGGATCGTGTTCGTGACGACGACGATCAGCGCCTCGAAGGCCACCATGCCGAGCAGGACGGCCGTGAGCATGCGGCGGCGGCGGTGCAGGGCGAGCCACAGCAGGGGCAGGCGGGTCCTCATGACGGCTCCCCGGTCGGGGGGCCGTCGCTTCGGGCCGGATCCCGTGCCGGATCTCGGGCCTGGTCTCGGGCCGGATCCCGGTACAGGTCCAGGAACGCCTCGGTGAGACCCGCCTCCTCCACCGTGATGTCCCGGACGGGCAGGGTGAGCAGCTGTCGCAGGGTGGTGGTGATGTCCTTCGGCGGGACGAGCAGTTCGGCCCGGTCTCCCTGCCACCGCGGGTGCCAGTGGTCCGCGGGGCCGAGGCCGCGCGGGGCGCCGGACGGGTCGGGGTCGAGGGTGACGCGGATCCTGCGGGCCCTGGCCTCGCGCAGCGCCGCAACGCGCTCCACGGTGACCAGCCGCCCTTCGCGCACGAGGGCGACCCTGCCGCAGGCCCGCTGCACCTCGGGGAGGACGTGGCTGGACAGCAGGACGGTGCGGCCGGCCTCGGCGGCCTCCGCGACCAGTTCGTAGAACGTCTCCTGCACGAGCGGGTCGAGTCCTTCGGTCGGCTCGTCCATGACGACGAGCCGGGGTTCGTGCTGCAGGGCCTGCACGAGCCCGAGCTTCTGTTTCATGCCCCGCGAGTAGCCGAGGACGGGGCGGCGCAGGTCACGCTCGGAGAGGTCGAGCCGAGCGCACAGTTCCCTCCGCCGGTTCGCGGGAGACCCCTGGAGCGCGGTGAGCAGGTCCAGGGTCTCCTCACCGGTGAGTTCGGGGTAGAAGCGCAGCTCTCCCGGCAGATAGCCGAGGTGGGGCGCCAGCCGTGGGTGGTCGGCGACGGGATCGAGTCCGAGCACCCGGATCCGGCCGCCGGTGGACCTGAGGAGCCCGACGAGACAGCGGAGCGTCGTCGTCTTCCCCGCGCCGTTGGGGCCGAGGAGGCCGAACACCTCCCCGGCCCGCACGGCCAGGGACAGCGCGGTGATGCCGACGACGGGACCGTAACGCTTGGTCAGTCCGTCGAGTTCGATGGTGTTCGGCGCGTCCATGTGGTCGGCCCTTCCGCCTTCGGCCGCTCGGCCGAGATCAGCGGCAGACCTGCTCGACGAAGTGCCCCACCCGCTCCTCCGGGAGGTGCAGGGCCAGGTCCGCCTCGCTGATCATGCCGACGAGCCGGTGGTCGTCGATGACGGGCACGCGGCGGATGCGGTGGTCCTGCATCGTGCGGAGCACCTCCTCGCTGTCCGTGTCCGCGTCCACCGTGACCGGCTTGCCCTGGGCGAGGTAGCCGGCCCTCATGTGCCGGGGGTCCTTGCCCTTGGCCAGGCACTTCACCACGATGTCCCGGTCCGTGACGATGCCGTGGAGCCGGTCGTCCGGACCGCAGATCGGCAGCGCTCCGACGCCCAGTTCGCTCATGCGGCGCGCCGCGTCCATCAGCGTCTCGTCCTCCCGTACGCAGGTCGCGCCGGTGTGCATGATCTCTCTCGCGGTCGTCATGGCCGTCTCCTCCTCGTCAGTGGTCGGTGCATCGGTCAGAGAAGTGCCGCTGGCACCCGGATGGTGTGTACGAGGCGCCGGTGCGGGGTGCTCGCCGACGCGGGAAGCGCACGTGCCGCGCGCTGCGCGGAGTGTGCCCGGTGCTCCTGGCCCCCGGGCCGGAACGACGTGCGGGCACGGTCGTGACGACGGTGGTTCCTCCGGGGCATGCTCACTCTCCTTCCGCCTGGCCGGTGCCGGAGACTTCCGCCTCCGCCACCGCGATGTGGCCCTTGACCGTCGCGAAGCTGTCGGGTGCCACGGAGACGGAGTCGAGGCCGGCGTCGACCAGGACGGCCGCGAACGACGGATCGTCGCTGGGGCGTTGACCGCACAGGCCGACGGGCCGGCCCACGGCATGGGCGCGGGCGGCCAGTTGCCGGATGCTGCGGATGACGGCGGGGTCGGTCTCGTCGAAGACGTGCGCCAGCGCCTCGGAGTCGCGGTCGACGCCGAGGGTGAGCTGGGTGAGGTCGTTGCTGCCGATGGAGAAGCCGTCGAAGCGCCGGGCGAAGTCCTCGGCGAGGATGATGTTGGCGGGGATCTCCGCCATGACGTACACCCGCAGCCCGTTCTCTCCGCGGACGAGCCCTTGTTCCGCCATCGCCGCGAGGACCCGGTCGGCCTCGTCGAGGGTACGGCAGAAGGGGATCATGACGACGACGTTCGTCAGCCCCATCGTGTCCCGGACCCGGCGGAGCGCCCGGCATTCGAGGGCGAAGCCCTCGCGGTACCCCTCGCTGTAGTACCGGCTCGCCCCGCGCCAGCCGATCATCGGGTTGGCCTCGACGGGTTCGAAGGGGCGGCCGCCGAGGAGCTTGGCGTACTCGTTGGTCTTGAAGTCACTGGTGCGGACGATCACCGGGGCGGGCCAGCGGGAGGCCGCGATGCGCGCGATGCCGTGCGAGAGCCGTTCCACGAAGTATTCTCCCCGGTCGAGGTGTCCCTCGGTGATCCGCTCGATGAGGTGCCGGTCCGGGGGGTCGAGCCGCTCCGGGTGGAGCAGGGCCATGGGATGGGCCTTCACCTGGTGGGCGACGATGAACTCCAGCCGGGCCAGACCCACCCCGTCCGCGGGCAGACGCCACCAGCGGAAGGCCGCCGAGGGGTCGGCCAGGTTCAGCATCACCCGCGTCCGGGTGGCCGGCAGGTCGTCGAGGTCGGTGACGGACTCCTCGTACGGGATCAGGCCGTCGTAGACGCGGCCCGTGAGGCCCTCCGCGCAGGAGACCGTGATCCGTCGGCCGTCGTGGAGGACGCGGGTGCCGTCCCCGGTGCCGACCACGGCGGGGACGCCGAGTTCGCGGCTGACGATGGCGGCGTGGGAGGTGCGGCCCCCGTGGTCGGTGACGATGGCGGCCGCGCGCTTCATCACCGGTTCCCAGTCGGGGTCGGTGACGCCCGTGACGAGGACCCCGCCGCGGGGGAAGCGGTCGAGGTCGGTGGGGGCGTCGAGCGCGACCACGCGTCCCCGGCCGATCGCCTCGCCGACGGCGATGCCGGTGACCAGGGGCGCTCCGTGCGTGCCGGTCAGGCGGGAGCTGCTCAGGACGCCGGCCCGGCGCCGGGACTGCACGGTCTCGGGGCGCGCCTGCACGATCCACAGTTCGCCGGTGCGTCCGTCCTTGGCCCACTCCAGGTCCATGGGACAGCCGTAGTGCGCCTCGACCGCGGCGGCCCAGTGGGCGAGGACGCGGACCTCCGTGTCGTCCAGCACCCTCCGGGCGCGGTCGTGGTCCGGGGTGTCGACCGTGCGGGTCAGACCGGCTTCGGCGTAGACGGTCTTCACCCGCTTGGTCCCGGTCCGCACGTCGATCACGGGGTCGAGTGCCGGGTCCTTCATGCTCGGTTTGAAGACCGTGTACTCGTCGGGGTCGACCCGGCCGCTGACGACGGTCTCCCCCAGCCCCCAGGCCGCGCTCACCACGATCACCTCCGGAAAGCCGCTTTCCGGATCGAGGGTGAACACGACCCCCGCCCCCGCGAGGTCGGAGCGGACCATGAGCTGGACCCCGACGGAGAGGGCGACGGCGAGGTGGTCGTAGCCCATCCTCTCTCGGTAGTCGATCGCCCGGTCGGTGAACAGGGAGGCGTAGCAGCGGGCACAGGCTTCGAGGAGGGCCTGTGGTCCCCGGACGTTGAGGAACGTCTCCTGCTGCCCGGCGAAGCTCGCCTCCGGCAGGTCCTCGGCGGTCGCGCTGCTGCGGACGGCGACCTCCGGGGTCTCGCGTCCGGTGTCCTCGGCCAGCCGGCCGTACGCGGCCAGCAGGTCGTCGCGGAGCGGAAGGGGAAGGGGTTGCGCGAGGAAGAGCGAGCGGATCGCCGCCCCGACCTCGTCCAGCGGGACGCCCTCGTGCAGGCGGTCGATCTGCGCGGCGACGGCGGAGCGCAGGTGGTGGGTGTCGAGCAGTTCACCGTAGGCGTCCGCGGTGGTGGCGAATCCGGGAGGAACCCGGATTCCCGCCGCCCCGAGCCGGTTGGTCAGCTCGCCGAGCGAGGCGTTCTTCCCTCCCACGCGGCTGACGTCCTGGCGGCCCAGGTCGGTGAAGGGAACAACGCGTCGCACGGATCCCATGGCGTCCTCCAGGGTTCTCGGACGGCTCGGCCGGGGAGCCGGGTCAGTAGGGCAGGGTGCGGCCGGACGGGGTGCGCAGGTCGAGCGGGGGCTGCTCACGGGACCGGCGGGGCTTGGCGCTGATCCGGATGCGCTGCATGGCACTCACCTCGTCACGGGACTGGAACGGCCTTGCGGTAGGTCCTCTTCCACCACCCTGGGGCGCGGCGCGCGCGACTCCCAGTGCCGAGCGGGTCAACCCGCTGCGGGCCGGTCGGGCTCCACCGGAGGGGGCCGTTCGGCCCGGCCCCGGGCATGGTCGTCGCGTTCGCCCGGGGTGCCGGAGGGGACGACGATCACGGGGCAGTCGGCGTGGTGCAGGAGGCCGTGGACCGTCGACCCGAGGCGCATGCCCGTGTAGCCGCCGCGTCCGGTCCTGCCCACGACGAGAGCCAGGGAGTCCCGTGCGGCCAGGACGAGTTGCTCGACCGGATGCCCGCGGACGACGTCCTGGGTGATGTCCGTGTCGGGGTACTGCTCCGTCCAGCCGGCCACGGACTCCGCGAGGAGACGACGACGCTCGGAGAGGCCCGCCCCGGTGTCCTCGCGCGCGAGGACCGGACGGGGCCAGACCCAGACCGCTCTCAGTCGTGCCTCGCGCAGGCCGGCCTCCCGGACGGCGAACGCCACGGCCTCCCGGCTCCGTTCGCTGCCGTCCACGCCGACCACGAGCGTCGGCGGATGGACCTCGGTGTGTTCCGGCGCGCGGACCACGACGACGGGGCAGGGGGCGCGGGCGGTGAGCGGGACGACCACCGAGCTCTCGCTGAGCAGTTCGGCGGCCCTGCCGAGCCGACGTGACCCGACGACCACGAGGTCGGCCTCGGCCGCCCGGGCCATCAGCACCGTGGCCGGTGCCCCGTCCACGAGTTCCGAGCTCGTCGGCAGGGGGCCGTGAAGCCTCCGGACGAGTTCCTCGACGTCCGCGAGGGCGGACTCCGCCCGGATGCGCAGGGCGGTGCGGTGGCCCAGGGCGTCGTACCTCAGCCGGTCGTGGACGGGGGGTACGGCGACGACGAGGCGCAGCCGCAGGTGTCTGCGGTCGGCCTCGTCCGCGGCCCACACCAGGGCGGGGACGGAGACCTCCGCGGGGTCCACGCCGAGCAGGAGGTCGTTCACGGGGTGTCGCCGCCCCGCGTCCCGAAGTCCACGGGGACGATCTCCACGGGGCAGTGGGCATGGTGGATGAGGGCGTGGGCGACGCGTCCGAGGGACGGGCCCACGCCGAGGGGCCGGTGTCCCCGGCCCATCACGACCAGGTCGGTGTGGGCGCTCGCCTCGACGAGGATCCCGGGGGTGGAGGTCCCGGTCTCGACGTGGTGGGTGACGGTCAGATCGGGGTACCACGCGCGGACGCGGTCGGCGAGGGCCTTCACCTCGTCCACCCGCCGGTGCGCGGCTGCGTCGAGGTCGTCGAGCATGGTCGCCACGTCACCGACGTGGGTGAGGATGTTCCATACGCTCAGGAGGCGGAGCGGGGCCTTGCGGACGTCCGCCTCGGCGGCGGCGAGGAACAGCCACCCCAGGTCGTCGGAGTCACGGACGGCCGCGGTCACGGAACCGCCCTCGGGACGGTCCGCCTCGCCGCGCACGACGATCACCGGGACGGCCGCGCGGGCGGCCACGCCGAGTCCCACGGAACCGAGCAGGAGGGCGGAGAAGCCTCCGAGTCCTCTGCTGCCGACGACGATCGTCTGCTCGTCGCCGGCGGCCTCCTGGAGCCCTTCGACCGGTTCCTGCCGGCCGAGCAGCCGGGTAACGACGAGGTCCGGGAAGCGTTCCCTGACGGCGGCCTCGGTCTCGGCCAGCAGGTCGCGTCCGGCTTCCCGTACGGCCTGGAGGGTCGCGGTGTCGCTCCAGTAGGCGCGCCGGCCGGTACCGGCCGCGTGGACGAGATGCAGGGGGCGGGAACGGCGGTCCGCCTCCGCGGCGGCCCAGAGGGCGGCCGTCCGGGCAGAGGGGGATCCGTCGATCCCCACGACGACGTCGGCCGGCTCCGGCCGGACGGGGGTCTCGCTGCTCATGGCTCCTCCTCGGCTGTACGCCCGGGGCTCGTACGGCGCCCGGAAGGACGACACTCCTCACGCTGGCACCCCGGGGCACCGGCCGCGAGGGGCCGTTCGGCCCCGATGCAGACCTGCCTGGCCCTCACCGGGCGGTCGGACGCCGGACGAGCCTGGTGTCATCACCGGCGACGGCCGAGGAGGCAGTGATGACGGCACAGGTCACCGTGGGACTGGACGGCTCGGAGGAAAGCATCGCCGCGGCACGCTGGGCCGCTGGAGAAGCGGTCCTGCGTGAGGTTCCGCTCCGCCTGGTGCACGTGGAGGAATGGCCGAACACCCCGGAGATCCCGATTCCCTACGCCCGGACGCTGTACGAGCGGGCCGAGGCCCTTCTGCACGACGAAGCGGGGCGGGCCCGCGAGGAGCACCCCGATCTGGAGGTCACGACGGAGCGGGCTCGCGGGCGCGCGGCGGACGAGCTGGTCGCGGCGGCGAACGAGTCCGACCTGCTGGTGCTCGGGTCCCGTGGGCTCGGCGGCGTCCTCGGGTTCGTCGTGGGCTCCGTCTCCCTCGCGGTCGTGGGCACGGCCCGACGGCCGGTCGTCCTGGTGCGCGCGGAACGCCCGGACCCGGCGTCCTCCGCCCGCGGGATCGTGGTCGGGGTCGATCTCCACCACCCGTGCGAACCCCTGCTGGCCTTCGCCTTCGGGGAAGCGGCCAGGCGGCGCGTGCCTCTGCGGTTCCTCAGCACCTGGACGGTGCCCGCCTCCTACGGCTACGCGGCCATGGTGGACCCGGGAATCGGCGAGGAGCTGGGCGCCGGCGTACGCGTCGGCCTCGACGAGCTGCTGTCGCCCTGGCGGACGCGGTATCCGGGCGCCGACGTGACGGCGAAGGCCGTCGTGGGCTCCGCCGCGTACCAGATGACCGAGGCGTCGAGGGAGGCGGAACTCGTCGTCGTGGGGCGCCGCGCCCGTCGGCTGCCGGTCGGCCCGCACGTCGGCCACGTGGCGCACGCGGTCGTCCACCACAGTCCGGCGCCGGTGGCGGTGGTCCCTCTGGGATGAGCACACGGGTGAGGGGTGGACCGGCCGGTCCACCCCTCACCCGTGTGCCCTGCCCTGCGTTCGCCCTGCCCTGGCTGGGTCAGGCCGCCGGCGCGGCGGGCTCGCCGGGCGCGCCGGGCACGCGTATCCGCCGTCCCGTGACGCGTCGGGGGACGAGCCTCACGACGGTGTCCCTCCCGTCTCCGGACCAGGGGCGCACGGTCACGGCCCGGCTCATGCCCATGGCCTCGGCCGGATCGGCGAGAACGTGCACCGGACCGACGAGGAGGACGCTCCAGCCTCTTCGGAACGCCTCGTCCAGGCTGTCTTCCTCGAAGGCGGCCTCGGCGCCGGCTGCCGCGGCCCGGCCGAGAGCGGACTCCGCCCCGGTCGAGATGACGAGGCTCCGGTCGAGCACCTGGTAGTTGACGGGGAACACGGCGAGGCCGTCGGCTCCGTCGACACCGATCCGGCCCACGCCCCCGTCGCCGAGCAGCGCCCAGCACTCCTTCTCGTCGAGCTCCACCAGCTCCGGCCGGTTCCCCGGCGGCGCCCCGCCGGGAGCGAGGTCGGCCGCGAGACCGGTCAGGTCCTGGATGGTCGTGTCCAGGGCATGCGCGAGGCGGACCAGGAACTCGATGCCGGGCGTCGGCAGCTGCTCCTCCACGTAGGCGATGTATCCGGGGGTGGATCCGGCCCGCTCCGCCACCTCCTCGCGGGACAGACCGAGCTGCCGCCGTCGCGTCGCGACGCGGCGGCCGAGGTCGCTCCGGTGCCGCCGGTCGCCGGTGCTGTTCATCGCTCGTCTCCTTCCGTGGTGGCGGGTGACGGCTGCGGTACGACGGCGACCGGGCACATGGCGTGGTGCAGGGCCCGGTGGGCCACCCGGCCGAGCTGAAGACCGATGAGCCCGTCCCTGCGGCGTGCGCCGAGCACGAGGAGGTCGGCGGCCGCGGAGCGCTCGGTCAGCAACCGGTGCGCGGTCCCCTCGACGCTGCTCCGGCGCACCCGTACCCCGGGGTGTTCCCGCGCGCGCACGGCGAGCGCCTTCTCCAGGTACTCCGCTGCCTCCTCCGCGAGGTACACCCCCGCCTCCCCGCGCAGGAGCGGGTGGTCGAGCGGGTCGTGGAGCGGGCGGCGCCAGGTCCGCACCGCGTCCAGTTCCGCGTCGCGGACCGCCGCCTCGCGGAAGGCGAACGCGACGGCCGGGGAGTCGACGTCATGGTCGCCGACGCCCAGGAGGATCCGCCCGTGGCGCGCTTCGAGGGCCGTCCGGTCCCCCCGTACGACGACGACGGGACAGGACGCGCGGGCGGCGGCGACGAGGCCCACCGACCCCAGCAGGAGGTCACCGAGCTCGCTGCGCCCGCGCGCGCCGACGACGACGCCCCACGCCTCCCTCCCCTCCCTGAGCAGGGCGCCCGCCGCGTCCTCGGCGGCGACGTCGCTGGTGACGGAGAGTCCGGGAGCCCGCCGCAGGGCGCGTTCCGCGGCCTGGCCCACGATGTTGTCGGCGAGGACCTGGCCCCACGGCCGGTCGGTGCTCCAGGGGGGTACCGCCCCCTCGTACCGCTCCCACAGCGAGGCGTACACGATCCGCAGGGGGCGCCCCTGCCGTACCGCCTCGTCGACGGCCCAGTCCAGGGCCGTCAGACCGGGATCGGAACCGTCGACGCCGACTACCAGGGGGGATTCCATCCTGCCCACCGCCTTCCCGTCGTAGGGGGGCCTGTGGTCACGCTCGCACCCGTCGGGGGGCGAGGGACAGGGCCGACCGGTCCCCCTCCGGGGCCTGCCCGCCCGGATCCGTCGGCCCGGGCCAGGGCCGACCGGGCCGGAGCGGGCCCCGTTCGGCCCTGGGCGCGGCCGGGCCGGAGCACGGAGATTCGTGAGGAAGCGGGTCGGAGAAGGCTCCGTGAGGACACCGCCGTGGAGGTTGTCATGAAGCGCGTGCGAACGGTCGACGACGTGATGAACCACTCGGTCGTCTCCGTGGGACTCGACGCCACGGTCCGGGAGATCGTCCGCGTCCTGCGGCGTTGGGAGGTGAGCGCGGTTCCGGTGCTGTCGGCCGAGGGGCGGGTCGTCGGCGTGGTGTCGGAGGCGGACGTGCTCCGCAAGGTTCCCGGTGACGCGCACGACGACGGAAGGGCTCCGACGGCCGCCCGCCTGATGACGGCACCGGCCGTCACGGTCCTCCGGGGCGCCACGATCGCCGGGGCCGCCCGTCTGATGGGACGGGGCCGCCTGAAGCGGCTGCCCGTGGTGGACGAGGAGGGCCGGCCGGTCGGCGTCGTGAGCAGGGGGGACCTGCTGAAGGTCCATCTCCGCTCCGACGCCGAGCTCGCCGAGGAGGTACGCCGCGAACTGCTCAAGTTCCTGGTGCCGGCGGGCGAAGCCACGCTCGGCGTCCGGGTCGCGGACGGCGAGGTGACGCTCACCGGCCGGTTGCCCAGGTCCGTGCCCGCCGAGCTGGCGGTGCGCCTGGCCAGGGCGGTGCCCGGTGTCGTGGGCGCCACAGCGGCCTTCACCTCCGTGGGGTCGTAGCCGTCCGGCCGGAGTGGGAGAAATGCTGGACTCGCGCGTCCGGGCCGGGGAAGACGAGAGTGACCCGCCCGGTGTCCGACCAGCGGACGTCGAAGGGCGGAGTGCCGTCCTCGTGGTGCAGTGCCACGATCTCGCCATCGCGTCCCTCGTCCCCGACGGTGGCGCCACCGATGATCAACCGGTCGCCGACGCGGGCCCACAGGCCGGCGCGGGGAGGGCTGTGCCGAGTTCCGGTGCCGTTCATGACTGCCTCCTCCCGGCAGAACGGCCGCAGGACGGTGTCCTCGCGACCGCGCCGCCTCCCCTCCACCCTGGGGTCATGCCCGACGCGCCCCATAGGGGCCAATGGTCCCGGAAGGGTCCCATTCGGCACTCCTGCGGAGGACATCGGCACCGCAGGGTGGGATCGGCGGGGGATGTCCGCTCGGCCGAGGAGGAGCGTCATGCAGCACCGCACCGTCTTCGAGGTGATGACGCATCGCGTGGTCACCGTCTCCCCCGGCGCACCGTTCAAGGAGATCGCGCGTCTCCTCGTGGAGCACGACATCTCGGCTGTGCCGGTCGTCGACGAGGACCGGCGCCTCCTGGGCGTGGTCTCGGAGGCCGACCTGCTGCGGGACACCTCCGAGCTGCCCGATCTGGAGGGCCGCTGGGCGGGCGTCCGACTGCTGTCACGGGAACGGGGGCTCCCCGAGGCGGAGACGGCGGCCGATCTGATGACGTCGCCGGCCGTCTCGGCGCAGCCCGGCTGGAACCTCGTGGAGACGGCCCGGACGATGGATCGCAAGGGCGTGAAGCGGCTCCCCGTGATCGACGAGACCGGCCGGCTGGTCGGGATCGTCAGCCGCACCGATCTGCTGCGGCCGTTCCTCCGCGGCGACACCGCGATCCAGGACGAGATCGAGCACGACGTCCTGACCGAGACCCTGCGGATGGCCCCCGGCACGCTCCGTGTCACCGTCGACGACGGAGTCGTCACCCTGACCGGCCGGGTCGACGAGCGCGCGGACATCCCCGTGATCGTCAGGCTGTGCCGCTCCGTGGACGGGGTCGTCGCCCTGCACGAATCGATCGACTACGCGTACGACAACCTGGCCCTCGACGTGGAGCCACCGCGATGAACGTCCTCCCGGCAGATCCGGTGATGGCCGACTACGAGCGTACGCGCGCCGTGTTCGACTGGCGGCGCGAACGCTCCCGGCTGGCGGAACTGCCAGACGGCGGCGTCAACATGGGGTACGAGTGCGTCGACCGGCATCTGCGGGAGGGACACGGGGAGCACGTCGCACTGCGCTGCGTCGCCCGTGACGGATCCGTGCGGCCGGTCACCTACGCGCGGCTGGCACAGGACAGCTCCCGCTTCGCCCATCTGCTCGACGCGCTCGGCGTCGGCCCCGGCGAACGCGTCTTCACCCTGCTGGGCCGCCGCTACGAACTCTTCACGACCGTGCTCGGCACCCTGCGTGCCGGACGTGTCGTGTGTCCCCTCTTCACCGCATTCGGCCCCGAACCCATCGCCCTGCGGATGGAACTCGGCGACGCCACCGTCCTGGTGACGACCCGGGAGTCGTACGAGCGCAAAGTGGCGCCGATACGGTCGAGGCTCCCGCGCCTGCGCCACGTGCTGCTCCTCGACCTCGACGGTGACCCGCCCGCGGACACCCTCGCTCTCCCCGCGCTGACGGCCTCCGCGCCGAAGACCTACGACGTGGGCCCCACCGCCTCCGCCGACCTGGCACTGCTGCACTTCACGAGTGGCACCACGGGCACCCCCAAGGGCGCGATGCACGTGCACGAGGCAGTCCTCGCGCACCGCGTGACGGCGGCCTGCGCGCTGGACCTGCGCGAAGGGGACGTCTTCTGGTGCACCGCCGACCCGGGCTGGGTCACCGGCATGTCGTACGGGGTCGTCGCACCCCTCGCCCTCGGGGTGACCACCGTCGTCGACGAGGGCGACTTCGGCCCCGCCCGCTGGTACGGCATCCTGTCCGACCAGCACGTCACCGTCTGGTACACGGCACCCACGGCGCTCCGCATGCTCATGCGGGCCGCGCCGAGGGACGGCGCCCTGCCCACGGAGCGGTACGACCTCTCGTCGCTCCGATTCGCGGCGAGTGTCGGCGAGCCCCTCAACCCCGAGGTGGTGCACTGGGGCCGGAGGGCGCTCGGCCTGCCGGTCCACGACACGTGGTGGCAGACCGAGACGGGCGCCATCATGATCGCGAACTTCGCGGCCGATCCGGTGCGTCCCGGTTCGATGGGACGTCCGGTGCCCGGCGTGGAGGCGGCCGTCCTCGCCTGCGGCGAGGACGGCCGGGCCGCGATCGACGAGGGGCACGTGCGCCTCCTCCGGCAACCGGGTGCGCAGGGCGAACTCGCCCTGCGGGCGGGCTGGCCGTCGATGTTCCGCGGCTATCTGCACGAGCCGCGCCGCTACGAGTCCTGCTTCGCCGACGGCTGGTATCTGACGGGTGACCTGGTCAGCCGCGACGCCGACGGCTGGTTCTGGTTCGTGGGACGCGCCGACGACGTCATCAAGTCCGCAGGACATCTGATCGGCCCGTTCGAGGTGGAGAGCGCGCTCATGGAACACCCCGCGGTCGCCGAAGCGGGAGTCATCGGGCGACCCGACCCGCTGGCGGGCGCGATCGTCAAGGCGTTCGTCCTGCTGCGCCCCGACGTCCACGCCGGCGCCGAACTACGGCGCGAACTGCACGCGTTCGGCCGCCGGAGGCTCGGACCCGCGGTCGCTCCCCGGGAGATCGAGTTCGTCGAGGACCTGCCGCACACCCGCAGCGGCAAGGTGATGCGACGCCTGCTGCGGGCCCGCGAACTGGGCCTGCCGGAGGGTGACGTCTCCACGTTGGAGACCCGGGAGCCGAGCGGAACACCCGACACGACGGCGAAGGGTTCGTGATGGCCATCGCACACGGCGGCGCGGCCGCCGGCACGTCGAAGACCAAGGACCGCCGTACGCGCAAGCGCACCGCGTCCGCCGCTCCGCCCGCCGCGGAACAGGTGCACGACCTGGACCTGCTGCGGCAGATGCTGCTGATCCGCCGCTTCGAGGAACGGTGCGTCGAGCTCTACAGCTCGGCGGTGATCCGCGGCTTCGTCCACCTCTACATCGGCGAGGAGGCGGTGGCCGTAGGCGTCCACCAGGCCCTCACGGACGGTGACGCGGTGGTCTCCACGTACCGCGAGCACGGTCACGCGCTGGCCCGCGGGATCCCGCCCGAGGCCGTCATGGCCGAGATGTACGGGAAGACCACCGGATGCAGCCACGGCCGCGGGGGGTCGATGCACCTCTTCGACGCCGAACGCCGCTTCTACGGCGGCAACGCGATCGTCGGCGGCGGACTGCCGCTCGCCGTCGGCCTGGCCCTCGCCGACCGGATGCGCGGCGATCCCCGCGTGACCTGCTGCTTCTTCGGCGACGGCGCCTTCGCCGAAGGCGAGTTCCACGAGACGGCGAATCTCGCCGCCCTCTGGGCGCTGCCCGTGCTCTTCGTGTGCGAGAACAACCAGTACGCGATGGGGACGGCTCTCGCCCGTGAACACGCGCAGACGGATCTGGCGATGCGCGCCGCGTCCTACGGGATGGCGGCCTGGGCCGTCGACGGTATGGACGTGCGCGCCGTGGAGAAGGCGGCACGCGGGGCGGTCGAGTCGATCCGTGCCGGCCACGGGCCCCACTTCCTGGAGGCCAGGACGTACCGGTTCCGCGCGCATTCGATGTACGACCCCGACCGGTACCGGCCCAAGGCCGAGGTCGAGGAATGGAAGCGACGCGATCCCGTCGCCGTCCTCGAACGCGCCCTCCGGGAGTCGGGAACGATCGACTCCGCCTCCTTGGAGGCCGTGGAGCACGAGGTCGCCACCACCGTCGACGACGCGGTCCGGGCCGCGGAGCAGGCACCCGAGGAGCCCGTCGAGACACTGCTGCTCCACGTCACGGGCGACCGCGAGGAGGCGCCGTCATGACTCCGCGTTCGCGGTCCGGCACACGGACCGGCACCGAAACCACCTACCGGGAGGCTCTGCGCGAGGCGCTGCGCGAGGCCCTCTCCACGGACGACCGGGTCTTCCTCATGGGCGAGGACGTGGGACGTTACGGCGGCTGTTTCGGAGTCAGCCTGGGCCTCCTGGAGGAGTTCGGCCCCGACCGGGTCCGCGACACCCCCCTGTCGGAATCGGCGTTCGTCGGTGCGGGAATCGGCGCCGCCCTGGCCGGCATGCGTCCGATCGTCGAGATCATGACCGTCAACTTCAGCCTGCTGGCGCTCGACCAGATCCTCAACAACGCGGCCACCCTGCGCCACATGTCCGGTGGACAGCTGGGCGTCCCCCTCGTCATCCGGATGACGACGGGGGCCGGCAGACAACTGGCGGCCCAGCACTCCCACAGCCTCGAAGGCTGGTACGCCCACATCCCCGGGCTGCGGGTCCTGGCACCCGCCACCCTCGACGACGCCCGCCACCTCCTGCCGGCCGCGCTGGCCGATCCGGATCCGGTACTCCTCTTCGAGCACGGGAGCCTCTACAACGTGGCCGGCGCGCTCGACCCCACGGCCGAGGACCTCGGGCTGGACCACGCGGCGGTGCGACGGGAAGGCACCGACGTCACGGTCGTCGCCTACGGAGGCTGCGTGCCCAAGGCTCTGGAGGCGGCCGGGCGCCTCTCCGACGAGGGGATCAGTGCCGAGGTCATCGACCTGCGCACCCTGCGCCCCCTGGACGACGCCACGATCCTCACCTCGGTGCGCCGTACCCACCGGGCCGTCCTCGTCGACGAGGGCTGGCGCAGCGGCAGCCTGGCGGCCGAGATCGAGGCCCGGATCTGCGAACAGGCCTTCTTCGACCTCGACGCACCCGTGGAGCGGGTCTGCAGCGCGGAAGTCCCCGTCCCGTACGCCCGCCGGCTGGAAGAAGCAGCACTCCCCCAACCCGCCGGCATCGTCGCGGCGGCGCACCGGGCGGTGGGCTGAGATGGCGGAGTTCACGATGCCGTCGCTCGGCGCCGACATGGACGAGGGCACGCTCTCCCAATGGCTGGTGCACCCGGGCGATCACGTCACACGGGGCGACGTCGTCGCGGTGGTCGAGACCGCCAAGTCGGCCATCGAGGTGGAGTGCTTCGAGAGCGGGACGGTGGACAGCTTGCTCGTCGACGAGGGCGCGACGGTGCCGGTGGGCACTCCGCTGGCTCGCATCACCGCGCCGGCCGAAGAACCTCGGCCCACGACCCCGCTGGTCCGCCGGCTCGCCGAGGACCGGCACATCGACCTCGCCGACGTCCGTGGTTCGGGGCCGGGAGGCAGGATCACACGGACGGACGTGGAGAACGCGGGACCTCGGCCTTCTCCCCCGGCCGCCGGCAAGCCGGCTGCCCGCCTCGGACAAGCCGACGCGAACCCTGACCGGCGACAGGCCGGCGGACGCCCCGGCAGCCCGCCCGCGGCGGTCGGAGTCCCCCGGCACCCGGACGGCCCCGCGCCTCGACGGACGACCGGATCCGGCCATGCCGAACCCCCGGCAGCTGCGACGAAGTCCCGGCGGGGCACGGGCGGAGCGAAGCGGGTCCACGCCTCGCCGCTCGCCAGGAGGCTGGCCGGCGAGCTCGGGGTGGATCTCGCGAGCGTGGCCGGCACGGGCCGCGACGGCACCGTGCGCGCGGAGGACGTCCGCACCGCCGCCGCACCGGGTGCCTCACAGCACGCCGCGGGCACGGCGCGGGAGGCGACGGCACGGCTGATGTCCCGCTCCAAGCGGGAGATCCCCCACTTCTACCTGTCCACGACCGTGGACATGACGGCCGCCCTGGACTGGATGCACGCACGGAACCGCGACCTGCCGCTGTCGGCCCGCCTGGTGCCCGCCGCTCTCATGCTCACGGCGGTCGCACGCGCCGCGGGCGAGGTGCCCGAGCTGAACGGGCACTGGGTCGACGGCGCCTTCGCCCCGGCGCCCGACGTGCGCCTCGGGGTCGTGGTCTCCCTCCGGGGCGGCGGCCTCGTCGTCCCGGCACTCGCTCACGCCGACACCCTTGCCGTGACCGAGGTGATGGCCAGGCTCAAGGACGTGGTGACACGGGCCCGTGACGCCCGGGGCCGTCTGCGGTCGTCCGAGACCGCCGAGCCCAGCATCACCGTCACCAATCTCGGCGACCAGGGCGTCGAAGCCGTCTTCGGGGTCGTCTATCCGCCGCAGGTCGCCCTCGTCGGGCTCGGCCGGATCACGGAACGGCCCGTGGCCGTCGACGGCCTCCTGGGGGTACGGCCCACCGTGACGGCGACGCTCTCCGCCGACCACAGGGCGGCCGACGGAGCCACCGGTGCCCGCCTTCTCACCGCCTTCGACCGAATCCTGCAGCAACCGGAGGAACTGTGAACCACGACGAGGCGAGGACGTTCGTCCGCCGGGCCGTACGACGCGTCGTTCCCGACGCGGACTTCACCGGTCTCGACCCCGACGCGTCCCTGCGTGACACGTTCGACATGGATTCCCTGGACTTCCTCGAGTTCGTCGAGGCGCTCGCCGAACTCAGCGGCAGAGAACTGAGCGAAGACGACTACCCGGTCCTGGTCACCTGGGACGGCTGCGCCGACCGCCTGGTGGCCGGGGCGAGGACCGCACACGAGAGGAGCGGGTGATGCGACACCGCCGGATCGAAGAGCTGATGACCCGTGAGGTGGTGAGCCTCCGCGGGGACGCGCCGTTCAAGGAGATCGTGCGTGTGCTGGCGCACCACCGCATCACCGCCGTGCCGGTGGTGGACGGGACGAACCGGGTGCTCGGCATCGTCTCGGAGGGCGACCTCCTGCGCAAGACGGCCGATCAGGCCGCCGTCCCCGGGGACACGCCCCCCGTGCCGGGACTGGAGGCGTGGGAGCGGGCGAAGGCGGAGGGAACACGCGCGGAGGAACTGATGTCCGCTCCCCCGGTGTGCGCCCGCCCCGGCTGGACGGTCGTGGAGGCCGCGCGTCTGATGGAGGTGCAGGGGGTCAAGCGCCTGCCCGTCGTCGACGAGCAGGACCGGCTCGTCGGCATCGTGAGCCGCCGGGACCTGCTGGGGATCTTCCTCCGCGACGACGACGGCATCCGCCGCGAGATCACCGAGGACGTCCTCGCCGGCACGCTCGGCCTCGCGCCGGACGTCGTGAGCGTCGAGGTGAAGGAAGGCCGGGTCGAGCTCGGCGGCACCGTGCCGTACCGGGGCATGGTGCCGGCGATCGAGCGCATGTGCGCGACGGTGGACGGAGTGGTCTCGGTCTCGTCCACCCGCCTCGCCCACGAGTTCGACGACGTCACCGCGTCGTCTGGAGGTGGATGGTCATGAACGGCGAAGGCATCGTGGTCGGAATCGACGGCTCGGACGAGGCGGAGGCCGCCGCCCTGTGGGCGGCGGACGAAGCCGCCCTGCGCGGCACGGGTGTCCGTCTGCTCCACGCGCGGCAGCCCTGGCCGGACTCCGTCTCCCGGGTCACGGCCCGGGAGCCGGAGGACTCGTGGGCCGAGGAGCTGCTGACAAGCACCGCGGCGGGACTGCGCGAGCGGCATCCGGGCCTCTCCGTGACCACCCGGATCGCGACCACCGGCCCCGTCCCGGCGCTGGTCGAAGCGGCGGAGGCGGGTGCCCTGCTGGTCCTGGGTTCACGTGCGCTGAGCGGCACGGCCGGCTATCTGGTCGGCTCGGTGGGGCTGGCCGTGGCCGGTGTCGTCGAGCGTCCCGTCGTCCTGGTCCGGGCGGCCGGCGGCGTCACTCCGGAGGGCCCCGTCGTGGTCGGGATCGACGCGCGGCAGCCCGCGGACGCGGCGCTCGCGTTCTCCTTCGAGGAGGCGGCCCGCCGACGTGTCGGCCTGACCGCCGTCTACGCCCAGCAGCTGCCGTTCTACGCCTGGGGACCTGCCATGGTGCCCGACCTGCGCCTCAGCGTGCAGCCGGAGATCGAGCGCGCCCTGGAGGACACTTTGGATCCCTGGCGCGCCAAGTATCCCGAGGTGGCCACCGCCGCCTCCGTGGTGATCGGATCGGCCGGCCTCGAACTCGTGCGGGCCGGCTCCGGCGGCGGCCTGGTGGTCGTGGGCCGGCGTACGCGCCGTTCGGCGATGGGAGCGCACATCGGCAGCGTCGCCCATGCCGTGCTGCACCACAGCCGGGCCCCCGTCGCCCTCGTGCCGCACGACTGAACTCGGCGGCACCCCGGGACCCGGGGCCGGTTCGGATGGGGTTCAGCCCCCCGGCCGCACCGCCGGGCGCAGCCGCACCGCCGTGACCTTGTACTCCGGACAGGAGGTCACGGTGTCGGCGTGGTCCGAGGTCAGTGAGTTGACCCCGTCGGACGGGAAGTGGAAGGCACAGAACACCTGTCCGGGGGCGACGTCGCTCCCCACTCGGGCGATCAGCCTCGCCTGACCGTGGCGGCTGTCCACCACGACGGGGACACCGTCCTCGACTCCGTACCTCGCGGCGTCCTCGGGGTGCAGGTCGAGACGGCCCTGAGGGTCGAGCACGAGGTTGGCGCCGCGCCGGGTCATGCTGCCGGAGTTGTAGTGGGCCCAGCGGCGGCCTGTGACCAGCAGGAGCGGGTGGTCTGCGTCCGGTTCCTCTCCCGGCGGCAGGTAGGGCGCGTCGGAGAGCCGGGCGCGGCCGTCGGGCGTGGCGAACCGTTCGGTGTACAGGGTGGATTCGCCGGGCAGGTCGGGCGAGGGGCAGGGCCACGGAACCGCCTTCTCCCGGTCGATGCGGGCGTGCGAGACGCCGGCGAAGACCGGTGCCACTCGTCCGCACTCGGCGAGGGCCTCCTCGGGCGTACGGCAGCCGAGGTCAAAGCCCATCGCCGCGCTCAGCGCGTGGACGATCTCGAAGTCGCTGCGGGCCGCTCCCGGGGGCGCGACCGCGGCGCGCACCCGCTGGAACCGGCGGTCGAAGTTGACGAAGGTGCCGTCCTTCTCCAGCCAGGAGGCGGCGGGCAGGACGACGTCGGCGTGCCGGGCGGTCTCGCCGAGGAACAACTCGTCGACCACGACCAGCGGGCAGGCGTCGAGCGCCTGCGCGACGCGCCGGCTGTCGGGGTCGGTGGCGCACACGTCCTCGCCGATGATCCACAGGGCCTGGAGCCTGCCGTCGCGGGCGGCCTCGAACATCTCGGGAATCCTGAGGCCCGGCGCGGGCGGCACCGGCCGGCCCCACACCGCCTCGGCCCGGGCGCGGGCCGCGGGGTCGGTGACGCGCCCGTAGCCGGGGAGCAGATCGGGCAGGGCACCCATGTCGGAGGCGCCCTGGACGTTGTTCTGGCCGCGCAGCGGGCTGATCCCGAAGCCCCGGCCGGTGCCTCCCACGGCGCCCCGGAGGATGGGCAGGTTGGCCAGGGTGCGCACGCCGTCGGTGCCGTGGAGGTGCTCGGTGACTCCGAGCCCGTACACGACGGCGGGCCGCTCGGCGCGGCCGTAGAGCAGAGCGGCCCTGCGGATGTCCTCGGCCGGGACGCCCGTGATCCCTTCGACCCGCCCGGGTGGGTAGTCCGCCAGGAGCGCGGTGAGCTCGGCCAGCCCGGCCGCTCGGTCATGGAGGAACACGGAGTCGATCAGGTCCTCCTCCACGAGGACGTGCGCGAGGCCGTGGAAGAGGGCGACATTGGTGCCGGGGCGGGGGCGCAGGTGGACGTCGGCGTGGCGGGCGAGGCCCACGGCCCGCGGGTCGGCGACGACGAGGGCGGCGCCGTCCAGGGCGCGCTGGAGGAGGCGGGCTCCGACGACGGGGTGGGCCTCCACCGGATTGGCCCCGACGACGAGGAGGCAGTCGGCCGTCGCGACGTCGTCGAAGGAGTCGGTGCCGCCGGCGCGTCCGAAGGCAGCGGTGAGTCCCGCCGCGGAAGGGGCGTGACAGAGGCGGGAGCAGTTGTCGACGTTGTTCGTGCCGATGGCGGTCCGCAGGAACTTCTGGACGAGGTAGTTCTCCTCGTTGGTGGCACGGGCGGACGAGATGGCGGCGACCGACCGGGCGCCGCCGCGCTCGACGGCGGCGCGCAGTCCGTCCGCGACGACGCCGATCGCCTCGTCCCAGCTCGCCGGGGTCAGGGCGCCGCCGCGTCGGACCAGGGGTTCGGTGAGTCGTTCGGCCGAGGTGAGGTAGCCGTACGAGAAGCGGCCCTTCACGCAGGCGTGCCCCCGGTTGACCGGACCGTCGCGGGCCGGCAGGACGGCGGCGACGCGCTCGTCCCGGACGACGACGTCCAGCGCGCAGCCGACTCCGCAGTACCCGCAGGTGGTGCGCACGCGGCCGGGGACCGGTGGTCGTGAGGTGAGGCCCCGGGCGGGGCCGGGCTGGGTGATCGCGCCGGTGGGGCACGTGTCGACGCAGCCCCCGCAGGCGACGCAGTCGGATCCGGCCCAGGCTCCGCCCGTCCCGGGCGCGACGACCGTCTCGGCTCCGCGTCCCGTGAGGGTGAGGGCGAAGGTGCCCTGGACGTCGGAGCACATGCGGACGCAGCGGCCGCAGGCGATGCAGAGGTCCCGGTCGAGGTGGACGTACGGGTGGGTGTCGTCGCGCCCTCGCGTCGCGGTCCCGGTGGCCACGTCCGGGGTGATGCCCGAGGCCCGGCAGGCTTCGGCCAGTTCGCTCGGCGGGTCCTGGGCGAGTGCCCGCGGCGGAAGCTCGGAGGCGATGAGGGCCACGGCGTCCCGCCGCAGGTTCCGGATCTCCGGGCCGGCCGTGTCGACCTCCATGCCCGGCCCGGCGGGGGTGACGCAGGCGGCGACGGTCCGTCCGCCGGTCCGTACGAGGCAGGTCCGGCACGAGCCGGCGGACCGGAGGCGGTCGTCGTGGCAGAGGGAGGGCAGTTCGGCGCCCGCGGCCCGCGCCGCGTCGAGCAGGGTCGCTCCGACGGGCAGTTCGACCGGGACGCCGTCGACCCGGAGGCGGGTCACCGGTCCCACCCCGCCAGGGCGTCCCCGTAGGCGCGGGCGAGGCTGCGGACGGCGAGGGGTACGCGGCGGCCGAAGGCGCAGAGGCTCGCCTCGCCCATGAGCCGCGCCAGGCGCCCGTAGGCCTCACCGGGTGCGGGGCCCGTCTCCTGGGCGAGCCCGAGACCTCGACGGGTCCCGACGCGGCAGGGCGAACAGGCCCCGCAGCTCTCGTCTTCCGCGAACTCCCATACGTGTCGCAGCAGTTCGCGTGGATCAGTGTCGGCGTCGAAGGCGACCATTCCGGCGTGCCCCAGCGCCGCGCCCTGCTCGGCCAGCGCCCGGGAGGTGAGGGGGACGTCGAGGGCGTCCCCGGGCAGGAAACCGCCGAGGGGCCCGCCGATCTGGAGGGCGACGAGTTCGCGCCCGTCCCGGAGGCCGCCACCGTACCGGGTGACGATCTCCCCGACCGGGGTGCCGAGTTCGACCTCGTAGGCTCCGGGCCGGGCGAACCGCTCGGAGAGGCAGACCAGTTTCGTCCCGGTCTCGTCCGCCGGGCCGCGCCGGGCGTAGGCCGCGCCGCCGTGGCGGACGATCCACGGAACGGCGGCCAGCGTCTCGACGTTGTTGACGACCGTCGGGGCGTCCCACAGGCCGTGGTCCGTCGGGTACGGCGGCCGGGGGCGGGCCACGCCACGGCCGCCCTCCAGGCGGGCGATGAGCGCGGTCTCCTCCCCGGCCACATAGGAGCCGGCGCCTTCGGCGATCTCGACGAAGGGCCGTGGGCCGGCCTCCCCGGCCTCGGGGGCCAGATCGCCGTCCGCCACCGCTTGCCTCACCGCCCGCCGCAGCCGGGCCGTCGCCTCGGGGTACTCGGACCGCACCAGGACGGTTCCGCGCAGTGCGCCGCAGGCGTAGCAGGCGAGGGCGAGCCCCGCGAGGACGCGCCCCGGGTCCTTCTCCATCAGCAGCCGGTCGGCGTACGAACCGGGGTCGCCCTCGTCACCGTTCCCGACGACGACCGCTCCGGTCCTGTCCGCCACCGCTGCCCATTTGGCCGCCACGGGGAATCCGGCTCCGCCCCGTCCACGCAGTCCGGAGGCGGCGACCTCGTCCCGGATGACATCGGGGCCCAGGTCGGCGACGGCGTCGCGCCATACGTCCCAGGCGGATTCCTCGTTCTCCACTCCCACGAGGAGGACGGGGGATCCGGTGGTGTCGGAGGCGGGGACGGCGGGCGCGCGGGGCTCCGTACGTCCGGCGAGCTGGTCGGCCAGGTCGGCACCCGCGCGGGGGCGGGTGCCGTCGAGGGCCGCGGGAGCCGCGTAGCAGTAGCCGAGGCAGTGCACGGCCTGGAGCGAGGTCCGGCCCTCCTCGCCGACGTGTCCGGCGGTCACGCCCAGTGCCTCCTCCGCCTCTCTGACGTGCCGGCCTCCCCGAGCGGCGAAGCAGGCCGTCGCGGTGCACACGCGTACGTGCCGCTCGCCTCGCGGAGCGGCGAGGTCGGCGAAGTACGTGGCGGGCCCCAGACCCGCGGCCGCCGGCAGCCGGGACGCCGTCGCGACCCGAGGCGCCCATGCGGCGGGCTCCCCGGCGTCGGCCGCTCTGGCCCGCTCCAGCGCGGCGGGCAGCGGCTCGCCCCGCTCTGCGTGCCGGGCGATCAGCTCACGGAGCGCGTCGTGCCGCCCACGCGACTCCGCGGGCGTCCGGCGGGCCATGTTCCCAGCCTGGCCGGGCGGACACCTTCCCGCATCCCGACGGCCTCCCACGGCGCGACCTACGACTCTCCGCTCCGCAGAGCGCTCAGCCGCCTTCGGTATTCCTCCTCGTCGATCTCACCGCGGGCCAACCGCTCGCCGAGGATCCGCTCCGGACCCGTGGGGCCGCCCTGACGCGTGGGGCGTTCCGCGGCCCGGTCCAGCAGTCGGAAGATCAACACGACGGCGGTGATCAGGAGTCCCCAGAAAAGGATCATTCCTGCCGACATGGCGAACCAGCCCCATCCGTTCATGCCGTCGCCGTTCCAGAACATCATGGCCACTCACGCTCCCGACGGCCGGGTCGGTCCTGGCCGAGCGGAGCCCCGGCCGTCGCGACCACCTTGTCCTCACGGTGCGCCGCCCGGCGCTCCGCGCACAGGGCCGGTCGGTCCCCCGCGGGGGACCGACCGGACGCCGAAAGGGACAGGTGGCCCCTGGAGCCCGCCTGCCGGCCCGCCGACAGTGAGAAGCGGCAGGGCTCCGCGCCGACGACGCGAGCGACCCCGGGAGGTGCCGTGATCCGAAGCATCGGGAAGGCTCCCCGCACGGAAGGCGCCGCCCGCCCACGGACGATGCTGTTCCTGGCCACGACCGGGTTCACCCTCTGCTTCTGGGCCTGGGCCCTCCTCGCGCCGCTCGGCCCCCGCCTGCGGGACGACCTCGGCCTCACGTCGTTCGAGCAGTCCCTGGTGGTCGCCGTTCCGGTCGTGGTCGGCGCGCTCGGCAGGATCCCGGCCGGGGCACTCACGGACCGCTGGGGAGCCCGCCGGGTCTTCCCTCTCGTCGCCGCCCTGACCGTCCTCCCCGTGCTCTACCTGGGCCACCTCGCCGAGACACTGACGCAGTTCCTCGCGGGCGGCTTCCTGCTCGGGCTCGGGGGGACGGCCTTCGCCGTCGGCGTCCCGTTCGTCAACGCCTGGTATCCGCCGGTACGCAGGGGGTTCGCCCTCGGCGTCTTCGGCCTGGGAACCGGAGGCACCGCGCTGTCGTCGTTCACCACCGTGCAACTGGCCGATGCCGTCGGGCGGGCCTTCCCGTTCGATCTCGTGGCCGGCTGCCTCGCCGTCTACGCCGTCACGGCCTGGTTCCTCCTGCGGGACCGCCCGGGACGCACGACGGCGACCGGGTCGCTGTGGTCACGCACCTCTCTGGCCCTGCGCACGCCTGCGACCTGGCACCTCGCCTTCCTGTACGCCGTGTCGTTCGGCGGCTTCGTCGCCTTCAGCGTCTACCTGCCGACGTATCTGACCCGGGCCTACGACCTCACCCGCTCCGACGCGGCGCTGCGGACCGCCGGGTTCGTCGTCCTCGCGGTCGCCATGCGCCCCCTGGGCGGCTGGCTCTCCGACCGTGTCCGTCCCGTGCCCGTCCTGACGGCGTCCTACGGGCTCGTCGCCGCGTGCGCGTTCCTCGCCTCCTTCGAGACGGAGCTGGTCCCGGTGGGGACCGCGGCCTTCCTCGGCACGGCCGCCGGCCTGGGCGCGGGTTCGGGGGCCGTCTTCGCCCTCGTCGCACGTCTCGTGCCGGCGGAACGCGTCGGCTCGGTGACGGGCGTGGTCGGAGCGGCGGGCGGCCTCGGCGGGTTCTTCCCCCCGCTGGTGATGGGCGCGATCGAGAGCGTCACGCACGACTACACGCGGGGGTTCGTCCTCCTCGCCGTCACCGCGGCGGCCGCCGGCGCGGTGACCTCCACGGTCGTCCGCCGACGTGCCCACGCGGCCGATGAGGCACGGCCCTGACCAGCCGCTCCTCACGGGGCCGGTTGGCCCCGGTACGGGACCGGATGGCCGTGGCGGCCGATCGCCTCCGGGGTCTCGTATGGAAGGTATGAACAGCGACCGACCCCTCCTGGTCGCCACAGGAGTCCGCAAGATCTACCGGACGGGCTCGGTGGCGGTCACCGCCCTGGACGATCTGGACCTCGTCGTGGGGCACGGGGAACTCGTGGCGGTCATGGGTCCGTCCGGCTCCGGCAAGACCACCCTGCTGAACTGTCTCTCCGGACTCGACGACATCGACGGCGGCCGGGTCGAGATCGACGGTCACGACCTCTTCGCGATGCCGGACGCCGCGCGCACGGAGCACCGGGCCCGCACCATGGGCTTCGTCTTCCAGTCGTTCAACCTCATCCCGGTCTTCTCCGCGGCGGAGAACGTCGAACTGCCCCTGCTCCTCGTGGGCACCCGACCGCGCGAGGCGCGGCGACGGGCGCTGGCCACACTCGACCGCGTCGGCCTCGCCCATCGGGTCGGGCACCGGCCCAGCGAACTGTCCGGCGGCGAACAGCAGCGCGTGACCATCGCACGTGCCCTCGTCGGACGGCCGGCGATCGTGTGGGCGGACGAACCGACCGGCAACCTCGACAGCGCGATGGCCGGCCAGGTGATGGACCTGCTGTGCGACCTCAACCGCGACGAGGGTCAGACGATCGTCCTGGTCACCCATGACAGCGCCATCGGGGCGCGTGTCCCCCGCCTGATCCGGATGCGTGACGGGCGGTTGGTCGACGACGTCCGTCAGGCCGTGGCCGGCCGGGCCGTGGAACACGACGTCACTCCGGGCTGATCATGTACCCGAACCTGCTCGTCCCCCTGCTCGTGGCGCTGGCGCTCGCCTTCGCGGCCCTCGTCCTGATCGCCGTCCGACAGCCGGTGTCACGCCGGCTGGCCTTCCGGCAGGTCGCCCGTCGACGTACCGAGGCCGCTCTGGTGATCGGCGGATCGATGCTCGGCACGGCCATCGTGATCGGAGCCCTGGTCGTCGGCGACACCCTGAACTTCTCCGTGCGGCAGGAGGCGTACCGGACCCTGGGCCCGGTGGACGAACGCGTCGTCGCCCCGCCCGGCCCGGCCGGACGCGCCGTCGCGGAACGGCTGGCGGCCCTGACCGGTGATCCCGACGTCGACGGAGTGCTGACCGTCCGGGCCGCGCAGGCGTCCGCCCTCGGCTCCACCGCGGGCCATCCGGTCGCAGAACCGCGGGTCCTGGCCTGGCAGATGGACTTCGCCGACGCCTCCCGCTTCGGTGCGGCGGGCGGCGACTCCGGTCTCGACGGGCCGAACCCCGAGCCCGGACAGGTCGTGGTCAACGAACCGCTGGCCCGCTCCCTGAACGTGCGCACCGGGGACTCGCTGACGCTGTACCTGTTCGGGACGCCCGGGACCTACCGGGTCGAGCGCGTGCTGCCGGAGCAGGGCCTCGCCGGTGTGGGAATCGGAGGGCGCCTGAACCGCAACGCGTTCCTGGCTCCGGGAACCCTGGACGCCGCAGCCCGCGCGGCGGGCACGGAAGCACGCTCGATCACGTTCGTGTCCAATCGGGGCGGTGTCGAAGGCGGAAACGCCCTGACTCCGCAGGTCACGGACGACATCCGTGGCGCCCTGGGGCCTCTGGCCGAGCAGGCGGCGATCGACACGCCGAAACAGACGGTGCTGCGGGACGCGAAGCAGGCAGGGGACTCGCTCGGTGCGCTGTTCCTGATGATCGGGAGCTTCAGCATCATCGCGGGCGCCCTGCTGCTTGTGAACATCTTCGTGATGCTCGGCGAGGAGCGGAAGGCCCAGATGGGCATGGTGCGGGCGATCGGCATGAAACGCTCGCGGCTCGTCGGGTCCTTCACCCTCGAAGGGGCCGCCTACGCCCTGATGTCCGCACTTCCCGGCGTCGGCATCGGGATCGCCGTCGGCTGGGGCGTCGCCGTGGTGGCCGCGGAGATCTTCCAGGGCTGGTCGGTCGGCGGCAGCAGCCTCCGCATCACCTTCGACGTCACTCCCACGAGCGTCCTCAACGGGCTCGCGATGGGACTGCTCATCGCCTTCGCCGCGATCCTGGCGACCAGCGTCCGCATCAGCAGGTTCAACATCATCGCCGCCATCCGCGACCTCCCCGCCTCCCCCGGCCGGGGACGGCGGCGCGGGCGGGTGGCGGTCGCGGCCTCCCTGGCCGTCCTGTGCGCGGTCGCGGCCGTCCCGGCGGTGGCGCGCAGCCAACCGGACGCGACCTACCTCCTGCCGGCGCTCGCCCTCGCCTTGTCCGCCCCGGTCCTCCTGCTCGTCCTGCCTCGGCACGCCGTCACCACCCTCGTCGCGGGCGCGGTTCTGGCCTGGACTCTCCTGGCTCCCGTCGTACGCCCCCGGATCTTCGACACGCCTTCCATGTCCGTCTACGTCATCCAGGGCGCGCTCGCGGCCTTCTCCGCGGTGATCCTCGTCAGCGACAACCAGAAATGGGTGCTCCGCCCCGTACGGCGGCTCCTTGAGCGGCCGTCCGAGTCGGGCCTGGCCGCACGGCTCGCCGTCGCCTACCCACTGGCGAAACGGTTCCGGACGGGGGCGACGCTCGTGATGTACACCCTGATCGTGTTCGTGCTCGTCCTGCTGACGGAGATCTCCGGGATCCTGCGCGCGGGTGTCGACGGAGTCGTCGACGACGCCACGTCCGGATACTCGCTCCGGCTCGACTACAACCCCCAGGTGGCGGGCGACGACCTGGTCGACGAGCTGCGGAACAGTCCTCCCCCGTACGGGATCTCGGCCGTCACTCCCCTGCTGAACGCCGCCGGCCGGGCCACCGACCCCGGGCACCGCGATCCCCGGCCTCTGGACGTCGCGGTCGTCGGCGTGCCCGACGGCGCGATCACGGGCATCACCTTCCGGGAACGGCTGCCCGGGCTCGCGACCGACCCCGCGGTCTGGCAGGCACTCGCCACCGATCCCCGCTACGTCGTCCTCGACGGGTTCTTCGGCAGCACGGGCGGCCCGGCCGGCGACTACTACGACCCCGGCGACACCCTCGTCGTCACCGACCCGCGCACCGGGCGCAGCGAACAGAAGGTCATCGCCGGCGTGCTCAGCAACGGCATGGTCTTCTACCCCGGCACCGGCGCGAGCTCCACCACGTACCCCGTGGTGATGAACGAGGGCGCGGCGCGCGAGCTCTTCGGCGCGCAGGCACAGAACGCCTCCGCACTGGTGAGGACCGCTCCCGGAACCTCCCCCGACGCCCTGGCGACCCGGCTGCAGGGCGAGCAGCTCTCGTCCAGCCTGGTCGCCACGCCCATCGAGTCGGAGATCCGCGAGCAGTTCGACTCCAGCACGGCCTTCTTCCGCCTCATGCAGGGCTTCCTCGCCCTGGGGCTGGGCGTGGGCATCACCGGGCTCGGCGTCGTCATGGTCCGCGCGGTACGCGAACGACGGCGCACCATCGGCATCCTGCGCGCCCTCGGCTTCCGGGCCCGCACCGTCCAGCGGTCCTTCCTCTGGGAGAGCGCCTTCGTCACGGTGGAGGGAATCACCCTGGGCTGCCTGCTGGGCGTGCTGACGACGTGGCTGATGTACCGGAACAGCGCCGCTTTCGAAGGCCTCGAAGGAGGCTTCCCCGTCGAGTGGACGAGCATCGGCACCCTGGCCGCGGCCACCTTCGCCGCCTCCCTCCTGGCCACCTGGGGCCCGGCCCGCCGAGCAGCCGCCATCCGCCCGGCGCGCGCGGTCCGCGTGACGGACTGAGCCTGTGGACGGGCAGGCGGAACCGTGGTCTCCACGGAAACCCGTTCACCGACCTGCCGGCCCCTTCCCCGCCGGCCGGACGGGTGCGGGCGCATACGCCCGCGGCGGCGATCCACGCCTCTCAGCGACGACGGCGACCACCTGATCACTCGCCTCCCGGAGGCCAGCGAACTCAAGGTGATTCTGCGGGACGTCCCCGGCTCAGCCTCCACGACGCCATCCCGTTCGACGGCGTCAAGCCCCCGCACCCTTCCCAGAGAGCGTCCGCCCCAGCGCGCCTGCGTCCGGTCGATCACCCTGCCCAGGTCCCCGGACACGGCGGCGCGCCTGACCGTGACCCGCTGGTGGTGGTCGGTAGGCTCACTGCTGCGGGTGCCCTTGGTGACTGCCGTGCGACCGTCGGGCCCGCCGTACCCGAACCGCGGCGTCAGCGCCGTCGGCGGTCCCTGCTTTCGATCGGCGTGTGCCCAGGTCCGGGGTGCCTTGCTGGTAGGAGACGTGTGTCCGGGGAAGCCCTCTCGTCCCGGGTGGCCAAGCCCCCCACCCCGACGCTGGCCTGTTTGCGCCCGACCGGTGCGGCCATTCCTCGGCAGCGGCGTGCCGTGCGGGTTCATCGCCTTCTCGGCGTTGTGGTGGACATCCGGGAACTCCTGGCCCGCGGACGGGCCCGGACGGGGCCCGCCCACCCGGCAGTGACGGTGGCGGCCGCCCTGGCGGCGATGTGGAGTGTGGAGTGCGGTGTGGGCGACCCACCGCTTACCGGCGTGGAGGCAGCGGTGACCAGGCTGACGGGCAGGGCCCTGCGGGTGACGATCTTCATCGGCGAGACCGACCTCTGGCACCACAGACCCGTCTACACCGAGATCGTCCACCGGGCCCACAAGGCGGGACTGGCCGGGGCGAGTGTGTTCCGCGGGATCGAGGGCTTCGGCGCCTCCTCCCTGATCCACACCCACCGGCTGCTGTCGCTGAGCGAGGACCTGCCGGTGGCCGTCGTCATCGTGGACGTCGAGGACAAGATCCGTGCCTTCCTTCCGGAGCTCGATGTCCTGGTGAAGGAAGGGCTGGTGATCCTCGACGACTGCGAGGTCATCCGGTACGCCGGACGCGGGAAGACCGAGTGAACCGGCCGCTGGTGATCCACGGTGGAGCGATCGGCGCCTCACCCAGGGACAGTTGCCGGTCGGAACCGGGCGGGGCGCTGACGACGCACCAGACGTTCTCCTGCTCAATGCCGCGACCGGCCGAGAACGGCACGAAGTCCTACGCCGCCCTCGACGTGACCGCCGGCGTCGAGGCACCGGCCGAGACGCTCTGGTCACCGAGCCCTCCGGCCTCGGCTTCGGCGGCGTGCACGCCGTGTTCACCGGATGGGGCGACTACGCCCATGCCCATGCGACGCCGCAATCCGTCACGGTTTCCTCGTCATCGCCGCGTACCGCCTGAGGGAAGAGCAGTTCGGAGATCCGGGCGGACTGCACGACCTCGCCGTTGACGCGGGCGCCCCTCCGGAGCCGGTACGGGTCGCCGAACTCGTCGGGCGTGACCGAATCGGTGGCGCACCAGGAAGCCGGCGAGGGCGAGCTCGACCGGTTGCGCGTCCGAGCACACCCGTGCGACGTCGCGCCGGCGAACCCCAGGACACCCGCACACAACACACCCTCACGAGAACGACCCACGCCTCGGCACCGCCCGCCAAGCACTCGACGCCCTCCGGCACGCCCAGTAGCCTCCTCGCCACCGACCCCGCCACCCGACACGGTCACACGCCCCGCACCTGCGATCAGGGCCGCTGGGCGTCTCGCAGCCGTTCGACCTGCCTGCGGATCAGCTCGGTGGGGAACGAGAGGCCCTTGCCCGTGCTGAGCTCGGTGAACGTGGCGATGGTGTTCCCGGTACGGACGACGACGAACTGCTCGTTACGGTCGACCCACTCCGGTTTCATGGGGATGATCTCGCGGAAGGCCACCGCTTCGTCGCCGACCTGTGGTGCTGCCTCCGTTCTCACCGTCACCTCGAATCGACCGACGTAGCCCTCGCCTTCGTACGCCCGGCAAGTGGTGAGGGCCTGCTTGAGCTCCGCGAAGCGCCGTGTGGCCTCGCCCTCCTCGTAGGAGGTGAGTATCGAGCTTCCGCCCATGATGTTCTTCTTCCAGTTGAAGATCTGGAAGACATGAGCGATCGATCCTGCGCCGTTACGGGCATCACGCAGTGGCTGGCAGGCAGGTACCGATATGGGAGGGAAGGAGCGCCCGCTTCCTCTCGGTGCGGGTTCCTGTACCCCCATGGGCTCGTGCGCCTGCGGGACTTCTCCGTCCTTGAACACGAGCTCCTTGAGCTGGGCCGTCGTCAGGGGCGCCACCGGGCTCGCGGCCGAAGGAGTCGTAGACGATGCTCCCGGTGTGGTTGCCGGCTCCTTCGCCGGGGCGCACCCCGGGGCGAGGATCAGTCCGATGGTCGCTACTGCGGCTGTTCTTCCCAGCCTTGTGGTGCGCGGTTGCACGAGTCCCCCCGGACAGATGTGGATGAGAGGCCGAGGCTAGTTGTGTGAGCCGGCGGTGACCAGAGGTGTCCGAGGGAAGTGCCAGCCGCGACGAACGGCTTGGCGGTGTCGTTTCGGTCTGAGGCCCTCTCCGCAGACCACCGCGCTCGCGTGCTTCGACGACCGTGTCTCCCGTCCGGCCGTCAAGGCGAGCACCTGTCCGGCTGGCTCCGCCCCACCCTCCACCGGCGAGGCTCGCGGGGTTCGGCCTTGGCCTCGATCACGTCGTAGGTGGGCAACGGAAACACGGAATCCCTCAGCAAGTGAGACTGGTGTACAGGGGCTTGCAGATCTGCCCCGGACCGAGAAGGAGTGGAGTGGACATCGTGTACGCCGCACAGACGGAGCCTCCTTCGGCGAGTTCCTCGACGCGTACGACCCTTCACAGGCGAACGCCGAGGTGAGCGGTCGCAGCGTCCTGATGGGCGCGCTGACGAACGTGGGTCCTGGTGCGCGCAGCGCGATCGCGAACCGTCTGCTCGAAGACGGCGCCGTGGCGGAGGACTCCGGTACGCCGTTGCAGCTGCTCATGAGCCCGTTCGCGTACACGGACGAGACGCTCGCGCCGTTCTACGACGTGCTGTTCGCACGAGGCGATCTCGACCTGCTGACGACCGGAGCCTTCGGGAAGTCGGCGTACGTCATGGCGGCGGAGATCAGGCACCGACAGGGACTCAGGGCCCGGGTGGAGCGGTACCTGGCCGTCCACCGCATCGGATTCCCTCCGCGATCTGAGAGGAGTCCGCAGCGTTCCCCAGATCCACACGGCCTGGGGGTGGTCGACGAAGACCGGCGTTCAGCCCCGCCCCCCCTGGGACCCGACGCATGACGGCAGGCCGCAGCTCAGCTCCCGGGCCCTGCCCCCTCTGCGTCAGGTCCGGGCGAGCGCGGCCGGAACGTCGACGGCCTTGCCCACGTACCGGTAGGCGGTGGTGGTGCCGACAACGAGCCGGGCCCGAGCTGGGCACGTCGATTCCGGAGGGATGCACGAGCTTGCGAAGCCTCGGATGGAGATGGTTCCCTCGGTCGAGAACCCTCTACCAGGGGCTTCGCCGCACCGTCAGCCCGAACGACCGTCATCGGCAAGAGGCCGCGCCAACCACATCTTCCGGGTCGTCCAGGAAACCCGGCGTCAGTCCTGTCTCGGCGCTCGGATCACGCGGCTCTCCACATGACGGTCGGACAACTGCTGCTGATACCAACGCTCATGCTCTGCGTCGCGGAACTCCAGCTTGCGCCAGCGGGAGTCCTGATAGCCGGGTGCGGAGCGCCAGTAGCCGGCGAGGAGACAGAGAGTGTTCCAATCGTCCCGGAGACGATCCAGGCGCATCTCCGTCCGTACGCGGCGTTCCTCCTCGGTGGGCAGCGGGGGCAGCGGAATCCCGACGGGAATTCGGACGCGGCCTGGCGTTCCGCCGGTAATGGTCCACTCCAAGGTGAGAACCAACGTGGCCACTGCCTCCGCGAGTGCCGAGGCCGTGATGCCCTCCTCACTGTCCGACGGGTGAGCATGGGCCGCTCGCTCCAGTCGAGGAAGCAGGAAGTCGCCGATCTCCCACACGACGTCGGTCGTCAGCTCGTCGGCGTACTGCGGACCTGGCCCCACCGGGTCTGTTTCGCCCGTCAAACCGCCCCCTCTGCCATGGCCTTGATGATCAGAACCCGTCGCCCCATCCGAAGGTGACGTTGCACGCGCGCCGGACCGCGTGCCGGCCCCCGTGCCCGCCGAGGAGGACCAGGGCGACGGTCACGATGACCGCGCCGAGGTGGGCTCCCCGCGAGTCGAGCGGCGCGGATTTGCGTGCCGCTCTCCTTGCGACTCGTTCGGCGACGAAACGCTCCTCGCGGACAGATGGCGGTTCGTTCTCGTCGAAGTTCATCTCACCCCCCTGGCACCGACGCTACACATACGGAGGCGGAAGCAGTCGAGCGGCCCGCCGGGCCGGAGGATGGTCGGGGCCCAGCGGCTCGCAGAGCGACCCACCGGATGTCGTACATCGCGGCCCCGGGGTTGCCTTCCGGGACATTGCCTTGACCGGAGAGCGACTTCCACCCGCATCGTCTTCAACAAGCAGATGCTCCGTGGCGCGTCGAAGGAACGGATCCGGTACGTCGCCCTCCACGAGCTCGGGCACGCGCTCGGCCTGTGCCACAAGGCCGACAACGTCGTCTCCCTGATGCGGAAGAACACGCCGTCGCCCGGCTACGAGATCACGTGGATCCCCGGCGTCGACAACTGTGGGGCTGACCGCGAACAAGATCGTCATCGGGGCCACCGGCCTCGCCTTGGTGGCCGAGGTGGGCATCGGCGGATACGCCTAAGTCCAGCAGGACGAGGAGGTACGCGTCGAGGCGTTGTGCAATCCGACGCGGACAGACGCGGCCGAGGCCGCCCGCGCGCAGAACCTCGCCCTGGTCGACGTCGTCGAGCGCGGCCGGCTCGTCTCCATGGGCACCGACGCCGGCATGCAGACCTTCAAGGTCCGCACTCTCGCCGTCTACAAGGGCACCCTGCCCGCCGAGGCGGAGGTCGGTCTCCCGGAGGCATCGGCTGCCAAGCTGCGGCCCGGCGGCCGCTACGAGGTGTCCGTCCTCGGGCCCGAAGACGGTACGTGGATCGCCCGCTTCACCCGCCCGGTCCCGGCCGAAAAAACGACCGACGCCCTCGCCGCGCACTGGAGGACGGAGATCGGCAAGCAATTCGTGGAGCCGCCGTGCTCCGACACGGCTACAGCGCCGCGAGTACGCCCGACCAGAACGACACGTCGTCCCCGGCGCGCGTCAAGGACGACCTCACCGACCCTGTTCCGTCCCGCCGCTGAGGGGCCGTATGGCCCGGTCAGCCGCGGTGGTGACGCGGCAGTGCCCCCGATCACCGGCCCACCTGCGCTCGCGGCCCGGGCGCCGGGCCTGCGCGGGGCCCCGGCCGGCCCGGAAGAGGGTCACTTCCTCATAGGAGTGGTGTCGCCGACGTGCTGAAAGGCGTGACGGGACTCTACGGCCCCCATGGCATCCAGCGGTTCTCGTTCGCCCTCGAACCGGCAGAAGCGGGTTGGGCTCTCCGCCGCTCTCCACAGCGACGTGCGCGTCACGATCCGCCGCTTCGCCGCGAGCCGGGCCGGGTGCCGGTCGGCACCGGTGGCGGCGTGCAGGTAGTGGTCGAGGACCCGTCGCACCGCGACGTTCGTGTCCCCGGTCTCCCCGTCCTGTGCTCGGTGATCCAGCGAGCGGCGAGGAGGCCGGAGGCCGCGGTGAGGACTGCGGCGGCGATGACGGTGGCGTTCAGGCCGAGCCAGTCGGCGAGCACACCGGCGAGGAGAGCTCCCGCCGCGTAGCCGATGTCGCGCCAGAAGCGGTAGGTGCCCAGGGCGTTGGCGCGCCAGGCGGGGTGGGCGTGGTCGGAGATGGACGCGATGAGCGCGGGGTAGACCATGGCCGTGCCGAGGCCGAGGGCGACGGCGGACAGGACGCCGGCGAGGAACGGGGTGTCCAACAGGGCGAGGGCAAGGACGAAGCCGCCGGCCTGGACGAGCATGCCGGTGACGATGAGGGGTTTGCGGCCGATGCGGTCGGCGAGGTGGCCGGCGGGGATCTGGCCGAGGCCCCACAGGATGGGGTACAGGCCCTTGATCAGGCCGACGGCGGCGAGTCCGAGGCCGTGGTCGGTGAACAGGAGCGGGAAGACGCCCCAGGTCAGGCCGTCGTTGAGGTTGTTGATCAGCCCTGCCTGGCTCGCGCCGCGCAGGGAGCGGTTGTGCCAGGAGGTACGGGTGAAGGTGGCCTTCAGGCCGGTGTCCTCGTCGGTCGGCAGCGGCTCGGTGTGGTGGGCCAGTTCCAGGGCGACGTGGGCGGCGGTGTCGCGGACGACGAGGGCCAGGGCGAGGCCCGCGATGACGAAGACGACGCCGATGAGCTCGGGGACGGGGCGCAGGCCGTGGCTGGTGGCGAGGTAGCCGGTGAGCAGGGCGGTGACGCCGACGGCGGTGTAGCCGGCGGCCTCGTTGAGGCCGGTGGCCAGCCCGCGGCGGGCGGGGCCGACGAGGTCGATCTTCATGTTGACGGTCATCGACCAGGTCAGGCCCTGGTTGAGGCCGAGCAGGACGTTGGCGGCGACGATCCATCCCCAGGAGGGCGCCCAGGCGAGGACGAAGGGGACGGGTATGCCGATCAGCCAGCCGGTCACCAGCAGTTGCTTGCGGCGGAAGCGGGCGGTGAGCGCGCCGGCGGCGAGGTTGGTGAACGCCTTGGTGAGGCCGAAGGCGATGATGAAGGAGAAGACCGCCAGATCGCTGGTGAGGCCGAAGGTCTCGGAGCCGATCAGCGGAACGGTCGTGCGTTCCAGGCCGACCAGGCCGCCGACGCAGATGTTGACGATGACCAGCAGGGTGAACTGCGGCCCGTTCTCGCGCAGCCCGAGTCGCACGGGCCGCCCGACGGCGTCTGCCGGGGTCGTGGTGGTGGGTGCGGTGTTCACGGGCGGCGGCCCCCCGCGCCCTGGACGAGCCGCCGGCCGTGGGCTGCGGCGTAGTCGGCCGGTCCGCCGTCGAGGACGGCGATGTCGGTGCGGCCCGCGCGCTCCAGAAGGCTGGCGGCGGTCATGGCCCGCTCGCCATGGCCGCAGGCCACGACCGGGCCGGCCGGGACGTCGGCGGCGGCGGCCTCGAGGACGCCGAGCTCGATGTGCACGGAGCCGGGGACGTGCCCGGCGGCGAACTCGGCTTCCTGCCGGACGTCGAGGTAGGGACGGCCGGCGGCGCGGTCGGCGGTGACGAACGCCGTGGTGGCCTGGGGGTTGCCGTCGGCGAGCCAGGCGTTCATGCCGCCGGTGAGGCGACCGGCGAGACGCTCGTAGCCGATCTTGTACGCCTGCCGGACGATCTCGCTCGGGTCCTGGTCCTCCCCCATGACGAAGACGAGCGGGGCGGTGTCGGGCAGGAGCCAGCCGAGCCAGGTGGCGAACCGGCCGCGCAGCGGGATGGACAGGGAGCCGGGGACGTGGCCGGCAGCGTAGTCGGCGGCCGGGCGCACGTCGACGGCACGGCCTCCGTCGGCCATCAGGGTCCGGACCTCGGCCGCGGCCAGGGCGGGCAGGAGCGGCTGTGCGGTCAGCGGGGCCGGGCCGCGGCGGTTGAGTTCGCCGAGGCGGTCGAAGTACGCCGGGTAGGTGCCCAGGCTCGCGAGCAGGGCCTCCACGAAGGCGTCCTCGTCGGGGACCGCGAGCAGCGGGTTGGCCCGTTTCTCGGCGCCGATGGTGGAGGTCCGCTCGGTGCCGGGCGGGGCGGAGCAGAACGAGCCGGCGCCGTGGGTGGGCCATACCGCGGTCTGGTCCGGCAGCTCGGCCAGCCGGCGCAGGGAGCGGTACTGGGCGCGGGCGAGTTCCCCGGTGCGCTCCGGCCCGAGGAGGTCGGTGCGGGCGGCGGAGTTCACGATCAGCGATCCGCCGGTGAAGATCCCGAGCTCCCGGGCACCGTCGAGCAGCAGGAAGGACAGGTGCTCGTCGGTGTGGCCGGGGGTGGAGAGCGCGCGCAGGACCAGGCCGCCGAGATCGACCTCGTCGCGGTCGGCCAGGGCCTGGTGGGGGAAAGCCCGGTGTCCGGCGGCGGAGGCCAGGACGGTGGCGCCGTCCTCGTGGGCGAGCTGGACGGCGCCGGAGAGGAAGTCGGCGTGCAGGTGCGTGTCCGCTGCGAACGCGACGGTGAGCCCGCGCCGCCCGGCGGCTGTCCGCAGCGCGCGCAGGTCGCGGCCGGCGTCGATGGCCAGGGCGCGTCCGTCGCCGAGGTCGAGCAGGTAGGCGCTGTTGCCCAGCCCTTCGTCGACCAGCGGGATGAGGTGATCGTCCGCGAAGCCCACGGCGTCCTCCAAGATCTCGGGAGCGCAGGTGTGTGGTCACACCCATCGGACTCAACTACAATAATCCATGGATTTATGGAGGATGCCATGTCGGAGAACACGAAGAGCGCGACGAAGGCCCGTCTCTATGACGCGTTCGCGGCCAGCGGCAAGGCGCTGGCCAGCGGAAAGCGCCTGGAGCTGCTGGATCTGCTGGCTCAGGGCGAGCGCACCGTCGACGCGCTGGCGAAGACGGCCGGGCTGAACCTGACCACCGCCTCGGCACATCTGCAGACCCTCAAGCAGGCCGGCTTCGTCGCCACCCGACGCGAGGGTGTGCGCATCCACTACCGCCTCGCCGGCGACGACGTCGCCCGGCTGCTCGCCCTGCTGCGCAAGGTCGCCGACCACCACCAGGCCGCCGTCCCCGCCGCCCGCGACGCCTACCTCGGCGAGGACACCACCGCCGAGCTCGACCGCGAGGAGCTGCAGGCCCGGATCGCCGCCGGGGACGTGGTCGTCCTCGACGTCCGGCCGGTCGAGGAGTACCGGGCCGGACACATCCCGGGCGCCCTGTCCATCCCCGTCGACGAGCTCGACGAGCGGATCGGCGAGCTGCCCGAGGACCTGGAGATCGTCGTCTACTGCCGCGGCGAGTACTGCGTGCTGGCCCACGACGCGGTACGGCTGCTGACCGGCCGCGGGCGCCGCGCCATCCGCCTCAACGACGGCATGCTGGAGTGGCGCCTGTCGGAGCTACCCATCGATGCCGCAGACCCGGCGTGACCGGCCCCGTCGACGTCTCCATCGCCATCGCCGGCGCCGCCGGCGGCATGGCCTCCGGCATCATGGTCGCCGCCACCAGCTACCCCGCCCTCGCCCTCCTTCCCTCCATCGCCGCCACCGCCTACCGCCCATGAACCCCGAGAACCCCGCTCCCGGCATCACCGTCGACGGCACCGGCCTGCTCTGCGTCACCCTCCTGCTGCTCCTGCGCAAGCGGATCGACGGCGCGCGGCCGGGCACCGTCATCCACGTCATCGCCACCGACCCCGCCGCCCCGCTCGACCTGCCCGCCTGGTGCCATAGCTCGCCGCCGAAGCCCGGGCGAACGTGGCGCCGAGGAGGCCGGTGACGTTGCGAGGGGTGGCCCCCAGGCGCCCGTCCGGCGATGCCCTGGCGGTGCCCCGCCCCCGGCCATATCGCGAGGCGACCCGCCTCGTCGCCGTCGAACCGGAACCGAACCTCCGCGCCCACGCCCGAACCGAAGCCCGCCGCACACCCGTCCCCGTGGTGATCGAGCCCGCGCGAGCCGAACGACTCCCCTTCCCCGACGCGTCGTCCGACGCGGCCGTGGTGTGCCTGCCCCTGTGCTCCATCGCCGACCCGGGCACAGCAGTCCCCGAACTCCGCCGGGGGCTCCGGCCCGGCGGACAACTCCGGTTCTTCGAGCACGTTCAGGCCCACTCACCTGCGGTGCGGCGCGTCCAGCGGGTACTCGACGCCACCATCTGGCCCCGCCTGATGAGCGACTGCCGCAACGGCCACGGGACGTGATCCCGAGGCGCGGAGGCGTGGCGTTCCCGACCTTGTTCCCTCACCCGGACGCACCTGCTCGCATCGCTTCCGCATCGTACGGTGTGGGCATGCACGACATCGTCCACGGGATCACCACGGGTGCCATGGCCCGGCGGCTGGGGGTGTCCCCCACCACCGTGCGGTCCTGGGACCGGCGCTACGGGATCGGGCCCGCCGTTCGCGCGGACGGGCAGCACCGGCGGTGGGGGCCGGAGGACGTCGCGATGCTGGAGGAGATGTGCCGCCTCACGGCGTCGGGCGTCCCGCCGGCCGAGGCGGCGCGGGCTGCGCGGGAAGCGCGGGCCTCGGTGGTGGCGGACGGAGGCGAGGTGTCCGTCGGCGACCCTCCGTCCGGGCTCGTCGCCGGGCCGGTCGTGTCCGTCGCGAAGCCGTCCCCGGGGCGGGCCGGGCGTGCGACGGCCGGCAGCGGTCTGCCGCTGGGCGACGTGCGGAAGGAGTGCCGCGGGCTCGCCCGTGCCGCCGTGCGCCTCGACGGTCCGGCCTTGGAAGAGCTCCTCCAGGCGGCGCTGGTGGAACACGGACTGGTCACCGCCTGGGAGGAGATCATGGCCCCGACTCTGCACGCGGTGGGCCGGAAGTGGGAATCGTCCGGCGACCGTTACGTCGAGGTGGAGCACCTGCTCTCCTGGCACGTCTCCACCGCGCTGCGGCGGGCCGCCGTCGCCGGGCCGCCGTCCTCCTCCCCGCCACCGGCGGCGCCGCCGGTGGCGCTGGCCTGCGTCCCCTCGGAGCAGCACACGCTGCCCCTGGAGGCGCTCGCCGCCGGTCTCACCGAACGGGGGCTGCCGACCAGGATGTTCGGGGCGGCCGTGCCCGCCGAGGCCCTCGACGCGGCGGTGCGCCGGTCGGGGCCCGCCGCCGTCGTCCTCTGGTCCCAGGCACGCTCCACCGCGAACCACGCGCTGGCCCGGCACGTGGCGGGGACGGCGTTCGGGGTACAAGGAGCACGGACCGCTCCGCTGGTCCTCCTCGCGGGCCCCGGCTGGCTCGGCAGGACGCCCGCCCCCGGCACGGCGCGTCCCGCCGGTCTGCGCGAGGCGCTCGGCGTGATCTCCCGGCTGTACGGGGAGGCGGCCGGGCGCGAGGAGCGGGCCGGAAGCACCGGAGCCTGATCCGCCCCTCGCCCGTGAGTCGCCTACGGGGTCTCCGTCCCCGGTCGGCGTCGGGGAGGCCGCGGGACGAAGCCGCTCGTGCGCGCCCGGTACGCGGCGTACCCGGGCCGGTCGGCCATGTGGGCCTCCAGGAGCCGTTTGCCGCTGCCCCAGATGAGCAGGGCGCTCATGACGAGCGGGGAGATCAGGGTGAGCAGGGCGGTCTGCCAGGTGGCGCAGGCCGTCAGGTACAGGCCCCACCAGACGAGGAAGTCGCCGAAGTAGTTGGGGTGACGGGTCCAGCTCCACAGCCCCCGGTCCATGACACGGCCCCGGTTCGCCGGATCCTCCTTGAACCGGGCGAGCTGGCGGTCCCCCACGGCCTCGAAGGCGAGGCCCACCGCCCACACGACGAGGCCGAGGTACGCGGTCGCCTCCAGGGGCACGGGCAGGAGGACGGCGGTCTGGACGGGGAGGGAGACGAGCCAGACGAGGGCGCCCTGGAGGAGGTAGACCTTCCACAGGGCGTAGAGGACGGGGTTGCCGCGGGCACGGGCGAGCATCCGCGCGTACCGGGGGTCCTCGCCGTGGCCGCGGCCGCGGCGGGCGATGTGGGCCGCGAGCCGCAGCCCCCAGACGACGGTGGCGAGCGCGACCGCGGTCCGGCGGACGTCGTCGCCGTGCCCGTCCGCCAGGAACCACGCCACGACGGCGACGGCAGCGAAGGCGATCCCCCAGGCGACGTCGACGATCCGGTGCAGTCGCCGTACGGTGCCGATCGCGAAGGTCACGAGCATGACGGTGAGGGCGGTGGCCGCCGAGGCGGCGAGGACGAGACCGAGGGCCTCGGTGTCGACGGCGTT
The DNA here is from genome assembly GCF_040633895.1 of Streptomyces sp. NPDC007863. NCBI lineage: Bacteria > Bacillati > Actinomycetota > Actinomycetes > Kitasatosporales > Streptomycetaceae > Streptomyces > Streptomyces sp. NPDC007863. Next base: position 113,609 of record NZ_JBEYEI010000022.1, read on the forward strand.
CACGGCGTCTCCCCGTGCGGGTCCGCCGGGGTGAGGGGCGGAGCGGTGGGGTCGCGGCCGTCCGGCCGGAACTCCGCGGTCCGGTCCGCTCCCGTGCGGTGACCGGCGAAGGCGGAGGGCCGTGGGGTCCGGTCGGGGCGGGTGGGGTTCACCGGGCCGTCTCCGTGTCGGCGGCGGTGAGCCGGAGCTGGCGGACGTCGAGGTAGCGGGAGCGGAAGCCCGCCTCGGAGTAGGCGAGGTAGAAGTCCCACATGCGCTGGAAGACGGAGTCGAAGCCGAGGGCCGTCACGGCGTCCTCCTCGTGGCGGAAGCGTGCGCGCCATTGGTGGAGGGTCTCGGCGTAGTGGTCGCCGAACCCCGTGTCGTCGGTGATGCGCAGCCCGGCCGCGGCGCTCTCGCGGGCGATGGCCTCCGGTGAGGGGATCAGGCCGCCGGGGAAGACGTACTTGCTGATCCAGGTGTGGGTGCGGGCGGTGGCGAGCATCCGTTCGTGCGGCATGGTGATGGCCTGGAGCGCGACGCGGCCGCCCGGCGCGAGGAGGCGGCGGAGCGCGGTGAAGTAGTCGGGCCAGAACTCGGCGCCGACGGCCTCGATCATCTCGACGCTCACGACGGCGTCGTAACGGCCCCGGACGTGCCGGTAGTCGAGGAGTTCGACGGTGACACGGTCGGCGACACCGGCCCGGGCCGCGCGGAGGCGGGCGAGGGCGAGCTGCTCCTCCGAGAGGGTGACGGTGCGGACGCGGGCGCCGCGGGCGGCGGCGCGGATCGCGAGTTCGCCCCAGCCGGTGCCGATCTCCAGGAGTTCGGTGCCCGGTCCGGCTTCCGCCAGGTCGAGAAGGCGGTCGATCTTGCGGTGCTGGGCTGCGGTGAAGACCCCGTCGGGGAGGACTCCGGGGGCGTGCGGGAGGGGATCGAAGACCGCCGAGGAGTAGCTGAGTCCGGGGTCCAGGAAGAGGGCGAAGAGCTCGTTGGAGAGGTCGTAGTGGCGGTGGATGTTCTGGCGGGACCCGTCGGGGGTGTTGAGGTCGGCGCGCGGCCTGCGGCGGGCCCAGGCTCCCCTCAACCGGTGCAGCGGGGCGGGGACGAGGTCGTCGACGTGGCGGGCGAGGACGGTGAGGACGCCGACGAGATCGTCGGCGTCCCACTCGCCGGCCATGTACGACTCTCCGAAACCGATCAGTCCGTCGGCGCCGATCCGGCGATAAAAAACGTCCGGGTCGTGGAGCGTGAGCGTCGGTACGGCGGCGTCGCCGTGGCGCGACGCCGATACGGCGGTGCGGCCGTCCGTCGCTATCCGCAGCGGCAGCCGGGCGAGGGCACGCTCCACGAGCAGGCGGGCCACGACGGTCCGGGCGGCGGAGGCGCGCGGCGGCCGGGCGACGTCGGGCCAGCGGACCGGGTCGGCCGGGACGCGGACGGCGCGGACGGCGGGCGGGGGAGGCGTGAGGGTCACGGAGTGCCTTCCTTCGGGGTGGGCGCGGTACGGGGCCGGGGCCGGACGCGGAGCCCCTTGAGGTAGAGCCGGATGCCGTGGCGGCGGATGCCGAGGGAGACGGCCGCGGTCGACCAGGGATGGCGGAACGTGGCCGCCAGGAGGCCGCGGGGGTCGGCGGGCCGACGGGTGCCGCGGACCCTGGCGGTCAGGGGGCGGGTGCCGTCCGTGTGGCGGAGCTGGACGGTCAGGTCGAGGAGGTCGCCGGGGAGCGGCAGTCGCATGCGGTACGTGCCCTCGACGTCGAGGAACGGCGAGACGTAGAAGTCCTTGGCCGTCTCGGCGCGGCCCCGCGCGTCGGGGCGCAGCAGGTACGTGTGGCGTCCGCCGTACGTGTTGTGCACCTCGGCGACGACGCAGACGGGGCGGGCGGCGCGGTCGTGGCACCAGTACAGGGTGAGCGGGTTGAAGACGTGGCCCAGCACGCGCGCGTGGGCCAGCATCAGGACCGGCCCGTCCGCGTCCCGCACGCCGTGATCCGCCAGGCAGGCGTCGAGGCCGGCCCGCAGGGTGGGGGCGGAGCCGTCGAAGTGGTCGGCCGGGTCGAAACGGGCGAGGGGGCGCAGGAGCCGGGGCAGGACGGGCAGGTCGTCGAGGTCGACCAGCCACATGTAGGTGCGGTGGCGGAGCGTGTGGCGGACCGGCGTGACGCGGGTGTGGGCGATCGCGGTCTCGTACAGGGCCGGGACCGGCGGCGGAACGGCTTCGGTCGTCATCACGTCGCCCCCAGGTGACGGGCGGCCTCGACGCCGGAGCGGCAGCCGTCCTCGTGGAATCCCCAGCCGTGGTAGGCGCCGGCGTACGCGGTGACCGGGGTGCGGAGGGTGGGCAGGAGGCGCTGGGCGGCCACGGACTCCGGGGTGTAGACGGGGTGTTCGTAGGTCATGCGGGCCAGGACGGTCGACGGGTCGACGTGGTCGCCGGGGTTGAGGGTGACGATGTGCGGCTCCGCGGTGCGCAGCCGCTGGAGCCTGTTCATGTCGTAGCTGACCTGGACGGCGCCGGGGCGGGCGGTGCAGGAGGGCAGGAGGTAGTTCCAGGAGGCGCGGGCGTGCGGCGAGCGCGGCAGGAGCCGCGTGTCGCGGTGCAGGACCGTCGGGTTGCGGGAGTAGGTGAAGGCGCCGAGGACGCGCCGTTCCCGCTCGGTGGGGTCGGCGAGGAGGCGCAGGGCCTGGTCGGGGTGGACCGCGACCACGACGGCGGCGTGCTCGGTGGACTCGCCGTCCGCGGTGACGACCGTGACGCGGCGGTCGCCGCGGACGACGGCCCGTACGGGGGTGGCGGTGCGCACGGAGGAGACCGACTTGGCGACGCGTTCGACGTAGGCCGCGGACCCGCCCGTGACGGTCTTCCACCGCGGGGACCCGGTCACGGAGAGGAGGCCGTGGTGGTCGAGGAAGCGGAAGAGGTACACGGCGGGGTAGCGCAGGGCCGTGTCGGGGGCGCAGGACCAGACGGCGGAGACCAGCGGGATCGCGAAGTGGCTGACGAAGTGGGGCGAGAAGCGGTGGGCGCGGAGGAAGTCGCCGAGGGTGAGGGTGATGTCGTCGGCGGCCAGCAGGCGGCGCGCGGCGCGGTGGAAGCGCGGGACGTCCGCGAGCATCAGCAGGTGACGGCCCCGGCGGGCGTTGCCGCCGCCGAGGAGACCCCGGACGCCGCGCGCGCCGGCGTACTCCAGGCCGCAGCCCTCGCACCGGACGGACATGCTCATCTCGGCGTCCTGGGTGGTGACGCCCAACTCTCGGAAGAGACCGAGGAGGTGGGGGTAGGTGCGCTCGTTGTGGACGATGAAGCCGGTGTCGACATGGAGCGTGCCGCCCTCGGAGGCCGGAAGTTCGTGGGTGTGCGCGTGCCCGCCGAGCCGGTTCTCCGACTCGTACAGCACCACCTGGTGCGTGCGGGACAGGAGGTGGGCGGCGGTGAGGCCCGCCACCCCCGCTCCCACCACGGCGACGCTTCGTCCGTTCATCGTTCTCCACCCCTTGTGTGCCTTGTGTGGCGGTCGTCGGCCCGTGCGGTGTCGACGGGCGGTGCGGTGCTGTCGGTTGTCCGGAGCCGTCGGCTGTTCGGAGCCGTGGGTCGTTCGGAGCCGTCGGCTGTTCGGAGCCGTGGGTCGTTCGGAGCCGTCGGCTGTTCGGAGCCGTGAGTTGTTCGGAGCCGTCGGCCGAACGGACGGGCCGGAGCGGCGATCGGGCCGGCCGTCGGCGCCGGGCCGGTCAGCGGGCGGCGCCGGCGAGTTCGAGGCTGTGGCGCATGCGCTGGAGGCCGCGGCGGGCGTGGCTCTTGACCGTGCCGAGCGGCATGCCGGTGCGGTCGGCGATCTGGGTCTGGGTCAGGTCGGCGAAGTAGGCGAGTTCCAGGACGTCGCGCTGGACGCGGGGCAGCCTGGACAGTTCCTCGGTGACGACCAGCCGGTCCAGGACCCGCTCGGGTTCCTCGACCGTCCGGCCCTCGTGCTCCAGGGAGGCGCCGAGGGTCGCCGCGAGCTCGGTGCGGCGGGTGCGGGCGGTCAGGGCGTCGGCGATCTTCCGGCGGGTGATGCCGGTGAGCCAGGCCGGCAGGGTGCCCCGCTCGGGCCGGAAGTTGGCCCGTCCGCGCCACGCGGCGACGAACACCTGCTGGGTGACGTCCTCCGCCTCCCGGGAATCGCCCAGGGCGCGGGCCGCCAGGGCGTGCACCAGGCGGCCCCAGCGGCGGTAGGCGGCGGCGAGGCAGTGCTCGTCCCCGCCGGCCAGGCCGCGGGCGATGCGGTCGTCGGTGAGGGCGTCCGCGGCGACGGCGCCCCCGGCGGTGACGAGGTCTCCGGTCGTCCGGTGTGCGGTCATGACGCTTCCTCCTCTGGGTGGTGGCGCGGCGACCACGGGGTGTGCCGCCGACGCCGCGGGAGCGTCGGCTCCGGGACCTCAGCGGGCCCGTGCCTCCTCACGGTCCGGCCGACACGCCCCCCGCCACAACTCGCATCGGTTTCGCATCGAAATTCCCCGGCCGCTTGTCGCGTCGGGAGGCGTGCGGGGTCAGGCGGAGCCCCGGAGCCGCCGGAAGCGCGCCAGGCCGTCGGAGAGACCGATCAACGGGTCCGGGTAGTCGAGGGCCGCCCGGTCGAGTCCGGTGAGCCGCCAGGGCTCGTGGACGGCCGGTCCTTCGAGGTCCGCGAGTTCGGGGACCCAGCGGCGCACGTAGCTGCCGTCGGGGTCGTGCCGCTTGGCCTGCGCCACGGGGTTGAGGACGCGGTTGGGGCGGGTGTCCGTTCCGGTGCCGGCCGCCCACTGCCAGTTGAGCTGGTTGTTCGCGACGTCGCCGTCCACCAGCAGGCCGAGGAAATGGCGCGCCCCTTCGCGCCAGTCGACGCAGAGCGTCTTCGTCAGGAAGGAGGCGGTGATCAGCCGGCCCCGGTTGTGCATCCAGCCCTCGTGGGCGAGCTGGCGCATGGCGGCGTCGACGAGGGGGTAGCCGGTACGCCCCTCCCGCCACGCCGCGAGGTCCGCCTCCGCGTCCGCGCCCTCCCGCCAGCCCCCCGGCCGGGAGCGGTAGTCGGCTCCGGCCGCCTCGGGGCGGGCGGCCAGCACCTGGTGGTGGAAGTCGCGCCAGCACAGCTGCCGTACGAACGCGTCGGCACCGGCCCCGCCGCGCCCGCGCGCCCGGTGTACCGCCTCGGTGGCGGAGAGGGCGCCGAAGTGGAGGTGGGGCGAGAGACGGGAGGTGGCGTCGCCCGCCAGGTCGTCGTGGCGTTCCTCGTACGTGTCGAGGCCGTCGGCCAGCCACGAGCCGAGGCGCTTGCGGCCCACGCTCTCCCCTCCCTCGGGGAGGGCCGGCGACACGTCCGCGACGGCGGAGCGCCGCGGGACGCGCTCGGAGCGCACCCCCGACGGCACGCGCAGCTTCCTCGGGGCGGCGAAGGGGGCCCGGAGCGGCACGGCGGCCCAGCGCCGGTGGTAGGGAGTGAAGACGGCGAAGTGGTCCGAGCCCTGCGGGAGGACGTCGCCGGGCGGGACGACGGTGACCACGCCGTCGTGCACGTACAGGCGGCAGCCGTCCGCCTCCAGCGCCCTGCGCAGACGGGCCTCCCTGCTGCGGGCGAAGGCCGTCACCCCGGCGGCCACGTGGACCTCGTCGGCCTCGGTCTGCCGTACCAGCGCCCGCACCTCGGACACCGTGTCGCCCTCCCGCACCACGAGGCGGCCGCCCCGCTCCTTCAGGGCCCGGTCGAGGTCCTGCAGACAGTCCGCGAGGAAGGCCAGCCGATTGGGCGCCGCGAATCCCGCCCGGTCCACGGCGGGGTCGCGGACGAACAGCGGCACCACCTCGTCCGCCCCCTGTGACGCGGCCCTGAGCGGCGGATGGTCGTGGACCCTGAGGTCGGAGGTGTACAGAACGACGGAGACGGTCATCGCGCGCTCTCTCTGATCGGCCGCCGGTCACGGACGCGCCGTGCCGGGATGTGGACAGGGCACTCCTGCATCCGCGGTTCCCCTTTATCCGGGGTGCCGGATGCGCGCGCGGATCGGCCGCTTCGGCGGAGCGGGGGAGGCCGGCACCGCCGTGGTCCGACCGCCCGTGGTCTAGGTGACGGTGACGAAGACGCTGTGCCGGCCGGTCGCCCCGTCGGGGACGGTACGGGTGCGCTGTTCGGTCTGCACCTGGCCGGTGCCGTCGGTGGCGCGGACGGTGAGGTTGTGTCCGCCGGGGGAGGCGTTCCAGCGGTAGGACCACTGGCGCCAGGTGTCGACGCCCGTCTCGGCGGCGAGGCCGGCGTCCTGCCACGGCCCGTCGTCGACGCGGATCTCGACGCGGGTGATGCCGCGGCCCTGGGCCCAGGCGACGCCGGCGATGGTGACGGTACCGGCGGCGGTGCGGGCGAAGGGCTTGGGGGTGTCGATGCGGGACTGGGTCTTGATCGGCGCCTCGCGGGCCCACTCGCGCTTCACCCAGTACGCATCGTAGGCGTCGAAGGTGGTGAGCTCGATGGATTCGATCCACTTGCAGGCCGACACGTAGCCGTACAGGCCGGGGACGAGCATCCGGACCGGGAAGCCGTGGTCGAAGGGCAGCGGCTCGCCGTTCATGCCGACGGCGAGCATCGCGTCCCGGCCGTCCATGACGTCCTCCACCGGGGACCCGATCGTCATGCCGTCCACCGAGCGGGCCACCAGCTGGTCGGCCCCGCCTCCTTTCGACGGCGGCGTGACCCCGCACTCGGCCAGCAGGCCGGCCAGGGGGACGCCCAGCCAGCGGGCGTTGCCGATGTAGGGGCCTCCGACCTCGTTGGACACGCAGGCGAGCGTGATGTCGCGTTCGATCAGGGGGCGGGCCAGCAGGTCGTCGAGCGTGAACGTCCGTGGCCGGGGCACGCCCTCGCCGTGGATCCGCAGCCGCCAGGTGTCCGCGTCGACCTCGGGGACGACGAGGGCCGTGTCGACCCGGTAGAAGTCGCGGTTCGGGGTCGTAAAGGCACTGATCCCCGGCACGTCGAGCCGCGCGCCCCGCGGCACGGCGGGAGCGGGGGAAGCGGGTGGGGGCAGGACGAGACCGGCGCGGGAGGCTTCGGCGTCCCGGCCCCGGCGGCCGGACAGCATCCGTCCCAGGGCGCCCGCGCCGGTCGCGGCGACGGCGGTGACCGCGAGGGCCGTCAGGAACCCGCGTCGGCCTCTTCCGCTTCTTCCGCCTCTTCCGCTACTTCCGCTTGCTCCGCGCACGCCCGTGTCACGGGGTGACTCCCCCACCAGGACGGCGTCGCCCGCCAGGACGGCCTCGCGGGCCAGGACGTAAAGGACCACGGCCCCCGCCACCGACCCGCCCAGGGACGGCACCGCGTCACCGAGGCCGGTGGAGTCGGGCCGGCTCAGCGCGGCGGCGGCACCGACGAGCCCGAACGCCAGGACACCGAGCGCACCGGCGTACCGGTGCCGCAGCGCCACGATCCCCAGGGACGCCGCGCAAAGGGCGAGCAGGACGAGGATGCCGAGTTGGAGGACGGTCTTGTCGTTCTCTCCGAAGGCACGGATCGCGAAGTCCTTCACCGGGGCCGGGGTCCGGTCGACGACCGCGCCGCCGACGACCGTGACCGGCCCGGCGGCGGGCCGCACGAGGGCCTCGATCAGTCCGGCCACCGCCAGGGCCGTGTAGCCGGCCGTCAGGCCGGCGAGTGCGCCGCGGGACAGGCGGCCGAGGGTGTTCGGGAAGCTGCTCACACCTGTTCCTTCGGCACTGACCGCCCTGGGGATGGGTTCCGCCACCCGAACGAGGTGTCGTCCGGCCCCCCTCCCCCGGGGCGGCCGCCCCGGGCGGCTCCGTCCCGTCCCGGCGACCGGTCCCCTCCGTGCAGGCCGGTTCCCGAGGCACCGCCGGCTCGGGCGGGTGCGTGAGGCGCGGCAAGGATGCCGGCCTTCGCCGGGTCGGCGCTCCGCGTGCCTCGCTGCCCGTCCGGGCAGCGGAGATCACCTACGGCCCGGTGCCGCCCCCGACCGGTCGCCCTCCGTCTCGGCGGTGCGGGTGATGTTCCTGGCCATGCCGCCGAAGACCACGGCGTGGAACGGAGCGACCCCCCACCAGTACGCCTGCCCGGCGAGGCCCCGAGGGTGGAAGAGCGCCCGCTGACGGTACGACGTCCGGCCCTGCTCGTCCCGGTCGACGGCCATCTCCAGCCAGGCGAGACCGGGCAGGCGCATCTCGGCCCGGAGGCGCAGCAGGCGGCCGCGGTCGATCGCTTCCACACGCCAGAAGTCCAGCGCGTCGCCGACGCGGAGGCGTTCCGCGTCCCTGCGGCCCCGGCGCAGTCCCACTCCCCCGGCGAGCCGGTCGGCCCATCCCCGGACGGCCCAGGCCAGTGGGAACGAGTACCAGCCGTTCTCCCCGCCCACTCCCTCGATGACCCGCCACAGTGCCTCGGGGCTCGCGTCGACGGTACGGGCGCGTTCGTCGGTGTAGAGGCTGCCGCCCGCCCAGTCCGGGTCGGTCGGCAGCGGATCGCTCGGCGCCCCGGGCGGTGAGGCGGAGGACCACCGGGTGGTGACCCGTGCCTCCCGCACGCGGCGGAGGGCCAGCCGGAGCGCCTCGTCGAAGGGGATGGGCCGGCCGGGGCCGTCCGGGACGTACCGGGTGATGTCGTCCTCGGTGCGGACCACCTCGTGCCGGAGCGATTCCGTGAGGGGCCGGGCCAGGGAGGCCGGCACCGGTGTGACGAGACCGATCCACTGGCTGGACAGCCCGGGGGTCAGGACCGGTACGGGCACGATGAGGCGTCGACGGAGCCCCGCGACCTCCGCGTACCTCTCCATCATCTCCCGGTACGTGAGCACGTCGGGACCCGCGACGTCGAAGGTGCGGTTCACGTCTGCGGGCATGGCGGCGCTCCCCACCAGGTACCTCAGCACGTCGCGGACCGCGATGGGCTGGACGCGTGTGCCGACCCAGCTGGGGGTGACCATGACGGGGAGTCGTTCGGTGAGGTACCGGAGCATCTCGAAGGAGGCCGATCCGGAGCCGATGACGACGGCGGCCCGCAGGACGACGGTGGGGACGCCCGAGTCGAGGAGGATGCGGCCCACCTCGGTGCGGGAGCGCAGATGCGGGGAGAGCTCGTTCTCCGGGACACCGCGCGGGGTCAGGCCGCCCAGGTAGACGATGCGCCGCACCCCGGCGGCGCGGGCCTCGGCGGCGAAGGTGCGGGCGGCGAGCCGGTCGGTGTCCTCGAAGCGTGCCGTCGAACTCATGGAGTGGACCAGGTAGTAGGCGACGTCCACGCCGGTGAACGCCTCGCGCAGGCTCTCGGCGACCGTGACGTCACCGCGGACGGTCTCCACCCGGTCGGCCCAGGGGAAGTCGCGGAGCTTGTCCGGATGCCGGGCGAGACAGCGCACCCGGTAACCGCTGTCGAGCAGCTCCGGGACGAGACGGCCCCCGATGTAACCGCTCGCGCCGGTGACGAGACAGCGGGGGGCCTCGGACGATGTGGGAGTGACCATGTGCTGATCCGTTTCATGGAGTTCCGGTCCGTACACGCCTCATGCGGGTTCTTCGTCGTCACGGGGGCGCCCGGATGCCGGTCGGGGGCCCGGCCGTGGCCGGACCCCGGTACCTCGACGCGCCCTCACTTCGGCATGAGCACGGTGTCGATGATGTGCACGGTCGCGTTGGACGTCTGCACGTCACCGCAGACGACGGAGGCGGTGTCGTTCACCTTGTACGTGTCCCCGGACCCGGTCGTGGTCAGCATGTCGCCCTGCAGGGTCTCGAACGAGCCGTCGGCGAGGTCCGCCTTCTCCACCGGCTCGTCGACCACGTGGTAGGTGAGGATCTCGGTGAGCGTGGCCTTGTCGGCGAGGACCTTGTCGAGGTCGGCCTTCGGGATCTTGGCGAAGGCGTCGTTCGTCGGCGCGAACACCGTGATGTCCTCCGCGTTGTCGAGGGTGTCGACGAGACCGGCCTTCTCGACGGCGGCGGCCAGGGTGGACAGCGCCGGATTGTTCGAAGCGGCGGTCGCCACCGGGTCCTCGGCCATGCCGGCGAACGAGCCGGCCCCCTGCTCGGGCACCGAGGCGCAGCCCGGACCGAACGGGGCGCCGCCGTCGTCGGCCGACGCCTGCGGGGCGAGAGCCCCGAACGAGACCGCGAGGGCCACGGCGGCCAGAACGGCCGGGACGCGGCGCCGGGTGAAAGTGGCGTTCATGACGTGCTCCTCCCGCCGGCCGGACACCGAGGAGCCGCGGCCGTGGATCGATTGAGCTCCTACACGGACATTCGGCGCGAAGCGGTCCTCCGGATGGGGTCGGCGGCACTTTTCTTCCCGAGCGCCGACCCCGGCCCGCACGTCGCACCCCGAGCTGCCACTGCCAGCACCACGACCCGTGGCCGCGACCTCGTCACCGAGGACCGCACCGGCCGGATCGACGCCTCTTTTCCAGGACCAGGGCGAACGCGGACAGGCAGCGCACGACGAGGCTGCCGGCGCAGCCACCGTCGACCCAGACGAGTTCCGGCCGGTGCTGCGGATCGGCCACCTGGGCGAGGAGCACCTTCGCGGTCGTCGGCGCCGAAGCCCCCACCCAACATGGCTTGATGCACTCGCTGTTGGACTTCTTGACCCTCTTCATCGCGCGTGGGAATATTGAGACGTGGGAGCGCTCCCACAGAGGGACAACAGTAGCCCGACCGGCGGACAACCCTCTTGTCTCATCGCGGCTTTGAGCTTCGCGCATTCTTCCGGGGTGCGGAACATGGGCACTCCGAGGTTCGAAACCGGTGTTCTCGCTTGTCGGGAAGCGGCTGAACCCGATCCCGTCCGGGACCTTTTCGTTCTCTGCTGTCTGCACCGAGGAAGTCGGTTGTCGCTGTCGTACGGTCCGCTCGCCACGCCGCCCTGAAAGCCGGCCGAGGCGCCGGGGCCGTACCCCCACCTGCCTATGGATCGAGTGATGGATCATTCCACCAAGCGCGACCTATGGACCAAGCACCTGCGGCACGTCAGAAATCCCGTACAGCTCTTCTCCGGCGCGGCCGGCCAGGCTCTGCTCCGGCTGGCGACCCTGGACGGAACCCTGCCCTACCGATCGGCCGTCGCCAGCCTGACGATCCGGGAGCGGGTTCTGTTCCAACACCTTTTGGGGCGCAGCGAGTTCGTACTCGAACCGCCGAACGCGTCCGGCGCCGAGGTCCACGACGTACTGGTGGCCCATTCGCCCCACGGCAAGCTCAGTCTGCACGAGCCCGCGCTGAAGGACGACGTCGACGAGCAGGACGTGCTCGCCGGCATCCGGCTGCCCCGCTGGCTCCTGGAGATGGTGGCCGAGGAGACGCTGGCGGAGGAGTCGATGGAGGCGCGGGAGCGCGCCGAGCTGGACACCATGCTCCGGCGGTGGCACACCGCGGGCACGCTGCCGGCCCGGCTCGAAGAGGTCATCGACTGGGTCGAACGGGTCGAGACGGTCTTCGTGTACGTCGGACGGCACCTGTGGTCCCGTTCCGACAGCGGCTCCTCCACCCTCATCCGGGGCAACGTGCTCCCCGGGCTGCGGGAGCGTGACCTGGACGCCTGGAGCGCGGACGAACGGCTCTTCGTCGCGGCCATGCAGTTGCTGTTCCGGACCGGACGGGCCGTCCGCTTCGAGGAGTTCAACGGCCGGCAGCTCACCGCGACCGCGCTGCGGCGCACGCTGCTCCAGCGGTGCAGCAGGTATTACGACGGCACCGACGAGGAGCCGCCCGCGCGGCTGTCGACCATGTCCCTCCAGGAACTGGCCACCACCGCGGGTGCGCTGATGCCGGACGTGGACGGCGGCCCGGGGGTCAGGTACCGGAGGATCAGCGGACTGACGTACGCGAAGGACGAGTTCCTCATGGACTGGGCGGCCGACGACCGGCACGTGGGCATCGCCCCGCCCACTCTGCTCGCGCTGGCCTCACGGCACCTGGGAGGCGGCGCCGCGGCCGCGGAGGACCTCCAGGACCCGGCGCCGGACGGCACGGCCCCCGCCCTCGTCCGGCGGCTCACCGCCCGCGCCGTGGAGACCGCCGTACTCGAAGGAGACACCGCACCGCTGGAGGAGGTGCTCCAGGCCATCGTGCTGGGGGCCGTGCAGGCGACCGGCGGCGATTACGCCATGTCCAGCGGCATCCGCGACGTGACCCAGATGGGAGGCGTCGACGCGGCGACCGTACTGGACCTCAAGAAGCCCGACTTCTTCTGCTGCGTCATGCCCTCGCCGCAGCTGGCGCAGAAGCTGCCGGGCGAACGGGTCACGGAGATCCTGTGGCAGGTGGCCCAGCGGATGATGTACAACCGCTGGCACTTCATCCCCGGCAACTACGAGCGTGCCGACATCCCCCGGCGCCGGCACTACTTCTTCCCGCCCCATGTCCCCGACATCGGCGAGTGGGCCGACATGCGGCACGGCGGACACACCACCTCGCAGGTCCGCTACACCCTGCGGGCCCCGGGTGCGGCGATGTGGCAGCCCGGGTTCGCGCCCTACGGCCATCCGTACCGGGGCTGTTACGACATCCGCGTCGTCCGCATGGAGGGACCGCCCTTCACCCTGGAGGACCTGCGCACCGCTTGTCGCTACTCCGACCTGATCGACGTGTTCTGGCGGGAGCTGGCCACGGGGATCCGTCTGGGCGGGGGGTTCACCGCTCCGCAGATCAACGTCTTCGACGCCGGCTGGTACCGCTCGGAGCGCTGGCGGGAGCCCTTGGAGCGCCTGGTCACGAACCCCCGGAAGGAATCGGTGATCGCTCGATGAGCGGTACGTTCGCGCGGGGGACGGCCGGTGACGCGTACCGGGTGGTGGTCAACGCCGAGGCGCAGTACTCGGTCTGGCCCCACACCGAACCGCTGCCCGACGGCTGGGAGCCGGTCGGCGTGTCCGGCAGCCGCGAGCACTGCCTCGCCCACATCGGCGAGATCTGGACCGACATGCGGCCGGCCTCCCTCCGTACCGCCCCGGCTGCCGGCGCCGCGCCGGCGGGACCGGGGGGCGTCGGGCACTGGTGGCACGAGCCGGTTCGGGACGCGCGGGCCGTCGGCGGTGTCTCCGGGGCGGCGGGCGCCGAGGTGCCCGTGCCGGACGCGGGCATCCACGAGCTCATCGACGCGTGCAACGCGGCCTTCCCGCACGAGATCGCCGTCCGGTACGGCACGCGGACCGTCACCCGGGCCGAACTGGACCGCCGTACCCGCGTCCTCGCCCGCCGGCTGATCGCCAGAGGCGCCCGGCCCGAGCGCCCGGTGGCGGTTCTGCTGCCGCGGTCGGCCGACGCCGTGACGGCGATCGTCGCCGTTCTCCGGTCGGGGGCGGCGTACTTGCCCCTGTCCCTCGCCGACCCGAGGGCCCGGCTCGCGGCCATCCTGCGGGACGCGGACGAGCCCCTGGTCGTGACCGACGAGCGGGGCCGCGCCCTGCTCGGCGACTACGGCGGACCGGTCCTCCTGGTGGACGGGGAGGCGGGCCTGGGCGGGCCAGCGGGTCCCGGCGGGGAAGCGGGCCTGGGCGGGGAGGCCGAGGAGGACGGCCGGTCCGTGCCGGGAGACCTGCCGCGGGTGTCCTCGGCCAACCTGGCGTACATCGTCTACACCTCCGGCACCACCGGTCCGCCCAAGGGTGTCCTGGGCACCCACGGGCAGCTGGTCAACTACGTCCGCTGGTGTGCCGAGGAGTTCGCCCTGCCTTCGGGCGAACAGGCACTCCTGCACGCCCCGCTGTACTTCGTGGGATCGGTGATGACCCTGTTCACCGCCCTCGTCGCCGGCTGGGAACTGGAGGTCGCACCCGAGCCGGTCGCGTTCGACGAACTCGCCCGGATCGCCCGCGAAGGCTCCTGCGGATTCCTCAAACTCACCCCCTCCCACGTCCGCGCCCTGACCGCGCTGGGGGAGGTGGCGGATCTCGCCCGGCTCGTCATGATCGGCAGCGAGCCACTGCACCTCACGGCCGCCTTCGCGGACTGGATCGCGGACAGCCCCTCCTCACGGTTCGCCAACCACTACGGCATGAGCGAGACCGTCGGGTGCACCTGGTACTGGGTGAGCGGCCACGAGCCGGCGGGAGAGCGGCTGCCGGTCGGCGGGCCGATCCTCAACGCCGAGGTCCACATCGTGGGCGAGGACGGCGAGCGGCTGCCGCACGGGGAGATCGGCGAGCTGTGCGTCGCCGGCGACGTCATCGCCCGTGGCTACCACGGGCGGCCCGCGCTCACCGCCGCGCGGTGGACCCCGCACCCTTGGGGGCGGCCCGGTGAGCGGCTGCTACACACGGGCGACCTGGCCCGGATGGCACCGGACGGCACCGTCGAGGTGCTGGGGCGCGGCGACCGGCAGGTCAAGATACGGGGCCACCGCGTCGAGCTGCCCATGGTCGAGGACGCCCTGCGCCGCTGTCCCGGGGTCGCCGAGGCGGTGGCCGCCGCCACCCCGGACGCCCAGGGCTTTCCGCGGCTGACCGCCTATCTGCGTCCCGTGCCCGGCGCCCGTCCCCTGACGGGTGAGGTGCGCGAGCGGGTGGCGCGGGAGTTGCCGGAGCCTTCGGTGCCGTCGCGCGTCGTCCTGGTGTCGGGCTACCCGCAGACCGCGAACGGCAAGATCGACTACGCCCGCCTCGCGGAGGCCCCCGTCCTGCGACCGGAGTCCGCCGGCGTCTACCGCGAGCCCGCGACGCCCGCCGAGAAGGCGCTGCGCGAGGTCTTCTCGGCGGTGCTCCAGATGGAGCGGGTCGGCGCCGACGACGACTTCCTCGACCTCGGAGGGGACTCGCTGAGCGTGGTCCAGGTCGTCACCGCCGCGGAGGAACTGGGGATGGTCTTCACCATCGGCGAGTTCTTCGACGCCCGCACTCCCGCCGCCCTGGCCGAGCGGATGAAGCAGAGAGAGGTGCAGGAACAGGGACCTGCGCGGGAGCGGGAGGACGTGTCGGCGGACGGCGGCGCCCCGCCCGCGCGGGAGGAGGATTCCGCACCCGGCATGCCGTCGGTCGTCGAGTCCGTCCCCGTCCGGCCGGACGCCGACGCGGCGCAGGAGCCGCAGGGCACGTCATGGCTGCCCGTGCCGTTCTCGGCGCGGGCGGGAAGCGGACCGATGACCTGGGGCCAGGTCCACATCTGGCGCCCCCTGCAATGGTTCGGTGGGGCGTCCGCCGCCTTCAACCTCAAGCGGATCGTCACGCTCCCGGCGCCCGGTGTGGCCCTGGACGACTGCCTCACGGCGCTGCGGCGCCTCATCGAGGCGCACCAGGTCCTGCGTACCCGTTTCCCCGAAGGGTCCGGCACCCCACGGCAGGTCGTGGTCGGAAGCAGCGCCTACCTGGTGGAGGCGCACCAGGTGACGGAGGACGCCAGCGCCACCGCGAGCACCGACGACGCCGTCGGGACGGCGGCCGGGGAGCGCGCGGAGCGGCTGGCCGGCATCCCGTTCCGGCTGGGTCACGAGTGGCCCGTCCGCTTCAGCCTGATCTGCCGGGGCCGGCGGGTCCACGCGATCGCCGTCGTCGCTTCGCACGTGGCTCTCGACGGCTGGGCCGTCGAGCGGCTCACGGCCACCATGACCACGCTGATCGGCGGAGACTCCGCGCGGCCGGCCGCCGACCCCTGGCAGCCCCTGGACCAGGCGGCGTACGAACGGTCCGAGCGCGGCCGTCGGCAGGACGCCAGGGCGATGGAGTACTGGCGCGCGCGCCTCGCCGAACTCCCCGATGTCCCCTCGGGCCCGCGCGCCGACGCGACGGCCGGTCCGCCGGTGCAGACGTGGTCGCTGGACTCGGCCGCACTCGCGGCGGCCTCGGTGGAACTGGCGCGGCGCACCCGCACGTCGAGCTCCGTCGTGCTGCTCACCCTGGCCGCCTCGGCCCTGTCGGCGATCCGCGCCCAGCACACCGTGGCCCTCCAGCTCATCGCGGCCAACCGCTACACCGGACAGCAGCAGCGACTGCTCGCCTCCAGTGCGCAGGACGGGCTGCTGGTGTTCCACCGCGCCGACGTGCCCCTGGACGAGGCCGTGCGAACCGTGTACCGGCAGGCCACCGAGGGCTACTTCCATGCCCAGTACGACCCGGACTCGCGCGCCTCGCTGCTGGACGAGGTGGCCCGTACCCGTCGACATCCGGTCGACCTGTCCGGCTACTTCAACGACGCCCGCCTCGGCCGGGACTGGGAGGTCTCCGGGGGTGTCGGCACCGGCGCCCGGCAGCGGCCCGTCTTCGTGCGCGGTTTCGAGCGGCACGACATGACGTTTTGCCTGGCCCTCGCCCAGCACGGTCACGCCTGTCGTGTGTCGCTGCTCGCGGACACGGCGTACCTCCCAGAGGACCGGATCCCGGCGTTGCTGTCCGGCCTGGAGTCCCTGTTGCTCACGGCCCTGGAGCGTGAGGTGCGCCTGGACGAAGTGCCCGAGGCGCTCGGCCTGCCCGCCTTGCCCGCGCCGCCCGCCGGTCTGCCGCGCGGGACGCGGCCGTCGCCGGCGACCGGAAGGCCGTCCACCTGAAACGACCGCGCCGGAAGGCCGTCCACCTGCAACGACTGCGCCAGAAGGCCATCCACCGGAAGGCCATGCACCGGAATGTCATCCATCGGAATGTCATCCACCCGAAACGAGGACGCTCGATGACCACCGCCCAGCCCGCCCTTGACGAACTGCTCAGGGAAGCGGACCCCGGCCTCCGCGACACCGAGCTGCCCCCGGACGGCCGGTACCAGCGGGAGGCCACGACGATCCGGAGGGTCGACGCCGCCGTCGTGGAGACCTTGCGCGGCGGGTTCGGCGGCCGGGCCGCGGCCGACTACCCCCTGCTGGTGGTCGGCTGGGGCCGCTGCCGGGTGGGCTCCACCGCGATCACCAACCTCTTCGGCATCGCGGGGGTGCCCTCGTACTACCAGCCCGTGAAGACCGTGGCCCGCCACGTGCTCACCGGGGGCGCGGGGTCGCCCTGGCACCTGCCCGACGGCGAGTCCGCCCTGTTCGCCAAGGAGATGGCCGGGCCGTACGTGGCATACGAGTGCCTGTTCAACCCCGTGCGGAACCTCATCGAGGCCGGCTGGCCGGCCGACCGGCTGCGGCTGCTGGTCCTGGACCGGGAGCCGGAGGCGTGCCTGGACTCCTGGATGGCCAAGTGGGAGGGCAGGATCGGCCGACGCCGCGTCGTGGAGAACTTCGTCCGTTCCACCGCCAACTACGGGGCCATGCGCCGCTTCGCCGCCGAGGAGGGGGTGAGCGTGACGCACTTCCCCTACGAGGCCGCCAAGCAGCCGGAAGTGACGGTCAGGCTGATGTTCGAGCGGCTGGGGGTCGGCGACCGCTACCGCTCGGAGATCCTCGACGACTGGGGAGCAGCGGGCGACCTCAACTCCGAGCACGCCCTGGTGCGCTATCCGGTGGAGCCGGACGCCTACGTCGTCCCGGGGCTGCACGGGAACGAGGTCGCGTACCGGTACAAGCCGCGCGCCATCAGCCGGCTCACCGAGGAGGAACGGGCGGTCGCCGCCGCCCCCGCGGTCCGGGAGCGGTACCTGGAGTCGGTGGCCCACTGCTGTGCGGAGCTCGGGATCGCCGAACCGCTGCGCACGAAGCTGTTCGGCTGACCCCGGCCCGGTCCCCGCCTTCCGGCGACCGTCCCTTCTTCCTCATCACGGAGACGACAGATGACACAGGCCGGATCGTCGACGGCCGTCGGACGCTGGCTGGCCGAGGCCGTGCGTCCGCGGCGGGCGATCGTCGCGCTGCTGCCCGCCGCGGGCCGCGCGCTCGCGGCCGCCGCGCTGGCGGTCGGCGTGGTGCGCGGAGTCCTTCCGGTGGCGTTCGCGGTCGAGATCAGCGTGGCGGCGGGCCGCGTCCCGGACGCGGTCGCGGCCGGCCTGGATTCCGCCGCCGGAGAAGGGCTTCGCTTCGCACTGCTGGCCGCCGTCGCCGCGCTGCTCCTCCAGCAGGTGCTCGAACCGGTGCAGACGGCTCTGGACGAGGTGCTCGCACGGCGGGTCGACGGTGTCATGCACGACCGGCTGGTCGCCGCCTCGCTCGGTTGCGAGGACCTCGCCCCGCTGGAGGACGAGCGCGTCCTCGACCTGCGGGAGGAGGCGATCCGGGAGCTGGAGTCGGCCTTCCGCACCCCGGGCAGCGCCGTCGCCGGGCTGGTGGCGCTCGTCGCCCGCTACGTGCAGCTCACCGGCTTCTGCGTCGTGGTCGCCGTGTGCTTCAGCCCGCCCGCCGCGGTCGCGCTCGCCGCCCTCGTCGTCCTGTTCCGCTACGGGCAGCGCGGCGGGCTGCGCCGCTACGCCCGGGTCATCCGGGCCGTCACCCCGGTCCGCCGCGAGGCCGCCTACCTGCGCGACCTGGCCATGGGCACCCGGGCTGCGAAGGAGATCCGGGTCTTCGGCATCCTCTCCTGGCTTGCCGAACGCCACCACCGGGTGCACCGCTCGGCGCTGGAGCCCGTCTGGCGGGAGCGCCGGCGGATCTACCTCCGCCCCTACCTCGGCTACGCCGGCGCGGGGCTGATCGTCCTGGGCGCGGTGCTCGCGGTGCTCGGTGCCACGGCGGCCCGCCGGGAGGTGCCGCTGACCGGCCTGGTCCTGTCCGGCCAGGCGATCCTCGCGGCGATGCGGCTCGGCGACTTCTATCCCGAGGCGGACACCCAGACCCAGTACGGAATGAACGCCGCGGACGCCATCGCCCGCTTCGAACAGGCCCTCGCAGCCGTGACCCCGACGCCCACCACCCGGTCCTCTCCGCCCTCTCCGCCTTCTCCACCCTCTCCCTCCTCCGACACGGCGAAGGCGCCCCGCCCTCTCGGCCCGCTCTCGGGCGACACCGTGACGCGGGCCCCGTCGCAGGCTCCGCCCCGCGTGGAGTTCCGCGGAGTGACCTTCCGGTATCCCGGCACGAGCGAGCCGGTCTTCGACGGCCTCGACCTCACGCTCGCACCAGGGCTGTGCACCGCCCTCGTCGGGGTCAACGGCGCCGGCAAGACCACCCTCGTCAAACTGCTGGCCCGGCTCTACCGGCCGGAGTCCGGGCACGTCCTGGTGAACGGCGCCGACATCGGGTCCGTCCCCGTCGACGAGTGGCGGCGCCGACTGGCCGTCGTCTTCCAGGACTTCACTCGGTACGAGGTCACCGCCGCCGACAACATCGGTTTCGGAGCGGTGGAGGCGCTGGAGGACCGCGCGTCGATCCGCGCGGCCGCCGAGCGGGCCGGCATCCTGGCGGTCCTCGAAGGCCTGCCGGCCGGCCTGGACACCGTACTCTCCAGCCGGCATCCGGGCGGCACGGACCTGTCCGGGGGCCAGTGGCAGCGCGTCGCTCTGGCCCGTGCGCTCCTGGCCCTGCGTCAGGGCGCGTCGGTCCTGGTCCTGGACGAACCCACGTCGGCCCTGGACATCAGGGCCGAGGCGGAGTTCTTCGCCCGCTTCCGGGAGCTGACCAGGGGAAGTACCTCGCTCCTCATCTCGCACCGCTTCTCCAGCGTCCGGCACGCCGACCGGATCCTGGTCATGGAGGACGGGCGGGTGGTGGAGTCGGGCAACCATGAGGAACTGCTCGGTGCCGGAGGCCGTTACGCCGAGTTGTTCAAGCTCCAGGCCGACCGCTTCGCGGGACACCTCTCGGAGGGTGGCGTGCGAGGAGAGGGCCGGACCGCCGGGGCCGTGGGAACCCTCCGGGAAACGCGATCGGAATCGGCATCGGAATCCGAATCGGAATCGGAAACGGAATCGGAAACGGAAGGGGACGGAGGACCGAGTGTTCCGGGCAACGGCTGACCTGCTGCGGATGTCCTGGCGACAGGACCCCCGCAAACTGCTGGTCGCACTCCTCCTGATGGCCGGAAACGCGGCGGCCGCCCCGCTCGCCGCCCTCTGGCTCAAGCGGCTGTCCGACGACGTGGTCGCCGGACAGGCGGCGGGGGCGGCGTGGAACGGCGTCGGCGTCGCCTTCTGGGCACTGGGCGCGCTGACCTTCGCCCACTTCGCCCACATCGCCTACTTCGAGATCTCCGAACTCGCCGTCCTCACCATGGACGGGAAGCTCTTCGAGACGGCGAACCGTGACGCCGGCCTCGCCCAGGTCGAGGACCCCCGGCTCGCCGACGAACTCGCCCTGCTCAAGCAGGAGATGCAACGCATGGGCGAAGGGCTCCAGGCCGTCCTGGCCGGATCCTCGCTCGCGGTGTCCATGGTGCTCACCGGCATCCTCCTGGCGTCGGTCGATCCGCTGCTGCTGGTCCTGCCCCTGCTGGCGCTGCCCTCCCTGCACGCCGCCCGGCGCGCGGCCGCGATCCTCGACGGCGCGCGCGAGGCGACGGCCGCGGCCACCCGGGCGAACCTGCACATGGTGGAGCTGGCCACGACCGCGGCCACCGCCAAGGAACTCCGCACCCTGCGGCTGGCGGACCAGATCCGGCGGCGCCGCCAGGAGGCGTGGGAGCAGGCCGGCCGGCAGCTGTCCAGGTCCCAGTTCCGGGCCGCGCTGTGGCAGGCCGGCGGTCAGACCGTCTTCGCCTGCGGATACGCGGCCGGCCTCCTCCTCGTCATCCGTACGGCGGTCGATGGTCACGGCGGCGTCGGTGACGTGGTGCTGTCGGTCGTCCTGGCCGCGCAGGTCAACCAGCAGGTCGGCGCGGCCGTGCCGCTCTTCCAGCAGATCCAGCGGTCCGGCCGGGCCTTCCGCCGGCTGTCCCGAGTCCGCGCCGAGGTCACGGCCGCACGGACAGGCACCCCCGAGGTCCCTCCCCTTGCCCCCTCCCCGACCCCCTCCCCCGTCCCGTACCGACGCACGGCACCGACGCGTCCGGTGCCACGGCGGCTGACGAAGGGCATCGAACTGCGGAACGTCGCGCTGCGCTACCCGGGAGCCGACCGCCCGGTCCTCTCGGAGGTCAGCCTGACCCTGCCCGCCGCCCGTACCGTGGCGATCGTCGGCGAGAACGGCGCCGGCAAGACCACCCTGGTCAAACTGCTGTGCCGGCTGTACGAGCCGACCTCGGGCCACATCCTGGTGGACGGCCTCGACCTCTCCACGACCGAACCAGCCCACTGGCACCAGCGGATCGCCGCCGGATTCCAGGACTTCGTGCGCTTCGAGTTCGACGCGCGCGAGGCGGTCGGGGTCGGCGACCTGCCCCGGGCGGGCGACGACGCGGCGGTCACCGCGGCCCTCCGCAGAGCCGGCACCGAGGAAGTGGTCCGAGGCCTGCCCAACGGACTCGCCACGGTACTCGGCAAGAGCCGCACGGGGGGCACGGACCTGTCCGGCGGGCAGTGGCAGCAACTCGCCCTGGGCAGGGCCATGATGCGCGAAGCGCCGCTGCTGCTGGTCCTCGACGAGCCGACGGCCGCGCTGGACGCCGAGGCCGAGCACCGGCTCTTCCAGCGCTACGCGCGCAACGCGGCGCGGGTCGGCGCGGCCACCGGGGCGATCACCGTTCTCGTCTCGCACCGCTTCTCGACGGTGCGCATGGCCGACCTGATCGTGGTGGTCGCGGACGGCGGCATCCACGAAGCGGGCACGCACGACGAACTCATCGCCCGCGCCGACCTCTACGCCGAGCTGTACGGAGTCCAGTCGGCGGCCTACCGGTAGCGGGCGAGCGGCAGCCCCGCCGCCGTCTCCCTGCCCCGACGCCTGGGCCGCCTCCGTGGCCCGTATCGGCTGACCGTCAGCGGTTCGCGAGGCGGTCCAGGTCGGCGTGGGTGCCGTTGAAGACGTCCGCGTTCACCGGGGCCTTGATGGCGTCGAAGAGCGCGGAGGCCGTGTACTGCCACATGAGCCAGCTCGTGGAGCCGGCCGGCAGCGGCGGCCGGGTGATCGACTGGCGGTAGTCCGCGAGCTGGAGGGCGTACCCGGCGAAGGCCGTCGTCGAGTCCATGCAGTCGTCCAGGAAGGACTTCTGGGTGTAGATGACCGGCTTCCGGCCGAACGCCGCCTCGACCCGGTCCAGCCACGCCGTCACGTCGGCGACGGAGCCGTGGATCGGGCAGCGGCTCGTGCCGTCGTCCATGCGCTCCAGGTCGAGGACGGGCGGCAGGTCTCCGGGGCGGTGGCCGGTGTAGCCGGTCGCGCGGACGGCGGCGATGAAGCGGTCCGCCTGGGCGGGGCCCGTCGGAGCCGTGGCGGCGGTGTAGAAGTGGTACGGGGCGACCGCGAGCCCGGCCTGCCGTGCCGCCTCCAGGTCGGTGGCGAGGTACGGGTCGGTGACGTCGAGGCCCCGCGTGGCCTTGACGGTCGCGAACTCGACGCCGTCGGCGCGCAGGTCGTTCCAGTCGATCACCGCGCCTCCGGGGTACTGGTAGACGGAGGTGTCCACGCCGTCGACGACGTAGCCCGCCGGGCGGGGCGGTTCACAGAAGGTGCCGCGAGCGGACCAGTTCTCCAGCGCGGCCCAGGTGTTCGGGCCGATGATCCCGTCCGCGCCCAGACCGGCGCACAGCTGGAACTGGACGACCCGGTTCTCCGTCCCACCGCCGAAGTCGCCGTCGACGGCCAGCGGAGCGTAATGGGCGGTCTCCATCGTCAGGTTGAGTCGGCACTGGGCCTCCTTGACGTCCGCACCGGTCGCCCCACGCCTCAGGGTCGGCCGCGCGTCGGAGTACCCGCACGCGGCGCCCGCCGCCGCCCCTTCCGGGGCGGGGCGGCCGGTCGCGCCGGCCGTCGTCGCCGACGAGGCGAGCATCAGTGCGAGCGCCACCCCGGTGAGGGTGAGCGCCTCGCGGATCTTCCCGCGTCCCATCCGTACCTCCTATGCCTCTTGCGTTCCGTTTTCCGGGCTATTGCCCGACAACATGCAGGTCGGCCGCAACGACGAGACTCACCGCGGCAGTTCTGGCAGATTGGTCGGCCGGGCGTCGCGGACGTCGCGGCCGGGCACACACGGAGTCGACATGAAACGATTCACCGAAGCGGAGCGGTTCTCGTCCCGGCTGCGCGAGTTACGGGAGAGAGCCGACTACAGCTACGAGACGCTCGCCCGGAAGACGGGTGTCAGCCGCTCCAGCCTCCACCGTTACTGCGCGGGGGCCTCCGTCCCTCCGGACTACGGCCTCGCGCACCGCATCGGCGTCGCCTGCGGAGCCACCCCCACCGAGCTGCGCGAGCTGCACCGGCTCTGGGCCCTGGCCGACACGGAACGGAACGCGGAGAGTCCGGAGAGCCGGGAGAGCCGGGAGAGCCGGGAGAGCGTCGCGGAGGCGGAAGAAGCCTCCCCGGTGCCGGTCCCCGCGCCCGTACCCGTCCCCGCGCCCGCACCCGTCCCCGCATCCGTATCAGCCCCCGAATCCGTATCCGAATCCCTATCCGCATCCGAGGGCGGCGGCGAGATGGCGCCGGACGAGGCGGCGGCCGGACGAGGACCGCACAGGTGGCGTCTCACGGTCATCGGCGCTGTCACCGCCCTCGTCCTCTCCCTCACGGCCTGGGGCCTCGTCTCCACCTTCTCCCCCACCGCCACGGACGACGTCCCCACGGACGCACGGCCGCTGTTCACGGACGCCTGCGGGCCCGTCGTCAGCATGGGCCAGAACGACGCCTGCGTACGCGAAGTACAGCTCCGGCTCCGCGAACACGGAGCCCGCATCGGCGTGGACGGGTCCTTCGGGCCGGAGACCCTGCGCCGGGTCACGGCCTTCCAGGTGCTCACCGGGCTCGTACCGAACGGCGTCGTCGGGGTGCCCACGAAGAAGGCGCTCTACGAGTCGCCGGTACGGATGGAGACGTGGGCTCCGGAGCGGGTCCGGCAGCGCGTCCGGGAGGTGTTCGCGGAGGTTCCCGACGACGCCGTGGCCATCGCGGACTGCCAGTCGTTCCTGGACCCGCTGCACATCCTGCCGAACACCAACGGCACCAGGAACTGGGGGGTGTTCCAGATCTCCGACGCACGTCTCGCGGAACTCGGCGGGACGCCCGGCCAGGCGCTTGATCCCGAGTGGAACATCCAGGCAGCCCGGAAGCTGTGGAGCCGCGATCGCGACTTCGGCGACTGGCCCCACTGCGAGCGGGCCCTGAGGCCGAGTGCGAAGTCGAGCTCCTGATGCCGAGCCCCTGATCTCGGGTTCCTGATGCCGGACTCCTGACACCGGACTCCTGACGCCGGACTCCGGTAGCCAGGCGTCCTCGTCCGGGCACGCGCCCGCCTCGCCTCCCCCGTGACGAGGTGAGGCAGGCGCGTACGGATGAGAATCAGAAGTCGAGCGAGCCGGCGAACACGGCGAACGCGGACCGGGTGCCCGGCCCGGCGATGCCGTCGATCGGCCCCGTGTAGCCGTAGCCCCGCAGGCTGCGCTGCAGCGCCTTGATCGTGTTGGGGCCGGGGATCCCGTCGATCGCGAGGTCGTAGTCCCAGGTCGCCGCCAGGTGGCGCTGCATCGCCTTCCAGCTGTTGGTGCCGAGGAGACCGTCGATGGACCCGTCGTAGTCGTAGTGCAGGGCCAGCCAGCGCTGGAGCGACTTGGCCTGCGCGCTGTTCAGGCCGAGGTTCTCCGTCGCGAGCACGCCGAATGCCTCGGCGTTCACGGCCGGTTGTGCAGCCGGCCGGGCAGCCGGTTCGGATGCCGCGAAGCTGGTGCCCGCACCCGCGAGGGTGCCGACCGCCAGCGCGACCACGGCGGTGGCGCTGACGATCGACCTTGTCAGGACGCTCGGTCGCATGCGTTCCCTTCCCTTCATTCATTCGTTCGCTCGTTCGTTCGTTCGTTCATTCGTGAGGTGCGGGTGGTCAGCCGAGGGCGTCGGCGAACCGCGCGAACGCGGCCCTGGTGCCCGGGCCCGCGATGCCGTCGATCGGACCGTTGTAGTCGGAGGCCGCCGCCAGGAAACGCTGCAGCGCCCTGACCGTGTCGGGGCCGGGGATACCGTCGATCGGGTCGGTGTAGTCCCAGTGCTTCGCCAGGAAGCGCTGCATCGCCTTCCAGCTGTTGGTGCCGAGAAGGCCGTCGATCGACCCCTCGTAGCCCCAGACGTCGGCCAGAACGCGCTGGACGTTCTTGGCCTGCGTGGTGGTCAGGCCGAAGTTCTGGGTCGCGAGCGCGCCGAAGGACCCCGTACTCACCGCCGGCGCCTGGGCCGCCGGGGCGGACGCCGCGACGCTCGTACCGGCACCCGCCAAGGCCCCGACCGCCAGCCCGACCACGGCGGTGGCGCTGATGATCGGCCTCATCATGGATCGCATGCCTTTCCCCTCTCGTTCGTCCGGTCCGGGTCAGCCGACGGAGTCGGCGAACCGCGCGAACGCGGCCCTGGTGCCCGGGCCCGCGATCCCGTCGATCGGACCCGTGTAACCGAAGGCAGCCGCCAGGTACTTCTGCAGCTCCTTGGTCGTCTCGGGGCCGGGGATCCCGTCGATCGGACCCTTGTAGTGCCAGTGCGCCGCCAGGAAGCGCTGCATCGCCTTCCAGCTGTCGGTGCCGAGGAGACCGTCGATGGGTCCCTCGTAGTCGTAGCGCGGGGCCAGCCAGCGCTGGACGTTCTTGGCCTGCTCACTGGTCAGACCGAAGTTGTACATCGCGAGCGCGCCGAAGGGCCCGGCGCTCTCCGGCGGAACCTGGGCCGCCGGGGCGGACGCCGCGAAGCTCGTACCGGCACCCGCCAAGGCCCCGACCGCCAGCCCGACCACGGCGGTGGCGCTGACGATCGACCTCGTCATGACGCTCTGTCGCATGCGCTCTTTCCCTCGTTCGTCCGGGGTCCGCATCAGATGGAGTCGGCGAACCGCGCGAACGCGGCCCTGGTGCCCGGGCCCGCGACGCCGTCGATGCCGCCGGTGTAGCTCCAGTCCAACGCCAGGAAGCGCTGGAGGGCCCTGATCGTGTCGGGGCCGGCGATCCCGTCGATCGGGTCGGTGTAGTCGAAGTACTTCGCCAGGAAGCGCTGCATCGCCTTCCAGCTGTTGGTGCCGAGAAGGCCGTCGATGCTGCCGGTGTAGGACCAGTGCGTCTTCAGCCAGCCCTGAACGGCCATGGCCTGCGTGGTGGTCAGGCCGAGGTTCTGGGTGACGAGCGCGCCGAAGGACCCGGCGCTCACCGCCGGCGCCTGGGCCGCCGGGGCGGACGCCGCGAAGCTCGTACCGGCACCCGCCAAGGCCCCGACCGCCAGCCCGACCACGGCGGTGGCGCTGACGATCGACCTCGTCATGACGCTCTGTCGCATGCGTTCTTTCCCTTCGTTCGGTGCTGCTGCGGTGTCGAACGAGGAGGACGCTGGCAGGACGCCCCGGGCCGCCGCAACGATCGCCGTCCCGCTGGGACGGTGGGACGGTTCCAGCCGTCCGAGCTGGGATGATTCCCCGTCCGCCGGGACGGGGATGGGACGGCGACACGGGCGGAGGGGGCGGGGAGGAACGCTCGGCGTACAGGCGGTGGCGCAGCACGGTCCACGCGCGGCGGGCACTCGCGTCGGGCTGCGGCTGTCGCGACCGGCCGGCATCCGGGCTGACCCGGCTGCGAGCCGAGCGCAGCTGTCACCGCGCCGAAGGCCGGTTATCCGAAGGGCGCGAACGGGGTCGAGAACGAGGTCAGGTCCGTCACCCGGACCAGGCTGAGCTCGCCGGGGTCGACCCCGGCTCCGGACAGGATCACGTCGGTGTGCTCGACGCGCCCCCGTGCGACCCAGCGGGGGTGGCCGCTGCTGCGCCAGAGTTCGAACGCCACGGGATTCCCGTCCGTGGTGACGGTGACCGGTTCGAAGACCGGCAGGCGGGCCGGAAGTTCCTCGTCGGGGTGGTAGAAGGTCTCGAAGGCCCGCTCCAGGGCCTCGCCGGCCTCGGCGTTGCCGGAGGAAGCGCTGAGGACCGTGACGTGGGGGACCTCGGGGTCGAAGCGTGGAGAACCGAACCACAGGTATACGTGGACGTCGCCAGAGGCTCGGTCGTAGCCGTGCCCCGTGACCTGCCGCGTTTCCGGCCAGTCGGCATCGACGGCGAAGACGCCGAAGCCTTCTGCCGAGCCGGGTATGCCTTGAGCGGTCATGTGATCCCCCTGCGGTCGCCCATGACCGGGCATCCTGCCACCGGACGAGAGGCTGCGGGTGGGCGGGGTCGCGTCCGCGCCTCGGCATCCTGCTCGCCGCCGGGCGCATCAGCCGGGTCACCGGCTCGTACGTCGGGGAGAACAAGGAGTTCGCCCGCCAGTACCTGAGCGGGGAGCTGGAGGTCGAACTCGTCCCGCAGGGCACCCTCGCCGAACGGCCGCGGGCCGGCGGCTGCGGCATGCCCGCCTTCTACACCCCGGCCGGCGTCGGCACCCAGGTCGCCGACGGCGGG
The DNA here is from genome assembly GCF_040633895.1 of Streptomyces sp. NPDC007863. Classification (NCBI taxonomy): domain Bacteria; kingdom Bacillati; phylum Actinomycetota; class Actinomycetes; order Kitasatosporales; family Streptomycetaceae; genus Streptomyces; species Streptomyces sp. NPDC007863. The sequence goes on from NZ_JBEYEI010000022.1 coordinate 140,825, forward strand.
CTGCCCTGACGGTACGGCCCCGACGGCACCGTCGCCGTCGCCTCCCCCGCCAAGGAGACCCACGCCCACGACGGCCCGCCGCACGTCCTGGAGCACGGGATCACCACCGACTTCGCCCTCGTACGGGCCTGGCGCGGCGACCGGCACGGCAACCTCGTCTTCCGCCGCGCCTCCGCCAACTTCAACCCCCTGGCCGCCATGGCGGGACGGACCGCGATCGCCGAGGTCGAGGAACTCGTCGAACCCGGCGCCCTCGACCCCGACCAGGTCCACCTGCTCGGCGTCTTCGTCCAGCGCGTCGTCCCCCTCACCCCCGCCCAGGCGGCCGACAAGCAGATCGAGAAGAGGACGGTGCGCGCCTGATGGCCTGGAACCGCAACCAAATGGCCGCCCGGGCCGCCGCCGAACTGACCGACGGCTCCTACGTCAACCTCGGCATCGGCCCGCCGACCCTGATCCCCGCCCACGTCCCGTCCGGCGTGCACGTGGTGCTGCACTCCGAGAACGGCATCCTCGGCACCGCCGTCCTCGGCGCCATGCAGGTCTCCACGGCGGGCGATCTGGCGAACTGGATGGTCCCCGGCAAGATGGTCACGGGCATGGGCGGCGCCATGGACCTCGTCCACGGCGCGCGCCGCGTCATCGTCCTCATGGAACACACCGCCAAGGACGGCACCCCGAAGCTCGTCGAGGAGTGCCCCTCCCCCTCACGGGTCGCGGCAGCGTCGACCGGGTCATCACCGACCTCGGCGTCCTCGACGTCACCCAGGGCGGGCTCGCCTTGGTGGAGATGACGCTGTACCCCGGCGACGTGAGAGCGACCGGTGCCCCTGCCGGAGTCGGCCCCTGAGCGACGGCGACCGCGTCGTCGTCGAGATCGAGAGGATCGGCCGGCTCGAAGTGGGCGTGGACGGCTCCAGGGCCACGCCGTACGCGTCCCGCCCGGGGCACTGCCGCGGCTGACGCGTCCATGCGGGGTCGGGCGCAGGGCGTGATCTGGCCATACCGGCAGGACGACACCAGCCTCTCAAGAGGATCATCCGGATATCAGCGCTTTCACTCCATTACAGTGCCTTTGTGAACCGTCGTTCGCCCGAGGCCCAGGACGCTGGGCCGTCATCGTCCCGTCGCCGTAAGGTCCTCGCCGTGTTGGGCGGTGTGGTGATCGCTGTCACGGTCGAGCTGACGACCGGGGCCCTCGAAAGCGGCTTCGGCAAGATCCGGGATTACTTCTTCCCGCCGGCGGCGGGGCTCGCCGTTCACGCGAAGGCCGTGAACCCTGTGAACACCTGCGAGAACGGCGGTGGATACGTCTTCCCCCAGCCGGTTTCCAAGCTCGACCGCTTCATCAAGGGGTATCCGAGCGAGGAACAGGTCCACGAAGCCGGGGGTGCTGCCGCCGAGTACCAGATCATCGAGCTGACGCTCCAGCGAACCAAACCCGTGACGGTCTCCGTGGACAACGTGGTCGTCAACATCAAGAAGACACTGCCGCCGCCCGAACGGGGCACCCACCTGACGTACATCTGTCAGGGCGGAGGGGTCGAGGTCAGGACGTTCGCCTTCGACTTGGACAGATCGGCGGGCAAGACCTACTCCATCGTGGGGCGTCCTCCGAAGGTCGGGGGACGAGAGCAGCCGGAGCGACTTCCCGCCGAGCCCGACCCCGAGAAGTCCCTGAAGATCTACGTGGTCCCCTACGGGCTGAAGCACGGCTACCGGTTCACCCTCACCGTCGAATGGAAGGAGAACGGAAAGGACCGGAAGAAGGAGATCGACAACAACGGTGAGCCGTTCGTCGTCATGCCCGCACGCGGCGCGGCTTCCTACCTAGTGGAAGGGTGGCCGACGAGGTACGCGAAGCGGAGCACCTACAGGGCACCGTGGTTCCTCCCGGATGCCGGCGAGTGAGGCAGCGGAGCGTCCCGGCTACAGCGGTGCATGCCGTACGGCGTCTGCCGGCCCGCTCGACCGGCGCCCGGCGCCCGGCGCCCGGCCACAGCTCGGCAGGGCTGCCGGTCCCCTGCTCTCGCCCTTGAGGCGGCAGCCGGCCTAGCTTGATCTTTAACCTGAGCGGCGTGGTCGCGGAGTGGTCGACTGCGTGGTCCGGGACGTGGTGGTGCCGGTCTTGCGGGATGTGTGGACGTCATG